>NZ_DATCUY010000498.1:0-11933 GCF_036567245.1 Achromobacter sp. | reverse complement strand
CCCACAGGCGCACCAGGCCGGGTGCCATCCAACTGCGCGGTCCCCTGGCGTCGATGGCGTCGCCGAAGCGGGCGGGCATGGCCTGCGCCGGCGCGATGCCCGAGCCGTTGAGGGCTCGGGTGCGGCCGCTGGCGGCATCGTGGATCAGCATCATGCCGCAGCCGCCCAGCGAGGTTGCGTGCGGGAGCACGACGGTCAGGACGGCGGAGGCCGAGATCATGGCGTCCACCAGGCTGCCGCCGCGCTCCAATTGCGTGACGGCAGCGCGCGTCGCGAGGTGGTGGCCCGTGGCAACGCCGAAGCGCTGGCCGTAGCGGCTGGCCCGGGGGCGTGGCGGCCCGCTCATGTCTGCCCCCGTGATAGCGGGGTGGCGCTGCCGGGCGGCAGCGCGTGCACCTCTGCCAGGCGGGTATCGGGGACGTTCGGGCCGGCGGCCCGGGTGGCATCGTGGGTGGATGCGAAGGAGCCGTGGGGCACGGTGTTTCCCTGTGAAGCGAGGTTCAGGCGCGTTCGCGCAGGAGGCGCAGATGCGTGGCGGCGCCGGAGGTCAACAAGGCGTGGATGGAGAACTCATCCCGGAGACGTTCGGGGTTCATTTCGATCAGCGCGGCGCGCTCATCGGGGCTGAGCGCGTAGCCGTCGCACCAGGCGGCGGGATCGGCCAGGTAGCGGCGGGCCGCGTCGGGATCGCTACGCAGTCGATACAGGGCTTCGACCAGGGGGACACGCTGCGGCGAAAGCTCCGGGTAGATCAAGGCCTCGGGCTGTCGGTCTTCTGTCAGGTCCCACGCCATGACGCTGTAGGTGTGATGCCACGACGGCTCGAAGGTGGCCATGAACGGTTTCCGATTGCCCATGGCGCCGGCGGCGATCAAGGGGGCGCGCAGTTCCAGGTTGCCGCTGCGGTCCAGCGCCTGTTCGTCCAGCGCCAGCAGGCCGGTGAGATTGCCGGCGCGCATTTGCTCATACAGTTGGCGGTCCGTGTCCACGTCGGGGGTGGAGTAGTGCGCGGTGCCTGGATAGTGCGACAGCCCGCCGCTGGCGATCAGCAAGGCGCGCCGCCCCATGCGCGACACCGCACGCGCCAGGGCCTGGCCGAAGGCATAACAGCGCAACGCGGACGGCTGGGGCGGGATATAGGCGTTGACGAAGATAGGCGTCATCGGCACGTCGCGGCCGAAACCCATGAATTCGTACGGAATGGTGAATGCCGTGGGCAGCTTGGCCGACAGGGTATAGGCGAGATCGAAGCTTTCCTCTTCCATCGCCCGCACCAGCCGATAGCCCATGGATGGATCCAGCGTCCATTCGCCACGGTGCTTGTGCATGCCGTCGGCGCGCGCGGCGGCGTGCAGGCAGAACGCCGGGACCGAGTGCGTCACGAAGTGGTCGCCATGGTCGTTTGCAAGCACGATGATGCAATCGGGCTGCAGGGCCCGCAGGCGTTGTCCGGCCTGCTCCATGGACAGGCGCACGCGCCGGACCTGCTCCAGGTCTTCGGTGTCCGGTTGCGACAGGAACTGAGGGGCGTGGGGAACGCAGGCTACGCCCACAATGCCTGGGGAGGGGGGGGAACGCATGGGGTTACCTCGATGGTGAAGGCGGTGGCCGCTGTGTCATTGGTCCACGGAGACGTGGCCGGCTTTGATGATGGCAATCCATTTTTCGCTGTCGACCCGCATGCGCTCTGCCAGTTGCTGCGGAGAGCCTCCCGTGGGGATGAGGCCCAGTTCCAGAAACCGTTGCTGGATTTCCGGTTTGGAAAGAATGCGGTTTACCGATGCGTTTAACTGGTCGACGACGCCGTCGGGCGTCGCGGCGGGCGCCATCAGGACGAACCAGCTGGCCATGTCCGTGGCGGGCAGGCCGAAGTCTTTCAGCGTGGGCACATCGGGAAGCGTGGGGAAGCGGGTCGGTCCGGCGATCGCCAGCAAGCGCACGCGCTGGCTGGCGATCTGGGCCTGGGCAGGCGCCAGGTTTTCGAAGGAGTAGTCCACGTCGCCGCTGGCCAGCGCGACAACCGCCGGGCCGCTGCCCTTATAGGGGATATGGACGCCTTTCAGCCCCGCAACCTGGTTGAACCATTCGCCGGCCAGGTGCAGGGTGCTCGCAGTGCCGGCCGAGCCGAAGGAAAGCCGGTTGCTATTCGAGAGCGAGCCGGCGGCTGCCAGGAAGTCCTTGACGTTCTTGGCAGGCAAGTTGACGCCGGCCACCAGGAAGGCGGGCACGTCGACCAGGCCGATGATCGGGCGCAGCGATCGCGCGGCGTCGTAGTTGAGGTTCTTGTAGAGGTAGGAGTTGTTGACCACCGAGGTCGAGGCCAGCAGCAGCGTGTAGCCGTCTGCGGGGGCGTTGATTACGAAGCGCGTGGCGATTTGCGTGCTACCGCCCGGCTTGTTCTCGACGATGAAGGGTTGCTGATATTCATCGTTCAATTGCTGCGCGACCAGGCGCGCGACGATGTCGGAGCCGCCGCCGGCGGCAAAGGGCACCACGATGGTGACGGGGCGCGAGGGGTAGGGCGCCGCATGGGCGATACCCAGGGCACAGGCCAGGAGCCCCGTCGCACAGGCTGCGCGAAGGAAACAGGCTAGTTTGCTCGACGTGCTGGACTTGGTGATGTTCACACTGTCTCCTCATATATACGAATAATTCATTGCATATACTAAATCAATAAAAAGTATACGAAGTGAAAAAAGGATATATGTGGCGTGGTAGCATGTCAAGTGGAATCTGGCCTCCTTGCGCCAGCTAATTTGGGGAATTGCATGGCACTCGCAGAACGCCTGCGCTCTGCTTCAGACAGCGCGGAAAACCACGCGCCACGTCCTGGCGGCGTCTATGAAACGCTCTTTGAACAGATCGTGACGGGCGAGCTTCGGGCAGGGGAACGCCTGTTGATCGATGATCTTGCGGAGCGGTTCGGCGTCAGCAAGATCCCGGTGCGCGAAGCCTTGAAAGCCCTGGAGGCAAAGGGGTGGGTCGAATCGGCGCCGCGCCGCGGCACCTATGTCCGGGGCCTGTCGGTCGGCGAGCTGCACGAGCTCTTCGAACTGCGCCAGATCGTCGAGCCGGAGATCACGGCGATGGCTGCTCATCGGCGCCGCAGCACCCATCTGCAGCAACTGCTGGCGTTGGTGGAGGAAGGAGAGCGGGCGGTCGAGCGTAACGATTTCGTATGCTGCTCGCGGGTCAATTCGCAATTCCATACCTTGATTGCGCAGGCCGCCGACAATGCGCTGGCGTTTTCGGTCATCCAGGAACTGGAATTTCGGCTGTGCCGTTATTTCTTCGTGGCGGAGTGGGCCGAGCGCAAGGAGTCGATCCACCAGCACCAGCAGCTCTACGAAGCTATCCGCGACCAGAATGCCGACGAGGCCCGGCGCCTGACGATTGCGCATCTGAAGCACACCGAGGCAATGGCGACCCGTTCGATCGCCGCTTTGCCGCCCACCGAGTGGGCGAAGTAGCACTGCGCGAACGGCGTTGTCGAAAAGGCCATTGACGTCATCGCCAACGGCCTTTGTTTTTTTCTGTTCAAGCTGGCGAAGCCGCAGCCTGCCTGCAGGCTTGCCAGTGGCGGATGCGGTTAAGCCGGGGCTTAACTCAGGGTAAACGCAGGCTGAACCACAGCGTGCTCGAGGCTCTTTATAGTGGCTCCATCGCCACCTGAGAGAGTCACGCATGTCCAGTCTTGCTGTTGCGCCCGCCTATCCCCAGGCCGTGCTGTTCGACCTGCTTACCGCCTTGCTCGATTCCTGGACCGTATGGAACCGCGCGGCGGGTTCCGAGGCCGCTGGACGGGCTTGGCGCGCGGAATACCTGCGCCGCACCTATGGCTGCGGCGCCTATCAACCCTATGAGCGCCTGGTACAGGAGGCTGCGTCTGCGGTCGGCCTGCCCGCGGACGCGCCGGCCGCGCTCGAGGCTGGCTGGGACGAGCTGCCTGCTTGGGACGGCGCGCGCGAATTGCTGCAGGCGCTGCGGCCGCATTGCCGTCTGGCCGTGGTGACCAACTGCTCCGCTCGCCTGGGGCGGCGTGCCGCCGGTCTGTTGGGCGTGGACTGGGACGTGGTGGTGACATCGGAGGAAGCGGGCTTCTACAAGCCTGACCCGCGACCCTATGCATTGGCCTTGGCGCAATTGCAGGTGGAGCCTGCCCAGGCCGCGTTCATCGCCGGTTCGGGCTACGACATGTTCGGCACCAGCAAGGTGGGCCTGCGCACGTATTGGCACAATCGGGTGGGACTGACGCTGCCCGAAGGCGCGGCGCAGCCTGAAGTGGAGTCTCCCAGGCTGGATGCGGCGCTGCCCTGGTTGGAACGGTTCGGCACACGCTGACGGCGAGCAATCCCTTGGGTGCACGCCGCGCTTTGCCGGCCTGTTTCCGGCATCATCCCGCCGGCAACGAAATCGCGTCCCCCAGCCCTTTGACTTCCTTCAGCACGAAGGAGGTGTAGACCTCCTTCACGCCCGGCAAGGCGCCAAGCACGTAGCGCGCCAGATCGCCGAAGGCGTCCAAATCGCGGGCGATCACCGTCAACTGGTGATCGTAGCGGCCCGACACGCAATGGCACGTCAGTACTTCCGGCACGTCCTTGATGGCGTCCTCGAACGCCTTGACGTGTTTGGCGTCTTTTTTATCCAGTGAAATCCACACGAACGCGGTCACGCCGAAGCCGAGCTTTTTGACGTCGACCTCGGCCCGGTAGCCGCGGATCACGCCCTCGTCCTCCAGGCGCTTGACGCGGCGCCAGCAGGGCGAAGGCGTGAGCGAAACGCGTTCGGCTAGATCGGCGCTGGACAGCCGTCCATCGACCTGCAAGGCGGCCAGGATCTGCAGGTCTGTGGGGTCGAAATTCTTGTTTTGCACGATTTTTCCAAGAAATCCAGGGTTTCGCTAATTTCAATCCAAAATATTACACATCAACGTCACAAATTCGGAAATATTCGCGATTCGGCTCCGGTATCTTTGTTTGGCTGTTTGAGGGGGCGTCGACACCATGAATGCTCCCCGTTTGAACACTATGGAGCAGACATGAAAGATTCGAATCCGATACGCAAGGCACTCCTGGCCCTGGATCCTTCCGAGGGCTGCTGGCTGACCCTGGCGAGCCCGGCGGTGGCCGAGGCGATTGCGCATTGCGGCTTCGATTGGCTGGTCGTGGACATGGAGCATGCGCCCAACGACATGGCGGGGCTGACGGCGCAATTGCAGGCGATCGATGCGGCGCGCGCGCATGGCGCGGCGGCGTATCCGATCGTGCGCGTGACGGTGAACGATGCGGCGCTGGTCAAGCGCGCCATGGACTGCGGCGCCAAGACGATCATTTTCCCGAACATCGACACGGCCGAGGACGCGCGCCGCGCTATCGCGGCCATGCGCTTCCCTTGCGAGGGCAATGGCGGCGTGCGCGGGGTGGCGGGACTGGTGCGGGCCGGGATGTATGGCCAAGACCCGTCCTACGTCAAGCTGGCCAACGAGCAGGCCTGCGCGATCCTGCAGATCGAATCGGCGCAGGCGGTGCGCAACGTGGAAGCCATTGCCGCGTTGCCTGGGGCGGATTGCCTGTTCGTCGGCACGGCCGATCTGGCGGCCAGCCTCGGCCGCCTGGGCGACATGGCCCATGCCGAGGTGCGCGAGGCCGTGGGCCGCGTGATCGAAGCCGGCAAGGCGGCGGGCAAGGCGGTCGGCATCTTCGCCAATGATCCCGAAGAGGCGGCGCGCTACCGCAAGCTGGGTGTGCAGTTCATTGCCTTGCACTCCGACGTGGCCTGGCTGGCCCGCGGCGCGCGGCAGGCGCGCGCACAGTTTGACGCGGCGTGCCGCTGAGCCGGCGGCGCGATCTCTTTTTTCTGGCATGACAGGAACAGGCATGAATACAGCAGTATCTTCCGGCGGCTTCAGCACCGCCGCGCGCGCCGGCGTTCAGACCTTGCGTTCGTCGCAGATTCGCGAAGTCGCCAATGCAGGCATGGGCCGCGCCGACGTGCTGCCCTTCTGGTTCGGCGAGCCGGATGAGCAGACGCCGGCGGCGTTCCGCGACGCGGCCATCGCCCATATCGCTTCCGGGCAGACGTTCTATGTGCAGACTCTGGGCGTGCCGGCGTTGCGCGAGCGCTTGGCCTCGTATGTGAGCGGCCTGCACGGCCAGCGCGACGTGGACAACATCGCGGTGACCAGTTCGGGCACTTCGGCGCTGATGACCGCAGTGCAGGCCATCGTGGGCGCGGGCGATCACGTGGTTGCCGTGACGCCCCTGTGGCCCAACCTGGTGGAAATGCCCAAGGTGCTGGGCGCGCGGGTGACGACCGTTGCGCTGTCGTTCTCGGAGAGCGGCTGGCGCCTGGATCTGGACGCCTTGCTCAGCGCCCTGACGCCGGATGTGCGGGCGCTCCTGGTGAATTCGCCGAACAATCCCACGGGCTGGGTGATGACCGCCGAGCAGCAACGGGCGGTGCTGGAGCATTGCCGCAAGCACGGCATCTGGATCATCTCCGACGATGTTTATGAACGCTACTACTACGACGGCGCGGTGGCGCCTACGTTCCTGGACCTCGCCGCGCCGGATGATCGCGTGGTCAGTTGCAACTCGTTCTCGAAGGCCTGGCTGATGACGGGTTGGCGCGTGGGCTGGGTGGTGACGCCACGCGGACTGCTGCCGGAGATCGGCAAGCTGATCGAATACAGCAACACCTGCACGCCAGGCTTCGTGCAAACCGCCGCCTTGTGCGCGCTGGAGCAGGGCGAGCCCGTCATCGCGCGCACGGTGGCGCGGTTGCGGTTGGCGCGCGACCATCTGGCGTCGAGGCTGGGGCAGGTCCCCGGGGTCGAACTGGCCGGCGCGGCGCCGGGTGCGATGTACACCTTCTTCCGCGTCCGCGGCATCTCGGACAGCCTGGCGTTCTGCAAGGACCTGGTGGTGCGCGGCGGCCTGGGCCTGGCGCCGGGTGTGGCCTTCGGTCCCGAGGGCGAGGGCTATCTGCGCTGGTGCTACGCCAGCGCGCACGACCGTCTGGACGAGGGCGTGGCTAGACTATCGCGCTTTCTGGATGCGGCCCGGGGCAAGACAGCCTGAGCGGCGGCGCCGGACCTCAACGTCAGGGTAGGACCCATGAATACTTCTGAACTTCCCCGTTCCCTGGAATGGATAGAGCGGCTGGTGCGCTTCGATACGACCAGCCGCCTGTCGAATCTGGGCTTGATCGAAACGGTGCGCGACCACCTGGCCGCGGCCGGGCTTGCGCCCAGATTGATCTACAACGCCGACGGCAAGAAGGCCAACCTCTTCGTGACCGTGCCCGCCGCTGACGGCGGCACTCAGGGCGGGGTGGTGCTTTCAGGCCATACCGACGTCGTGCCGGTGGACGGCCAGGCCTGGACCAGCGATCCGTTCGCGCCCGAAGTGCGCGATGGCCGGCTGTACGGACGCGGCACCTGCGACATGAAGGGCTTTATTGGAACGGCGCTGGCCATGCTGCCGTCGTTCACCTCGCGTCGCCTGCGCGTGCCGCTGCATCTGGCGCTGAGCTATGACGAGGAGGTCGGCTGCCTGGGCGCCGACGCCATGCTGCGCGAACTGGCGAAGCTGGAGATCCGGCCCGACAGCTGCATCGTGGGAGAGCCGACCGAAATGCGCGTGATCTCGGCGCACAAGAGCAGCAATCTGTACCGCTGCACCGTGCATGGACATGCCGCGCATTCCTCGTTGACGCCGCGTGGCGTCAACGCGATCGAATACGCGGCGCGCGCCATCTGCCACATCCGCGATATGGCCGACAGCCATCGCCAGAACGGACCCTTCGACCAGGATTTCGAGGTCCCGTACACCACCGCCAACACCGGCACGATCTCGGGCGGCCTGTCGGTCAATACGATCCCGGATCGCTGCCAGTTCGAGTTTGAATTCCGCACCATCCCGGGCGTGCTGGCGCCGGACGTGATCGGCGGCTTGCGCCGCTACATCACGGGCGAACTGCGCGATCGCATCAAGGCGGAGAACCCGCAGGCCGACATCGAGCTGGAGGCGATGGCGGAAGTGCCTGGTTTCGATACCGCCGCGACCGCCGAGATCGCGCGCTTGACGCAGGCGCTGACCGGCTCGCGCGGCACCGAGAAAGTGGCGTATTGCACCGAGGCCGGCTTGTTCCAGCGGGCAGGCATGACGGCCGTGATTTGCGGCCCGGGCAATCTGCAGCAGGCGCACCGGCCGGACGAGTATGTCGCGCTGGCGCAGATCAGCCTGTGCGAACAGTTCATGGAAAAGCTGGCGGGCCATCTTGCGATAGCCCGTCTATGAGTTGATCGATAGTTAATTCTTCAAAAAAAACAGAGGGAAAAATGGCTTATTCGGAGAAGACAACGTGGAATGCGGCGGCCGCTGCCCGCGACAAGGCGGCGCCATCAGGCGACCGGCGCGCCCAGGCGCGGCGCGCGGTGATCGCCGCGTCCATCGGCAATGCGCTCGAATGGTTCGACATGATCGCGTACGGCACCTTCGCGCTGATCATTGCCAAGCTTTACTTTCCGTCCGCCAGCGAAAGTTCCTCGCTGCTGCTGGCGCTGGCCACGTTCGGCGTGTCGTTCCTGATGCGGCCGCTGGGCGCCATCGTGCTGGGCAGTTATGCCGACCGGGCTGGCCGCAAGGCGGCGCTGACGGCTTCGATTTTCCTGATGATGATAGGCACGCTGATCATCGTGGTGGTGCCCACGCATGCGCAGATCGGCGTGGCCGCCTCGATCATCATCCTGCTTGCCCGGCTGATCCAGGGCTTTTCGGCAGGCGGAGAGTTCGGCAGCGCGACGGCCTTCCTCATCGAATATGCGCCAGATCGGCGCGCCTACTACGCGAGCTGGCAGGTCGCCAGCCAGGGCGCGGCGATCCTGCTGGCGGCGCTGTTCGGCGCGGTGCTCAATGCGACCTTGACCCAGGCGCAGCTGGAAAGCTGGGGCTGGCGCATTCCGTTCGTATTCGGCCTGCTGATCGCGCCGGTGGGTTACTACATCCGCCATCACATGGATGAAACGCCGGAGTTCAGCGCGGCGGAGGCTTCGGCTTCGCCGCTGAGCGATGTGTTCGCGGGCCAGAAGCTGCGCCTGCTGGTCACCGTGGGCTTCGTGGCGCTGGGTTCGGTGGGCAACTACCTGGCCCTGTACATGCCGACGTACTCGATACGCCAGCTGGGCCTGCCGCCGACCATCGGCTTTCTGGCGACGCTGGTCACCGGCGTCATCATGACGGTGGGCGCGCCCTTCGTCGGCGCGCTGGCCGACCGGATCGGACCCGCGCGCATCATGACGGCCGCGGCCCTGTTGACCGCGGTGCTGTGCTACCCCTTGTTCTATCTGCTGGTGTCGTATCCGACGGTGGGCGTGCTGATGATCGTCCAGGTCATTCTGGGCTTGTTGGCCACGTTGTACTTTGCGCCCATGCCGGCGCTGATGTCCGCGATTTTCCCGGTGCAGGTGCGCACCACGGGCCTGTCCTTGGGCTACAACATCGCAGTGACGATCTTCGGCGGCTTTGCGCCGTTCATCCTGACCTGGCTGATCGCGACCACCGATTCCAAGCTGTCGCCGAGCTACTACCTGCTGGCCATGGCGCTCATGGCCATGGTGTCGCTGAACGTGGCGCGCCGGACGTTCCAGCAGCGCTAGGCGCCAGGCGCCGGCCTTCGCATGGGAGGCCGGCCGGCGGTGGGCGGAATGTAGCCCATTGTTGCGGGACTGCGCGCCTTTCCGCCCTGGCTGCGGCCGTGCTGTACAGTGCGGCCGCGCTATCTTCAGGGCTCTCCTGATAGTACAAAATGTTGCCTGCCTCCCGTTCCGTGCTTGCTAGCATGGTCTGGCCGGAATGATCCGGCACACCGACGGAATAAGTGGAGGTTGCCATGAGCTCAAGAACAATATTCAACCGGATCGCAGTCGTCGCGGCAGCGGGTGCGTTGCTGGCGGGATGCGCCACGCAGCAGCAGACCAACACGGCCGTGGGCACGGGCGCGGGGGCGGCGATCGGCGCCGGCATCGGCGCCTTGATCGGCCACGGCAAGGGTGCGGCCATCGGCGCTGGCATCGGCGCGGTGGCGGGCGGCCTGGTTGGCTACAACTGGAAGGTGGTCAAGGAAGACGTGCAGAAATCGGGCGCTTCGTCATTGGGTATCGACGTGGTCGAAATGCCCGACGGCAGCCTGAAGGTCAACATTCCCAGCGGCGTGTCGTTCGATACGGACAAGACGCAGCTCAAGCCGGCGCTGCTGCCGGTGCTGGACAGCGTGGCGCGTTCGCTCAATCAACATCCTGAATTGCGGGCCAAGGTCGTCGGCCATACAGACAGCACGGGCGCGCTGGCGCATAACCAGACGCTGTCGGTCAATCGCGCCAAGAGCGTGACGGACTACCTCGGCAAACAAGGCGTGGCCGCCGGCCGCCTGACGGTCGAGGGGCGCGGGCCGAACGATCCGATCGGCGACAATGCGACCGCCGAAGGCCGCGCGCTGAACCGCCGGGTGGAGATCTACCTGTACGCGGTCCAGCAGTAAGCCTGGGCCAGCCCAGTGTCCGAGGCGGCTGGCGCAACGCGCCGCCGCCTTTTTTTCCGGAGTCCGTCATGAGCATGTTTCCTCCCGCCCGCGTCGGCACCGATACCGCCGTGGCCGCCTTGTCCGGCTGGCAGGCGGTGGCGATGCGCGACGCCATCGAAAAGCGCTTCCGCTTCCCCAATTTCAATGCGGCATTTGGCTTCATGGCGCGCGTGGCCATGTTCGCGGAGAAGCTGAACCATCATCCCGAATGGACCAACGTCTACAACCGCGTGGACGTGACCTTGACCACGCATGACGCCGGCGGAGTGACCGAGCTGGACGTGCGCATGGCGCAGTTCATGGATGAGGCCGCCGCGCAACTGGGGGCTACCGCGCCCAAGGCCTAGGGCCTGGGCGTACTGCGATCCGGTTCGTGCGTGAGCTAGTCTTCTGCGCCGTCCGCGTCAGGCTGCAGATGGCTGATCACGCGGTCCAGCATGTCGCCCAGCAGGCGTTGCTCGTCGGCGCCGAGGCAGCCGAAGATCTCTTCATTGCGGCGGGCGATCAGGTCGATGACGCGCTGGTACTGCGCCAAGCCGGCCGGGGAGGGTGCGAGCACCACGCCGCGTCCGTCGGACGCGGACATGGTTTTTTCGACCAGGCCGCGCTCCACCAGCGCCTGCGCCGAGCGGCTGGCCTGGCCTTTGTTCAGATTGGCCGCGCGTGCCAGGTCGTTGACCGACAGGGGCGCGTAGCGGCCGATGGCCGCCAGGCAGCGCGCCTCGCCTAGCGGGATGCCGCAATCTTCCAGATAGGCGCGATTCGTGTCCCTGTCCGTGATCTTGTTAAGTACGTGCAGGCGGTAGGTCAGGAATCGTTCGAGGGCGGGCGGGTTCACGTCGGGCGGGCAGAAGCAGTGGCGGGATAGTGTGCCACAGGGCTGTTGGCCAGGCAGGCAGCTTCCGCCTGCGTCAGGAGCGCAGCAGCGTCGCGCGCATCCGTCAACCGGGCCAGCAGCGACAGGCTCAGGATCGACAGGAAGAGCGGCGCTTGTTCCTCGCCAACGCGCGTCAGGGTCTGTGCCATGGCGGTATAGACCTGGTCCAGTTCTTCGTTGTTCATGCTTGCTCTTCCTTGGGTGCATCCAGTGCGATCGAGGGGTAGTAGGGCTGGAGGGCGGCGCGCAAGGTGGCGGCCGGGGGGGCGATCCAGCGCCCCAGCACGTAGCCGTCCGGCCGCAGCAGGTAGACGGCGCCGGCCTGTGCGCCGTAGCGCTGGCGCAGTTGGCCGTGCGTGTCCTGCAATGCGTCGGCGCCGGTTTTCAGTACGCGCAGCGGATGGAGAGCACCGCCGGTGGCCGCGGCCAGGGCATCCAGCGCGGCGGCCAATCCGGCGTCCGGGTCGAGCGCCAG
>NZ_DATCUY010000497.1:0-5182 GCF_036567245.1 Achromobacter sp. | reverse complement strand
GCTGCCGCGCCTCAGGCCGACCGCCCGGCCGCGCGCCGCGTGCCGCATACCGGTATGCGCCGCGCCATCGCTCGCCGCCTCACGGAAAGCAAGCAGAACGTACCGCACTTCTACCTGACGGTGGATTGCAGGATGGACGCGCTGCTGGCATTGCGCACACAAGCCAACCAGGGCGGCACGGTAAAGCTGTCGGTCAATGATTTCATCGTGCGCGCGGCGGCGCTGGCCCTGCGCGAGGTGCCGGAGGTAAACGCCAGCTGGCACGAGGACGCGGTCGAGTACCACGCCGGCGCCGACATCTCGGTCGCGGTCGCGACCGATGGCGGCCTGGTCACGCCCATCGTGCGCGACGCGGACCTGAAGTCCTTGTCCGCGATCGCCGGCGAAATCGTCGAGCTGGCCGGACGCGCCAAGATCAACCGCCTGAAACCCGAGGAATTCACCGGAGGCTCGCTGACCGTGAGCAACCTGGGCATGTACGGCATCAGCCAGTTCGCCGCCATCATCAATCCGCCGCAGGCCGCCATCCTGGCAGTGGGCGCGGCAGAGAAGCGCCCGGTGGTGGACAGCGACGGCCAACTGGCCGCCGCCACCGTCATGACGGTGACCTTGTCCGCGGACCACCGCGTGGTGGACGGCGCGGTGGGTGCGCGCTGGCTGGCCGCCTTCCGCACGCTGATCGAAAATCCCGTGCGCATCCTGCTGTGAGCCCCGCCATGACCAAGACTACGTTTGATCTCGTCGTGGTGGGCGGCGGACCCGGTGGCTACGTCGCCGCCATCCGTGCGGCCCAGCTGGGCATGTCGGTCGCGCTGGTGGAACGCGCTGAACTGGGCGGCATCTGCCTGAACTGGGGCTGCATCCCCACCAAGGCGCTGCTGCACAGCGCCACCGTGCTGCGCGCCTGCCGCGAGGCCGCGCATTACGGCGTGGCGGGCGCGGGCGACGTGCGTCCTGACCTGACCGCCATGGTGGCGCGTTCACGCAAAGTGGCGGGCCGCCTGGGCCAGGGCGTGGCGCACCTGATGAAGAAGAACGGCGTGACCGTGTTCGCCGCCAGCGCCAAGCTGGCTGGCGCCGGCCGCCTGGCGCTGGACAATGGCAACACGCTGTCGGCCAAGCACATCGTCCTGGCCACGGGCGCGCGCGCTCGCGAACTGCCGGCGTTGCCCCTGGGTGAACGCATCTGGGCCTATCGCCAGGCGCTGGTCCCCACCGAGATCCCGAAATCGCTGCTGGTGGTGGGTGCAGGCGCCATCGGCGCCGAGTTCGCCAGTTTCTATCGCGCCGTGGGCGCGGAAGTCACGCTGATCGATATGACCGCGGAGATCCTGCCCCAGGAAGACGCAGAGATCTCGGCGCTGGCCCGCAAGGCCTTCGAGAAACAAGGCATCCGCGTACTGACGCAGTGCGCGGTGGCTTCGTCCTCGTTGACCGCGACCGGCGTGAAAGTGTCCCTGGACCAGCAAGGCAAGCGCAGCGAACTGGAAGTGGAGCGCGTCATCGTCGCCGCCGGCATCGTCGGCAACGTCGAGAACCTGGGCCTGGAGCAGACTCGCGTCAAAGTGGAGAAGACCCATATCGTGACCGACGGCCTGTGCCGCACGGGCGAGCCCGGCATCTACGCCATTGGCGACGTGGCGGGCGCGCCGTGGCTGGCGCACAAGGCCAGCCACGAAGCCGTGCTGTGCGTGGAAGCCATCGCCGGCAAGCCCGTGCATCCCATCGATCCGCTGCGCATTCCGGCCTGCACCTATTCGTATCCGCAGGTCGCCAGCATCGGCATGAGCGAAGCCCGCGCCCGCGAACACGCCGCCAAAACCGGCGGCGACATCCGCGTGGGCAAGTTCACCTTCGCCGGCAACGGCAAGGCGATCGCCATGGGCGAAGACCAGGGGCTGGTGAAGACAGTGTTCGACGCGAAAAGCGGCGAACTGCTGGGCGCGCACATCATCCACCCCGAGGCGTCCGAGCTGATCACCGGCTATGGCGTGGCGGCATCTCTGGAAGCCACCGAGGAAGACCTGATGCACACGGTTTTCGCGCACCCGACCCTGTCGGAAACGCTGCACGAATCGGTGCTGTCGGCCTTCGGCCGCGCCTTGCACGCCTAGGACCTGCCTGCCCTGGGGCCTGCTTGCGCAGGTTCCAGGCGCAAACCGCAACGCGGCGCAGACTCAGATCCGCGCCGCCAGGAAGTCCAGGAAACAGGCTATGCGCCGCGACAGCTGCGTGTTGCGGTGATACACCGCGTGCATGGGCTGCAGGTAGTCCGTGTGCGCGGCTTCCATCAGTTTCACCAGGCGGCCGGCCTTGACGTCCTCGCGCACCACGAAGTCGGAAAGGCAGGCGATACCCACGCCGCGCACGGCCAGCTGACGCTGGGTCTCGCCGCTGGAAGTCGCCAGCGTCGGCACCGCCAGATAGCTGGACCCGCCCGCGTGGCGCAAGGGCCAGACGTTCAGGCTCTCAGGCTGGGTGAAGCCCAGCACCTCATGCGCGGCCAGATCCTCCACGGTCTCCGGCGCGCCGCGCCGGGCCACATAGTCCGGACTGGCCATCACCCAACGCGGCGACGGCCGCAACGGCCGCGCGTGCAAGGTGGAATCCGTCAGCGGCCCCATGCGCAGGGCCACGTCGGTGCGATGTTCCATGAGATCGACGATACGGTCGTTGCTGGTGAGTTCAAGCGTGATCGCCGGATACTCGCGCCGGAACTCCGCCACCAGCGGCACCACGCAATGCAGCATGACCGGCACCGACGCATCCACCCGCAAGCGGCCCGCTGGCCGCTGATGCACCATGCGCATGCAGTCCTCGGCTTCGTCCAGCGACGCGACGATGTGCCTGGCCTTGGGGAGAAAATGCTTGCCCTCTTCGGTCAGATCCATGCGCCGGGTGGTCCGGTTGAGCAGGGTGACGCCGAGCTCTTCTTCAAGGCGCGACAGGCCCCGGCTGACGCCCGACGCGGTGTGGCCCAGCAGTTCCGCGGCGGCGCTGAGGGATCCGGCATCCACCACGCCCAGGAAGAGCCGCAGCGCGTCAGAATTCAGGGACATGGGCTGGCTCCTTGGTTTGTGGGTCGATTGTATAGAGAGCAACAGCCCTGGAAGAAGAGCAAAAAAAAGCGGCGCATGAAAGCGCCGCCCTTCTCATGCATCAGCAAGCAAGAATCAGCGCTTGCCCTTCTGCTTCAGCTGCGACAGATCCCGCACCGCGCCACGATCCGCCGACGTCGCCAAGGCCGCATAAGCCTGCAACGCCTGCGACACGACACGCTCGCGTCCCACCGGCTCCCAGCCGTCGGCCCGCGCATCCATCGCCGCGCGGCGGCGCGCCAGTTCCTCGTCGGAAACGGCCAGATGCATCTTGCGGTTCGGGATGTCGATCTCGATCACGTCGCCCTCTTCCACCAGGCCGATCGTGCCGCCTTCGGCCGCTTCCGGCGAAGCGTGGCCGATCACCAAGCCCGAGGAACCGCCCGAGAAGCGACCGTCCGTGAACAGTGCGCAGGTCTTGCCCAGGCCCTTGGACTTCAGGTACGACGTGGGGTACAGCATTTCCTGCATGCCCGGACCGCCCTTCGGGCCTTCGTAGCGGATCACCACCACGTCGCCCGCGACGATCTTGTCGCCCAGAATGCCTTCCACGGCGTCGTCCTGGCTTTCGAAGACGCGCGCGCGGCCGGTGAAGACCCATTGCGACTCGTCCACGCCGGCCGTCTTCACGATGCAACCCTTCTCAGCCAGGTTGCCGTACAGCACGGCCAGGCCGCCGTCCTTGGAATAAGCGTCTTCCTTGCTGCGGATGCAGCCGGTCTTGCGGTCGGTGTCCAGCGTCAGGAAGGTAGCGTCCTGGCTGAAGGCCACCGTGGTCGGGATGCCGCCCGGGGCCGCGCGGTAGAACTTCTGCGCTTCCTCGCCGGCGCCGCCGGCCACGTCCCATTGCTTGATCGCATTGCCCAGCGTGCCGCTGTGCACGTTGCCGCAAGACAGGTCCAACAGGTCCGCGCGCGCCAGTTCACCCAGGATGCCCAGGATGCCGCCGGCGCGGTGCACGTCTTCGATGTGGTACTTGTCGGTGGCGGGCGCCGCCTTGCACAGGCACGGCACCTTGCGCGAAATGCGGTCGATGTCGGCCATGGTGAAGTCCACGCCGGCTTCCTGCGCCGCGGCCAGCAGGTGCAGCACCGTGTTGGTCGAACCACCCATGGCCACGTCCAGCGCCATCGCGTTCTGGAACGCGCTCTTGGTGGCGATGCTGCGCGGCAGGACCGACTCGTCGTCTTCCTGGTAATAGCGGCGGCACAGGTCCACCACCAGGCGGCCGGCCTGCTCGAACAGGCCCTTGCGCCAGGCGTGCGTGGCGACGATGGTGCCGTTGCCCGGCAAGGCCAGGCCGATGGCTTCGGTCAGACAGTTCATCGAGTTGGCGGTGAACATGCCGGAACAGGAGCCGCAAGTCGGGCAGGCGCTGCGTTCGACTTCGGCCACTTCGGCATCCGACACCTTGGGGTCGGCGGCCTTGATCATGGCGTCGATCAGGTCGATCTTGGCGATGACCTTGCCGTCGGTAGGCGACTTGACCTTGCCCGCTTCCATCGGACCGCCCGACACGAACACGACCGGGATGTTCAGGCGCATGGCGGCCATCAGCATCCCCGGGGTGATCTTGTCGCAGTTCGAGATGCAGACCATGGCGTCGGCGCAATGCGCGTTGACCATGTATTCGACCGAGTCGGCAATCAGTTCGCGCGAGGGCAGCGAGTACAGCATGCCGCCGTGGCCCATGGCGATGCCGTCGTCCACGGCGATGGTGTTGAATTCCTTGGCGACGCCGCCGGCGGCCTCGATTTCCTTGGCGACCAGCGCGCCCAGGTCGCGCAGGTGCACGTGGCCCGGCACGAACTGCGTGAACGAGTTCACTACCGCGATGATCGGCTTGCCGAAGTCGTCGTCCTTCATGCCGGTGGCGCGCCACAGGGCGCGGGCGCCGGCCATGTTGCGGCCGTGGGTCGAGGTGCGGGAGCGGTAGTGCGGCATGGTTTGTCTCTGGCTGTAGCTGTTAGCGTAGGCGGCAAAACGTTAAATAATACGCTGGTTCCTGCCCCATCCGTCCGCCGGCCGCTCCCAGGACGCCGCGGCGGCCATCAGGCGGACGCCACGCCGCGGGCCGCGAATGC
>NZ_DATCUY010000496.1:0-3547 GCF_036567245.1 Achromobacter sp. | reverse complement strand
GGGTGCGTCCCGCGCGCCCAGCCGCGCAGGCGCTCCGCCCAGGCGTCCAGCGCCTTGGGCGCATAGCCAGCCTTGTAGGCCGTGCTGGCGCGCATCAGCCGCGCATACACGAAATCGGCGGTGCGGTCGGCGATGGACGGGTAGTCCTCGCTGTCCGTGTAGACGGTAGCCGCGCCGTGGCGCCGCGCCAGTGCCAGATATTCCTCGCAGGCGAAGCTGGCATGGCGCACGTCCAGCACGTGCCGCAGCGGCAGGCCGCCCACCCGGTCAGGCAGCAGTGCCAGGAACGCGCCGAAGTCGTCCGCGTCAAAAACCTTGGTGGGCGCGAACTGCCAGACGATCGGCCCCAGTTTTGGACCCAGTTCGGCGATGCCGCTGTGCACGAAGCGGTGGATCGAGTCGCGGGCGCCCGCCAGTTCGCGGCGGTTGGTCGCGTAGCGCGAGGCCTTCAGCGAGAACACGAAGCCTTCGGGCGTTTCGTCGCGCCATTTGGCGAAGGTGGCCGGTTTCTGGGTGCTGTAGTAGGTGCCGTTGATCTCGATGGCGGTGAGCTGGCGGCTGGCGTATTCCAGTTCGCGCGCGTGCGGCAGGTTTTCGGGATAGAAAGCGCCGCGCCAGGGGGCGTAGGTCCAGCCCCCGATGCCTATGCGGATGGCGCCGTCTTTCGGATGAGGATGAGCTTGCGGCATGTCCAGGCTCTCCAGGCGTGGGAACCGGTCAACTGTATCGCCGGCGCCACTGGTCCGCAAACCCCTCCCGGAAGTTCGCTGTTCCGATACAGTTTTGCGCTAAGGTGTGGATTCACGTTTCCACTTTCCGCGCGGCCCCGCGCCGGCCCATCATGCCCGACTTTACCCATCTGATGACGTTCGCCCTGGTTGCCCTGGGCATGGTGCTCACCCCCGGGCCCAACATGATCTACCTGGTCTCCCGTTCCATCTCGCAAGGCGCGCAGGCCGGCCTGATTTCGCTGGGGGGCGTGGCGGTCGGCTTCGTCTTCTACGTGCTCTGCGCGGCGTTCGGCATCACGGCGCTGCTGATGGCGGTGCCTTACGCCTACGACGCGCTGCGCATCGGCGGCGCGCTGTATCTGCTGTACATGGCATGGCAGGCGCTGCGTCCGGGCGGGCGTTCGCCGTTCCAGGTGCGCGAGCTGCCCAAGAGCAGCCCGCGCACGCTGTTCACGATGGGGCTGGTGACCAACCTGCTCAATCCCAAGATTGCGATCATGTACGTGTCGCTGCTGCCGCAGTTCATCCAGCCCGAGCGCGGCAGCGTGTTCACGCAGTCGCTGGCGCTGGGCATGACGCAGGTCGCCATCAGCCTGACGGTCAACGCGCTGATTGCCATCATGGCCGGTTCCATTGCCGGGTTCCTGGCGGGCCGTCCCGTGTGGATGGTGGTGCAGCGCTGGTTGATGGGGACGGTGCTGGCCGGATTGGCCGTGCGCATGCTGATGGACAACCGGCGCTGATGCAGACCGAGGACGGTTTTTTCGCTTCATTGGGCGGGATGCTGGGCGAGGCGCTGCGCAGCGTCGTCGCCGGGCTGAAGTGGCTGCTGGGCGGGATTGGCGGCGCGCTGGGCGATTTCTATGCGGGCCTGTCGGGCGCGATGGGGATGAGTCCGTCGGTGTTCAATCTGGTGGTGTTGGCTATTGGGTTGATGTTGCTTTGGGCGGCGGTCAAGGCGTTGTTGAGGCGGAGTTTGTTGGGGGCGTTGTTTTGGGGGTTTTTGGCGGTGTTGGTGTTGGGTGGGTTGATTAATTGATGGCTTGGTTGTCGGGGGCTGTTGTGTCGTGTCTGGGTAGAGGTTCTTAAGGCGCCAGCCGCGCCGTGGGCCTGGGGCGAGCGGGGCAACGATTGCGGCCCGGAGCCTTCGCTCCGGGCTTCCCCGTCGTCATCCTCGTCCTCGCCTTCGGCGACTCCTACGGATTCCCTCGGGCTTATCGACGCCCCGCTCGCCCCAGGCCCACGGCGCGGCTGGCTCCGGCGGTTGAAACTTGACGGGCGCTGGGGCGGGTAGTGTGCTTGGCGTGCTCGCCATCGGTGGGGTGTGGCGAAGGTCTTGCGGGGCCCGCTCCCGGCCGGCCGCGCGGGCGGCCTCTGGGAGCTTACGCGGTGTCTTGCGGGTGGGGATGGCGCTGCGCGCTGTTTTTCGCCGCGTCCTTAAAAGAGCGGCGCATGGGCAAACGATTCGCTGCAGTCGCGCAGCGAACACTATAGAAATTTTATAAATCGCGTATGTATTAATCGGCCGCCCGGGCGGCCGATTAATACGGGCAGCTCACGATTCGTCCCTGACCACGGCTCTAGCAGCGCAGCAAGCCAAGACAACGGCAGCTCGTCGGCGCGGGCGGCGTGGCGGTTCGCAACCTCGATGCGCCCGAGGGAATCCGAAGGAGTCGCCGAAGGCGAGGACGAGGATGACGACGGGGTAGTCCGGAGCGAAGGCTCCGGACCGCAATCGTGGGCGCGAACCGCCACGCCGCCCGCGCCGACGAGCGACCTATGAAGTGCAGCGGCAGCGGCAGCGGCCAGTGCCAATGGCCGGACCTACGAAGCCTGCCGCGCCGCCAATGCCACCTTCCGCAACCTCTGCACCAACGCCGGAAACCGCTCGGCCCCTGTATTTCCATACCCGATCACCAGCCCGTTGTCCTCCGCCCGCGGCGTCACCGCGAACGACGACAGCGCGCCTGGATTCATGCCGATCTTGCGCGCCTGCTCCACGATCTCGCGGTCGGGGTATGCCGCAGGCAGCCGCACCGTCAGATGCAGTCCCGAATGCCCGCCCAGCACCTCGTGTTCGATCCCCAGATGCGTCGCCAGCGCTTCGCGCAGCGCTCCCTGGCGTTCGCGGTACAGGCGCCGCATGCGGCCCAGGTGGCGCGAGAACTGGCCGTTTTCCATGAAGGCGGCCATGGTCAGCTGTTCCAGCCGGTGGCCGCCGCGCAGCATCTCGATGATGGACGGCATCGCCTGCGCGGCGATGGCTTCGGGCAGTACCAGGAAACCCAGGCGCAGCGCCGGGAACATGGTCTTGCTGAACGTGCCCACATAGAGCACCGGCGCATCCTCGACCAGACCCTGCATCGCGGCGATGGGTTCGCCCTGGTGGCGGAATTCGCTGTCGTAGTCGTCCTCGATGATCCAGGCGCCTGCCTGGCGGGCACGTTCGATCAGGCCCAGGCGGCGCGGCAGGGACAGCACCGCGCCGGTGGGGTACTGGTGCGACGGTGTGGTCTGGATGAGGCGGGGCGGGCGCTCCTGCCAGGCGTTTTCGGGGATCACGATGCCGTCGGCGTCCACGCGCATGGCCACCACGTCCAGGTCGCCGGCGTGGAAGGCGGATTTGGCGCCGCGGTAGCCGGGGTCTTCCAGCCAGGCGGTGTCGCCGGGGTTGGTCAGCAACTGCACGCAGAGCGCCAGCGCGCCCTGGGCGCCTTCGGTGATGACGATGCGCGAGGCGTCGCAGCGCACGCCGCGCGACACCCGCAGGTACTGGGCGATGGCTTCGCGCAGGGCGGGCTCGCCCACGGGGTGGC
>NZ_DATCUY010000495.1:0-2769 GCF_036567245.1 Achromobacter sp. | reverse complement strand
GGCACCGGATTTTGATTCCGGCATGCGAAGGTTCGAATCCTTCCTCCCCAGCCAACCGAATACATAAAAAAGCTGTTGAACACGCCTGTAAGACACTGGCCCGGGTTCAGCAGCTTTTTTATTTTCCGGGTCCGCTGGTGTCTCGTAGCACCCCGCATCACCTCGTTAGTGTCTTACAACGACCATCGCATCATCCATCATGGCAAACGATAGCTTCATGATCTTCACGGGCACGGCCAACACTCGGCTGGCCGTGGACGTAGTCAACCACCTCGATATGTCCCTGGGCAAGATGACCGTCGGTCGCTTCTCGGACGGCGAGGTGATGGTCGAAATCAACGAGAACGTGCGCGGCAAGGACGTCTTCGTTCTGCAGCCCACCTGTGCCCCTACCAATGACAACCTGATGGAAATCATGGTTATGGTCGATGCCTTGCGCCGCGCTTCCGCTGGCCGCATCACCGCCGCGATTCCCTACTTTGGCTATGCCCGCCAAGATCGCCGCCCGCGTTCGGCGCGCGTCGCGATCTCGGCCAAGGTCGTGGCCAACATGTTGCAAGTGGCTGGCGTCGACCGCGTCCTGACGATGGACCTGCACGCCGACCAGATCCAGGGCTTCTTCGACATCCCCGTGGACAACATCTACGCCGGTCCGATCTTGCTGGGCGACATCTGGCGCCGCAATTTCTCGAACCTGGTCGTGGTGTCTCCGGACATCGGCGGCGTGGTGCGGGCCCGCGCGCTGGCCAAGCAGCTGGAAGCCGATCTGGCCATCATCGACAAACGCCGCCCGCGCGCCAACGTGTCGGAAGTGATGAACATCATCGGTGAAGTCGACGGCCGCACCTGCATCATCATGGACGACATGGTCGACACCGCCGGCACCCTGTGCAAGGCGGCCCAGGCCCTGAAGGACCGCGGCGCCGGCGCCGTTTACGCCTATTGCACGCACCCCGTGCTGTCGGGCGGCGCCATCGACCGCATTGAAGCGTCGGAACTGGACGAGCTGGTCGTCACCGACACCATTCCGCTCTCCGAGCAAGGCCAGGCCAGCGGCAAGATCCGCCAGCTGTCGTGCGCCGCGCTGCTGGGCGAGACCATCCTGCGTATCTCGAACGCGGAATCGGTCAGCTCGCTGTTCGTCGATTAAGACGCGGCGTCCCTCGGACGGGCAGTCCGGATACTGAGTTTTGCGCCTTGCTGGTCGCGGCAAGGCGCAACAAACACGGCGCGCATTTCGCGTGCCGTGTACCAACCGGCGAAGTCTCTTCGCCATTTATTGTTTTTGGAGTTTTCCATGAAATTCAATGCCACTGCGCGTAGCGTCCAGGGTTCGAGTGCGAGCCGCCGCCTGCGCCGCGCGGGCCGCGTTCCCGCCATCGTTTATGGCGGTACGGCTGCCCCCCTGAACATCGAACTCGACCACAACGAGATCTACCACGCCCTGCGCAAGGAAGAATTCCACGCGTCGATCCTGCAAATGGCGCTGGAAGGCGTAGCCAAGGAAGAGCAAGTCCTGCTGCGTTCGGTTCAATGGCACGCCTACAAGCCGCAAGTCCTGCACGTGGACTTCCAGCGCGTGGACGCCAACCAGGCCCTGCACACCAAGGTCCCGTTCCACTTCATCAACGCTGAAGTCTCGCCGGCTGTGAAGCTGGGCGGCGCCATCATCAGCCACGTCCTGACCGAACTGGAAGTCACCTGCCTGCCGGCAGCGCTGCCCCAGTTCATCGAAGTGGACCTGAAGGATCTGCTGCCTGGCGCTTCGGTCCACCTGGCCGACATCAAGCTGCCCAAGGGCGTGACCTACGTCCCCCACGGTGGCGACGCCAACCCGCTGCTGGCCGCCACGGCCGTGGTCAAGGGCGGCGCTGCCGCTGACGAAGGCGCTGCCGAAGCTCCGGCCGCCTAAGTCCTGCCGGAAAGCCCCTGGGCTTTCCGCGGCTGAAGCCCGAAACCCTGCGTGTGCATTTGCATGCGCAGGGTTTTTTGGTTTAAACACCCCCATCATGTCTATTCCTATACGCCTCATCGTCGGACTGGGTAACCCCGGCCCCGACTACGAAACCACCCGGCACAACGCCGGCTTCTGGCTGGCCGACCATCTGGCGGACGACTTGCGCACTTCTTTTGCGCTGGAGAAGTCCTTTTTCGGCATGGTGGCCAAGTCCCGCCTGGGCGCCGACAACGTGCTGCTGTTGAAGCCCAA
Organism: Achromobacter sp.; assembly: GCF_036567245.1. Classification (GTDB taxonomy): domain Bacteria; phylum Pseudomonadota; class Gammaproteobacteria; order Burkholderiales; family Burkholderiaceae_B; genus Achromobacter. Next base: position 560 of record NZ_DATCUY010000495.1, on the reverse strand, counting down.
CACCTACATGAACCGCTCCGGCCAGGCGGTCGGCGCGCTGGCCCGCTTCTACAAGCTGGCGCCGGAGCAGGTGCTGGTGCTGCACGACGAGCTGGACCTGATGCCCGGCCAGGTGAAACTGAAGCAGGGCGGCGGCCACGCCGGCCACAATGGCCTGAAGGACATCCAGGCGGCGCTGGGCAGCCCTAACTTCTGGCGCCTGCGCATCGGCATCGGCCATCCGCGCACGTTGGGCCTGGCCCAACAGGTGGCGGACTTCGTCCTGCATCCGCCACGCCGCGAAGAGCAAAAAGAGATCGAAGCGGTCATCGATCGCTGCCGCGCAGTGGTGCCAGCGATGCTGGCCGGCGATTTCCCCTTGGCGACGCGCCAGCTCCATAGCGGCAACGAGGCCTGATGACAGACCTGCGGCAGTCCGCGCCTGGCGGCAAACTGCGCTTTCGCAGCGAAGTCGCGGACTTCTGGCGTTTCATCCGCCACCCGCATCCGGCTTCGCGCCTGCCGGGCCGCGCAGCCGCGAGCGGCCTGGTGGCCGACTGGTGGCCGGGCCTGGGGCCGGG
>NZ_DATCUY010000494.1:0-6364 GCF_036567245.1 Achromobacter sp. | reverse complement strand
CGACGTCGTCCTTCAAGGCAAACGGCAGGCAGCCGCAATTGACGAAATCGGCGACACCGCAGGCGAGGAAATGCCGCGGATCGATCAGCAGCTCCGGCTGCGCCACCACGTCGAGCCCGGTGGCCTTCGCCAGCCGCGCATAGCCCGCGCGCCCGGTGGTCTGGGCGGCGCCGCGGCCGCGGAAATTCCAGCCGTCGTCGGAGCCCGCCGCATTGCCCATGCGGCCGTTATAGACCTTGTTGGCCAGCGCCCGCGGATTGTGCGCATAGGGTGCGGCGCTGGCCGGGCTGGGAAACCGCGACGGCCACACCTGCATCATCCGCCCGGCGCTGTAATTCAGGTTCTCCACCACGTCGTGCCCGGCGCCGCATTCGTGGGAGATCTGCGCCATCACATGGGCGACCAGCGACGGCGTGGTGATGCCGTGGCGCGCGAACACCGAAGGTGCCGACGCAATCATGCCGGCGCGCAGGCCGGGAACCTTCTGGTCGCCGTTGGGCCACAGGCGCGTCAAAGCATCGGCGAACTGCGATGGGGTCATGCGTCACCTCTGAACGAATTCAACTGGAAACCGAGGGTGCGGAGCTTCACAACTGCGGAGCCGGGTGTTAGACGCAGTTGCTGGGCCGGGGCACGCGATGCGCGATACATTCAATAATGCGGTGGGTAGAACGGCGTTGCTTTGCAACGGGCGAGCGCTGGCGGCTGTTGTTCTTTTCCTGATCGGCTGCGTCGCACCCGATGTCGATTTATCCAACAGGCTCGCAATTTGTGCGCTGGCCTGCGGGTTGAGCGCGCCGCCATGCATACGCAAACTCGGCAGCGCCGCGCTGCGTCGTGGCTGCATCTGATGCCGCGGCAGGATATTCTTTTCTAGTTTGGCTTGAGACCATTGCCATGATCGGACTTCAGTGACGATGACTATCTATGCACGGCTGCAGCCATTCGCGATTGCCATCGTCGTCGTGGCGATGGCCACCATCCCGCTTTTCGATCGTCATGCGGTCTTTTATGTCGACTGGATCAATCATCTCTGGTCGGCGGAATATTTCGGCGAATACTGGAAGCAGCACTTTCAACCGCCGGTGATATTCAACACCAGCAAGGTGATCGGCATGTCCGTGCCGATCTTCTATTCATATCATTTCTATGCGCTTACAGGCTTGCTGAGTTCCGTTCTCGGCTCTGGTCTCGCCATGCGCTGCTTCGTGTTCGGCGCTCTGGTGCTGCAGTTCCTGGTCGTTTTCCGCTCGCTGGTTGCTGTGCGCCTGGAGAGCAATACGGCATATGTCGTCGCCACGCTGCTGGTGTGGGGCATTTACTCGCTGACCAACCTCTACAACCGCAGCGCCCTGACCGAATTCTTCGCGATCAGCCTGTTGACGTGTTCGGTCGCCGCATTGCTCGTGGTGTTCCTGAAAGCCGGCGAAGAGCCCATCGGCTGGTCGACATGGCTCCAGCCGGGCTTCTATTTTGCCCTCGCCGCGGTGACGCATCCACTTACCGCCGCCTTCGGCGGTCTGTTCATCATCGTGTTCGGCGGCATCGCGCTGATACTGACGCGGAGCTGGCGATTGCTGCTGTTCGGGATGGCGAGCGGAGCTGCCATCCTCCTCGCATTGTCGCCCTGGCTGCTCGCCTATCGTGCCTTCGGCAGTCTGTTACCGGTGAACGACGCCACCTTTGCCCGCAATGCCTTCCAGACCATTGGCTACTTCCGTCTAAGCCTCGATGCATGGTGGTCGCGGTTCTCGCCGGTGCCGATTGATGCGCGTTCCCTGCTCGAAGGCATCCGCGACGTCTCGACGCCCTATCTCGACGCGCAGGTCTCGATCCCGTTGCTGCTGCTGGTTCTGGTGCGCCTGTTCGCGTTGCGGCTGGACTATTCGCGGCTACGCGCGGTGCAATGGGTACTGGGAATTTCCGCCCTGATCTTCACTGCCTACTTCGCGGCGCTGTCGGTGCGGCCGTCGATCTCGGAGGCATTCGGCGGATTCTTCAATATTCTGCAGTTCGCCTATCGCCTCACGGCCTATATCAACCTGACGCTGCTCGTCGCATTCGTTGCGTTGACCGGCATCGCGGTACGCAAGGGCCAGCCCGGCGGCGTCCGCTCCGAATGGCTGGCCTTCTGCCTGGCGTTGGGAATGGCGGGTCTCGCTACCAAGCTCTATCATGGCAATGCTATCGCGCAGCCATCTGGGGCCGCATCTGTGAACAAGATTGCCGCCGACATCCGGCTGCCGACCTATTATAAGGAATTTTCGGTGTGGGCTCCGGGAATGGAAGCGGCGGGACAGAACGCCAGCACCCTCCCGCCGACCTACTATGGTCATCCCAACTATTCGATCTTCGCGCCCTACCGCGTCGCGCCGGACAATGCGCCGCAGACCTACGCCGCGATGCAGCCCGAAGCGGGCGCACGCTTTGGCGAGGTTGCCTCGTTCGAAGTCGACCTGCCTAGCCCCACCCTTGTCATTACCAATGTGCAGCCGCTCCCATGGAGCAGGCTTGTGCTGGATGGCGTGTTGCAGCCCAACGAAGCGTTGCTGGTGGTCCCGCCCAAAACCACACTCGATCCGTATCGCCGCTTCGACGGACTTGCGCTCCAGGTTGAGGGCGGGCACCACGTCATCGAATACCGCTTCCTGCCGGACCGCATCTGGGTCATCTCGATCGTCTTGTCTTGGATTACGTTGATCGTCTGGCTCGCAGCGATCATCTTCGCTGCCGTTCCCGTGCGAAATCGGCAGCGTAAGAGCGAACGTTACGTCGAGAAACTTGCCAGCTGAGTCGTTGACAAGACCCAATGCAACCTTCTCAGCTTTACGCGGTAGTCCGATGCGCATAGATTGCAGCGCTTGTCGGCAGTGGGGTAAATCGTGGCCAGCTCTTTCAACTCCAACCGGTTCGGGATTTTGGCCGCGATACTATTAATTCCATCGGTGGCTGCTTCCACTTGGAAGTACTGGCCTCCGAGGCACGAAAGCTATACCAACCCGACTACCCTGTCGTACTTCATCCAGAAGCGCCTGCCATGGCTATACCGACCTCCGGCGGACATTTTCGCGGGACGATATGGCCAGGGTGCGATGACAGCGATTCTCGGGCCGGATTGTCGCAGGTTCGTCTTCGGTGATACTGGCCTGTTCAGCCAGATGAGTCCGCCAACTTTCCGAGTTCATTCCTGCAGCAAGCCAATTGATCTTCAGAAATTCATGGCCTTCCTGAAATCGGGTCATTTTGTCAGTACGGCCGCATGGACTTATGCCGAACTGAAACCTGAAGAACTGTCGGCAATGCTCGTTGAGCCGAAGCAGACCGTTGATGAGAAGTCGGCCAGATGAACCTGCTTCGATACTCATTGGTCCTGTTGACACCCGTTATCATTCTGATGATTTCGCTGCTTGCCCACCACGAACGAACCGGCGACGGCTCTGAATACATTGCCATGTACTATGCGTGGCTCGATACGGGGCGGCCCTGGCTGTCGACCACGTCGGGCGCCTCCTACGAAGCCACCCGTCTTTCCAATACAATCCTGGGCATGGTGCCTTACGAACTTATCTTGCAGGTATTCCAGCCGCTGCGCCTTGGCGACGGTCTCGACACCACTCATTTCTGGTTCTTCAGCGCCATCGCCGCTGCCATTGGCTCCGTCGCAAAGAAGGTTGGCGGCTTCACAGACCCATCCTACGCCTTTGCCATTGAACATGCGGTTCTTGCGCTGCTCGCGGGCATTGCGGCACTTCGGCTGTTTGGTATAGCCGGCGTTCTAGCGGTGGCCTTCCTGCTGCTTGGTTCGCCCATGCTGTGGTTCACCGACAAGATCCATACAGAGTTCTTTACGGTCTCATTATGCCTCATTGCCGTTCTTGGTTTATTGGGCGGCAAGCTGTCCTGGGCGACACTGGCGTTTGCCGCGGCCTCCACCCAGAATCCGAGTTTCGCGATCGTCGCGGCGGCAACCGGCGTGACCTGGCTTTTTGCCCGTGAGCGTCCGACGCGCGTCGATATCGCTTTCGTCGTCGCCGCCGCTGTTCTGACCTGCCTTCATCCGCTGTATTATTTCTTCAGGTTTGGTGGACTTACGCCGCAACTGATCTTCGCCGGCGCCCGCTTCGCCTGGGAACCTGTGCTCTCAAGCTACATCTGGTTCATTGATCCGGATCTCGGACTATTCCCGAACTGGCCCGGGGGAATCGCCATAATCGTGCTCGCCGCTATCGCCATATCGCATGGTGCGCGGCTGCCGGTATCAATGAAAGCATACGCTCTGCTTGGTTTCCTCTTGGTCATCAACCTGCTTGCACATTCGGCGACCGTGATGATGAATTCTGGCGGCTCGTTGGACGTCGCCCGATACGCGACATGGTACATCCCGTTTTTCGCGCCGCTGCTGATCATTGTGCTACAATACGCAGCTCCCACAGACCCCTTGAAGAACGGCGATCTGCGAATGACCCCGCTATCTGCCTTTCGCCGCAAGCCGCTGCCGGAAAACTGACAGGCTGAGATATTTCGTAGTTTGTTGAGCTAGGTGAGCCCGCACTCAAAGCTGCCTGTTAAGAACAGGCGCCGAGGATGAAGTGCATGAAACTTAGATCAGGCACCGCGAAAGCAAGCCGCAATTCCCATATTGATGGATTGAGAGGTCTATCGATCTTCGTCGTCATTTTCCTGCATTTCTGCTACATTTTTTCACCGGCCGCCTTTGCATTTCTACCCGGATGGGCCGTAGCATTGATCGCAACAAACGGATATTATGGTGTCACGGTCTTTTTCGTCATCTCCGGATTCCTGATTACCTCACACGCAATCCAGCATTATGGTTCCCTCGCTACGATCAGGCCGCACGAATTCTACCTCGCGAGATTTGCACGAATTGCGCCGCTTTCGGCAGCCAGTGTACTAGTACTGACAGCAATGCATCTGGCTGGTATTGCCGCTTTTGTTGCACCAGAAAATTCGAGTATATGGACAGCACTCTGGACGGCGCTGACGTTTCAGTTCAACTGGTATTATGTCGCTGGCGCTGGCATCGGAATGGTTGCTTGGTCGCCGCTGTGGTCGTTGTCTGTTGAAGAAGTATTTTACGTTCTCTTTCCCGTTGTGGGCCTGGCTCTTCGTAAGCCAGCATACATCGCGGTTGCACTGGCGATTCTGATCGTTCAGGCGCCGTTTGCTCGAATAGGATGGGTCGCACTTTACCTTTGGTCCGGCTGCGCCGACGCGATTGCTATGGGCTGTCTGGCAGCGCTGCTGGCAGATTATCTTGGAAAGACGACATGGCCATTTTGGGCAGGAGCGGTCCTGCGATGGACCGGCCTTGGATTGATCATTTGGCGGCATTTCGCCTATTTGCTTACGGCCGACTTCATTCTCGGACCAAGCATCATCGCATTCGGTGCCGCACTTTTCCTGGTCGGCGCAGCCAAGAGTCCCCAACGAAGGTTTCGACTCTCGGTTCCGCTTGAATTCATCGGTCGACGCAGCTACGAAATCTACTTGATACACATGTTTATACTGCTTCTGATGAAGGCGTGGTTCGGAACGGACTTACCCGATATCTGCCTCGTTATCTTCCTATTCGTAGCCGCCGGACTTGGTGAGCTTATCGGACGGCAATTTACCGACCCGATGAATAAGTGGATCCGGTCGATAGGTCGAACGCCGAAACCGGCAGTCGCTCAACTGAAGGCCGTCCCGTCCGCCGTATGATGGACCGGATAGCCGTTCCTTTTGTCGTTAGGGCGCCTTCCAGCCTCCTTACATCCTGAAGTTAAACTGGATGCCCTGCTGGATATAGCCCACGCCACCATCGCCGTAGAACCCAGCGGTTCCCACGCCCCCCTTCTCCACCGCCTGAAAATAATTGAACCCCGCCACGGTGGCTGAAATTTCGCCCGGGACGGTGGAGATCACCGCAGCGTCGGCGCCGGAGGACAGATAGCCGGCGCAGCCGGTGAAGGCGCCGGTGGCGTTCAGGCCGAAACCGACGGCAGCCGCCGCGCCGCCGCCGGCCTTGCTCATGCTGGCCGGCTGGATGATGCGCGCGCTCGCCGCGTCTTCCGCCAGTCCCGCCACGAAGCTGACGCGGTTGCCGGTGCTGGCGTTGAGCGGCGCCGGGCCGGCGGCCGGGGTCCAGGTGTCGGTGGAATCGCCGACCATGGTGGCCACCGCGACGCGGTTGTACATGTTCCAGACGCCGAGCCAGGCCGCGGCGCCGCCGGCGGCGATGCCGCCCAGGATCCAGTCGAGCTGCGCCGAAGCATTGCTGCGGGTGGTGCCGACATAGGTGCCGCGCGACGCCGCCGGGCCGTTGGCGATGGCCACGGCGTTGACCAGGATGCCGCTGACCATG
>NZ_DATCUY010000493.1:0-8185 GCF_036567245.1 Achromobacter sp. | reverse complement strand
AAGGAAGTGCTGGACGTGATGGTCACTCTGGCCCAGGAAAGCGGCATGACGATGATTTGCGTGACCCACGAAATGGGCTTTGCGCGCAAGGTCGCCAACCGCGTGATCTTCATGGACCGCGGCGAGATCATCGAGCAGAACAGCCCGGACGAGTTCTTCGACAATCCGCAGAACGAGCGGACCAAGCTGTTCCTGAGTCAGATCCTGCACTGACCGGAATCACTTCCTTTCCGCATCGCACCCCAAAAGTTGGACGCCGATCCGATCTTTGGGGTGTTTTTCATAGGGAGGCCGGCTTGCAGCAAAGGCGCTGGCGGCGGCGCTGTTGGGCGAACAGCCGGGGGTTCTGCTGGTATCTCTTTGTTACGCCGTGTTCCTTGCTGCGGTATGCTACTGACCGCTACTGATCCAAAGCGAGGAGAACAACATCATGACGCAGACCCCCCGCAGCGCTGTGCGCCGCGCCCTGTTGCAAGGCGCCGTGGCGCTGGCCGCCACGCTGCCTTTCGGCGCGCCCGCGCTGGCCCAGGCCACCGATTTCCCGACCAAGCCGCTGCGCTTCGTCGTGCCTTACCCGCCCGGCGGCCCGCTGGACACCATGGCCCGCATGCTGGCCGAGAAGGTACGTGGCTCCCTGGGCCAGCCGGTCATCGTGGAGAACCGTTCGGGCGCGGGCGGCAATATCGGCGCCGACCTGGTGGCCAAGGCCCCGGCCGATGGCTACACGCTGGTGATGGGCGCGGTCGCGACCCACGCCATCAATCCCTGGCTGTTCGCCAATCTGCCGTATGACCCGGTGAAGGATTTCGCGCCGGTGACCATCGTGGCTTCGGTGCCCAATGTGCTGGTGATGAACGTCGAGTTCGCGCAGAAGAACAAGATCGAGAAGCTGGACGATCTGATCGACTACGCGAAGAAGAACCCGGGCAAGCTGAACTACGGTTCGGGCGGCAACGGCAGCGCGGGTCATCTGTCGGGCGAGCTGTTGAAGGCGCGCGCGGGCATCAATGTCGAGCACATTCCTTACCAGGGCGCGGCGCCTGCGCAATTGGCGCTGCTGTCGGGTCAGTCGGATTTCATGTTCGACAATCTGGCGGCTTCGGCTCCGCTGATCAAGGACGGCAAGGTCAAGGCGCTGGCCGTGACGACCGCCAAGCGTTCGTCGCTGCTGGCGGATGTGCCTACGGTGGAAGAGTCGGGGATCAAGGGCTTTGACCTGGGAACCTGGTTCGGCGTGTTTACCACGGGCGGCACGCCGGCGCCGGTGGTGGCCAAGCTGAACAAGGCTTACTCGGAAGCGATGCAGCAGGCGGATGTGAAGCAGCGCTTGCTGACGATGGGGTCTGAGGCTGCGCCGATGACGCCTGAGGCGTTTGCTGAATTCGTGAAGAGTGAGAAGGCGAAGTATCAGGAGATTGTGAAGATCTCTGGGGCTAGCTTGAATTGATTGGTTTGTCTTGATGGGCGTTGTTGGTTCTTAAGACGCCCGTCGCGTCGGCGGCCCGCGGTGTGCGGGGCTGCGATCGCGGTCCGGAGCGTTCGCTCCGGACTTCCCCTGCGTCATCTTCGTCACCGCCTGCGGCGGTTCCTTCAGATTCCCTTGGGCTTATCGACGCCCCGCACACCGCGGGCCGCCGACGCGACGGGCTCCGGCGGTTGAAACTTGACGTCAGCTGGGGCGATTGGCGTTCTTCTGGTTCTTGCCGACGTCTGTGTGGGGTGGCGTGTCTTGCGGGGCCCGCCCCAGGCCGGCCGCGCGGGCGGCCTTTTGGGGCTTACGCGGTGTCTTGCGTCGTGATGGTGTGCGTTTTGCTGCGCGGCTTGTGATCTATGCTGAGAGTCCTTGCTTACTGACCAGGGGCCGTCATGCATCTACAAACTGCCATTCCCATCCTGCGTATCTTCTCCGTGGAGAAGGCGCGCGAGTTCTATCTGGATTTCCTGGGGTTCGAGTGGGACTGGGAGCATCGCTTCGAGCCTGGCCTGCCGCTGTACGCGCAAGTGCATCGCGGTGATCTGGTGCTGCACCTGAGCGAGCACCATGGCGATGGCACGCCCGGATCCGCGGTGTTCGTGCGGATGCGGGGCGTGGACGAGTTCCAGGCCGAGGTGAACGCCAAGGGCTATGGCTATATGCGGCCGGGCGTGGAAGAGATGCCGTGGGGGCGGGTGATGGACGTCATTGATCCGTTCGGCAATCGGCTGAGCTTCTGCGAATCGTCCGACTAGACGCCCTAGACCCCCTAGATGCCCAGATACCGCTGCGCCAGCTCCGGCTGCGCGGCGAGTTCCGCGGGGCTGCCTTGCCAGACGACGCGGCCTTTTTCGAGGACATGGTGGCGGTCGACCAGCGTGGCCATTTCCTTCAGGTTCTTGTCGATTACCAGGATGGTCTGGCCCTCTTCCTTCAGGCGGCGCAGGCAGTTCCAGATTTCCTGGCGGATCAGCGGCGCCAGGCCTTCGGTGGCTTCGTCCAGGATGAGCAGGCGCGGGTTGATGAGCAGGGCGCGGCCGACGGCCAGCATTTGCTGTTCGCCGCCGGACAAGGTGCGGGCGGATTGGGCGCGGCGTTCCTTCAGGCGGGGGAACAGGTCGAAGACGCGGCCGACATGCCAGCCTGCGCGGGTGTTGCGGGCGGTGGCTATCAGGTTTTCTTCCACTGACAGCGAGCCGAAGACGCGGCGGCCCTCGGGCACCAGGCCTATGCCGAGTTGGGCGATGCGGTGCGGGGCGCGGCCTTCTATGGGCTGGCCGTCGAGCAGGATGCTGCCGCCTTGCGCGGGCAGCATGCCCATGATGGTCTTCACGGTGGTGGTCTTGCCCATGCCGTTGCGTCCGATCAGGGATACGACCTGGCGCGTGGCAATGTCCATATCCACGCCGAATAGCACCTTGCTGGCGCCGTAGCCGCCCTGTAGTTGTTTGACATGCAGCATCAGTCCTCCTCGCCCAGATAGGCGGCGCGCACGTCGGGGTGGCGGCGCACCTCGTCGGGGGTGCCGGTGTAAATGGTTTTGCCGTAGACCAGCACGGTGATGCGGTCGGCCAGGGCGAAGACGGCGTCCATGTCGTGCTCGACCAGCAGGATGGCGTAGCGGCCCTTCAGTTCTTGCAGCAGCGCGGTCATGCGTTGCGATTCTTCGGCGCCCATGCCGGCCATGGGTTCGTCCAGCAGCAGCAGCGACGCGTCCAGCGACAAGGCCATCGCCAGTTCCAGCTGGCGCTTTTCGCCGTGGGCCAGTTCCGACACGCGCACGTGGGCGCGTTCGCCCAGGCCGACGCGTTCCAGCGCCAGCCTGGCGGGCTGGCGCAGCTGCGGCAGGCGGCGGGCGCTTTTCCACAGGTTGAAGCCGCCGGGGCTGTGCGCCTGCACTGCCATGGCGACGTTGTCCTCGGCGGTGAAGGCGGGATAGAGCTGGCTGATCTGGAACGAGCGCGCCAGCCCGGCCCCGGGCCGCTTGTGGGCGGGCATGCGGGTGATGTCGTGGCCGTCGAGCAGGATGGCGCCCGCGTCCGGCAGGATTTCACCGCTGATCTGCGACAGCAGCGTGGTCTTGCCGGCGCCGTTGGGGCCAATGAGCGCGTGCAGTTCGCCGGGGCGGACCTGCAGATTGACGCCTTGCGTCGCGCGCACCGCACCGAAGGATTTCTGCAGCTCGCGGATTTCCAGCTTGGGGTGATCAGTCATGATGTTTGCCTCCCACCAGCCAGCCATAGACGCCGCGCTTGCCGAACAGCACCACCAGCACCAGCACGGGGCCCAGGATCAGCATCCAGTGTTCCGTCCACGCGGTGGCGACCTGTTCCAGGCCCAGGTACACCGCCACGCCCAGCACGGGACCGAAGATCGAGCCCATGCCGCCCAGGATCACCATGGCCATGAGTTCGCCGGACTTCTGCCAGGCCGACATGTCGGGGCTGACGAAGAGCGCGTAGTTGGCCCACAGCGCGCCTGCCAGGCCGGTGCCGGCGGCCGACAGCACGAAGGCGGTGAGGCGGTAGCGCAGCGGCGCGAGGCCCAGCCCGATGCTGCGGCGCGGATTCTGCTTGATGCTTTGCAGCGCCATGCCGAAGGGAGAATTGACGATGCGGCGGCACGCCAGCACCCAGGCCGTCATCAGCGCCAGGCAGACGTAATAGAACGTCGTCGGATTGTTCATGTCCAGGCCGGGCAGGGTGTTGCGCGCGTCGATGGAGAGGCCGTCGTCGCCGCCGTAGACCATCAGGCCGACCAGGATGAAGTACAGCATCTGCCCGAATGCCAGCGTGATCATGATGAACTGCACGCCCGAGGTGCGCAGCGACAGGAAGCCTACCACCAGGCCCGCCAGCGCGGCGCTGGCGACAGCCAGCGGCCACATGATCAGCGCCGCATTGCTGCCGCTCCAGCCGAACAGCGTGTCGCCCTGGGCCAGGTGAAAGCCGGCGATGCCGATGACGTAGCCGCCCAGTCCAAAGAAGGCCGCATGGCCAAAGCTGACCATGGCGCCGTAGCCCAGGATCAGGTCCAGGCTGACGGCGGCGATGGCGTAGATGAGGAAGCGGGTCATCAGGTTGATCAGGAAGCTCTCGCCCGTGGCCGAGGCGATGGCCGGCACCAGGACGAACAGCAGCAGCCCGATCGTGTTGACGATGATTTTTCTGGTCATGGATATCGTTCCTATCGCTGCGCGGGCACCAGGCCGCGCGGCTTGAACAGCAGCACGATGGCCATCAGGATGTAGATGCTGGCCGAGACCAGGCTGGAGCTTGCCGAATCCGACAGCTCCGGCGGCAGCAGCCGCGACATCCAGAACGGAATGTAGGCGCGTCCCAGCGCATCGGTCATGCCTATCATCAACGAACCGACCAGCGCGCCGCGCACCGACCCCACGCCGCCCACCACGATGACCACGAAGGTGGTGATCAGGATGCGTTCGCCCATGCCGATTTCCACCGCCAGCAGCGGCGCGGCCATTACGCCCGCGAAGCCGCAGAGCAGCGCGCCCAGCGTGAAGATCAGCGTGAACAGGCGCTGGATGTTCACGCCCAGCGCGTCGACCATTTCGCCATCGTCGGCGCCGGCGCGCACCAGCATGCCGACGCGCGTGCGGGAGATCAGCAGCCACAGCCCCAGCGCCACCAGCACGCCGGCGCCGATGAAGGCCAGCCGCATCAGGGGATAGTTCAGGCCGGGCAGGAGTTCCACGGAACCCGACAGGAACGGCGGGATGTCCATGAAGGGCGGGCTGCGGCCGAACAGCACGGTCACCATCTCGTTGGTGAACAGCGTCAGGCCCAGCGTGGCCAGCACCTGATCCAGGTGATCGCGGCGGTACAGGTGGCGGATCACCAGCAACTCCACCACCAAGCCGTAGAGCGCCGCGCCGGCCAGCGCCGCCAGCAGCGCGGCGGCGAAAGAGCCGGTGGCGGCGGCTGCGCTCGCGGCGCAGAAAGCGCCGACCATGTAGAACGAGCCGTGCGTCAGGTTGATGACGTTCATGATGCCGAACACCAGCGTCAAGCCGGCCGACAACAGGAACAGCAAAGCGCTGTACTGCAGGCCGTTGAGGACCTGCTCCAGGAACATCAGCATGGGGACTCCTTGTGGAGTGGTCGGCGGCCGGCGGAATGCGCGCAATCCGCCGGCCGCGGCGCGGACTTACATCTTGCAGTCGACGGCGTGCACGTCGGTATGGTCGCGGGCGATGACTTTCAGGTTCTTGTAGACCAGCTTGCCGTCAGGGCCGGCTTCGATGTGCAGCAGGTACCAGTCCTGGATGGGATGCTGGTTGGGGCCGAACTTGAACTTGCCGCGCACGCTGGGGAAGTCGGCGCGGCGCAGCGCGTTGCGGAAATCGTCGGCGCGGCCGGTGATGTCGCCGTTCACGGCTTTCAGCGCGGAGCCGATCAGATTGGCGGTGTCGTAAGCCTGGGCCGCATAGGCGGTGGGCGCGCGGTTGTAGGCCTTGGTGAAGGCGTCGACGAAATGCTTGCTTTGCGGATTATCGAGGTCCGCGCTCCACAGCGAGCTCAGGTAAAAGCCCTTGCCCGCGTTGCCGGTCGCGGCCAGCATGCGGTCGTCCATCGAGTAGATGGGCGTGATCATGCGGATCTTGTCGGCCAGGCCGGAGTTGGCGAACTGCTTGGTCAGGTTGATGCCCGCGCCGCCCGGATGGAATTGGAAGATGGCGTCGGGGTTGAGCGAGCGGATGCGCGCCAGCTCCACCGAAAAGTCAGCCTGCTCCAGCTTGGTGTAGATCTCGTCGGCGATCTCGCCCTTGTAGGTGCGCTTGAACCCGGCGACCGCGTCACGTCCGGCCTGGTAGTTGGGCGCCATGATGACCACGCGTTTGGCGCCCAGCTCGTTGGCCGCCAGGCCCGCGGTGTCGGCGTAGGAATCGTTCTGGAACGCCACCGAGAAGTAGTTGGGGTTGCAGGCCTTGCCGGCGTAGTTGGAGGGGCCCGCGTTCAGGCTGACGTAGAAGGCGCCCGCGTTCAGCACGGTCGGGCCGACGGCGGCCATGACGTTGGAGAAGTTGATGCCGGTGAACAGCCGCACGCCGCCCTGCACCATCTTGTCGGCGATCTGCTTGGCGTTGGCGGGCTTGAGCGCATCGTCCTCCACGCGCACATTGACCGGCACGCCGCCCAGTTTGCCGTCGCCTTCCTTCACGGCGAGCATGAAGGCGTCGCGCTCGTCTTCGCCGATGTAGCCGGCGGGCGTGGACAGGGTGCCGATGAAGCCGATGTCCACCGGCTTCTGCTGCGCGCCGGCCGCGAACGCGGCCAGCGCAAGCGTGAAGGCGGCGGTGCCGCGGATTGCGGTTTTTCTCATGGTTGTCTCCTTGGGTGCCTGCATTTTTTCTATAGTGAGGAATGCCCCGCGAGGCAGTTTTCCACCTTCCAGCCGTACAGCCACTGCAACGCGTCGTAGAACTGGGACTGGCTGCGACCGGTCCACAGCATGTTGCGCACGGTGCGTTCCACGCCCCGCGCGTGATACAGCCGGCCCATCTCCCGCGTCGACCACACCACGCGCGCGCTGCGCGGGATGCGGATGGATTCGTACAGTCGGAACGCGGCTTCCAGGTCGTGTCCGCAATGCTTCACGGCCTCGCCCAGCGTTACCGCGTCTTCCAGCGCCATGCAGGCGCCTTGGGCCATGTATTGCGTCATGGGATGCGCGGCATCGCCCAGGATGGTGACGCGGCCCTGGCCCCAATGTTCGACGGGCTCGCGGTCGGCGGTGGCCCAGCGCTTCCAGGAAGTGGGGCGGTCCAGCATCTGGTGCGGACGCGGGTGTATGCCCTGGAAGTAGGACAGCACTTCTTCCTTGCTGCCCTCGCGCACGCCCCATTCTTCCTGTTCGCGGCTATGGAAGGTCACCACCAGGTTGTATTGCTGGCCGCCGCGCAAGGGGTAGTGCACCAGGTGGCAATGCGGGCCGGCCCACAGCACGGGGGCGTTGATGCGCAGTTCCTCGGGCATGTTGTCGCGCTCGACCACGGCGCGGTACACCACGTGACCCGTCACGCGCGCCGGGTCGCCCACCATGCGCTCGCGGATCACGGACTTCACGCCGTCCGCGCCCACCACCGCGTCGGCGCGGTAGCGCTTGCCCTGCGTGTCCACCACTTCCACGCCCTTGCCGTCCTGCGACATGGAGGCGACCTGGGTGGAGGTGCGGAAGCTGATCAGCGGGTTCTGCTGCACGGCTTCCAGGATGGACAGATGGATGTCGGCGCGGTGGATCACGGCATAGGGGCCGCCGAACCGCTCGCGGAAGGCCGCGCCGGTATCGATGCGCACCACTTCCTGGGCGTCCACCGCGTCCATCATGATGATGTGGTCGGTGAACACGGCGCGGCTGCGCGCGGTCTGGCCCACGCCCAGGGCGTCCAGCGCGGCGAAGGCATTGGGGCCGAGCTGGATGCCGGCGCCGATCTCGCCGATGTGGGCGGCCTGTTCCAGCAGTTGTACGGCGATGCCTTGCCGGGTCAGTGCAAGTGCAGCGGCCAGGCCGCCGATGCCGCCGCCCACCACGATCACGGATTTTCCTGTCTGCGTTGCGTTCATGCGTGGCCTCCGAGCCGTTCAGTCCTGGCCGCCCAGGAACACGCCTTGTTTCACCAGTTGCGCCTGCAGGGCGGGGATAGGCACGTCGCCCGGCGCGATGCCGGCGCGCAGCGCCATCGCGGCCGCC
>NZ_DATCUY010000492.1:0-10604 GCF_036567245.1 Achromobacter sp. | reverse complement strand
GCCGGTGCCGGGGCAGCTGCAACCGCAGCCGGGGCCGCAGCTGCGGGCGCTGCGGGTGCGGCGGCGGGAGCGGCAGCCGCTTCCTTCTTGTCGCCTTCCGCGGCCGGAGCGGCGGGTTCGGGCAAGGAAGCGCCGGACTTGTTGGCCATGTACACCACGGCACGCGCGACTTCGTAGTCGGACAGCGTGGGGTTGCCGCCCTTGGCGGGCATGCCGCCCTTGCCGTGCAGGGCCACGTTCATCATGGCGTCGTAGCCCGCGGTGATGAAGGGCGCCCAGGCGGCGTTATCGCCCACCTTGGGTGCGCCAGCCACGCCGGCGGTATGACAGGCCGTACAGACGGCGGCGAAGACCTGTTCGCCGGTCTTGAAGACCTTGGGGGCATTCGCATCGACCAGCTGAAAACCCGCGACCGGGGCAATGCGCTTGGCGACGGCTTCTTGGGACAGCGTGTCCGAACCTGCTCCTGTCTTGTTGCCCGAGACCACCATGTTCACCAATAGGATGATGATGGCGATCGGGATCACGAAAGACAGGACGATCGTGACGATCAGTTGTTTCGGGGTCTTGATGGGGGAGGAGTGCTCTTCTATGTGTTCCTGCTCGTTGCTCATGACCAAATCCTGCTAACGGGTACCGGGGGCGCCTGGCGGCGGCAACAGAAAATCAGTACTGCACAAGTCGGCGGCATGGACGGCCCGCCTTGCAAGCAAACGCTGGATTATATAACGGTGTCATAGACACGCGTCCAATGCATCTGACCGGGTTTTCGCTGAGTTTGACCGTAGATTTGATCCTGTTCATGCAACTCCCGGAAAACTGGGTACAATACCGCCTCCTTGCGCTGCGCCCGTAGTTCAATGGATAGAATGAGAGTTTCCGAAGCTCTTGATACAGGTTCGATTCCTGTCGGGCGCGCCACCAAATCCAAGACTTACGTTTTTGGGTCCGTTTTGGGTCCAGAACGCGCGAATTTACGCGAGTACTTTGGACTTCCAATTACGGCTCCCGGGTAGGCAAATGCTCGGCATATAGGGCCGCCATCTTCGCCTTTTCCCGTTGGTTCGATTCCCCGTCAATCCACTTGGAATAGACGCCGAAGAACATCTACGCGTTCTTGTGACCCATCGTCCCGATCCCGGATGCCCAGCGCGGATAGCGTCTCTTCAATGCGTGGGCACGCGTCCAAAGTTCATCGCGTCGACTGACGAACTCAAAGCCCTGAACCTCCCCGGTGATGGTGGTGGGGCAAGCCTGCCTGAAACGCATGTCGAGCTTCTTCGCGCTGGGAAGGAGCAGGCGCGGGCAACACCGCTGGGCCTTTCAGGCGGGGCGCTTTGGCGCGATCAGCACTAATCGGCAGGCATTGCGATAGTCTCTTGGGGATGCGCCGTACATGCGCCGGAAGGCTCGCGAGAAATTTGAGAGATCGCCGAATCCGCTTCGGTAGGCAATTTCGGAAATGGCGATATGGCCGGGTGCATTCGCGAGTTCTTTGCCGCACCGGACCAGCCGCAAATGGATAACCGTCTGGGCAAACGATTTTCCACTCGGCTCGAACAACTTGTGTAGATAGCGCGGGGAGATGCGAAAGTGCTTCGCCACCGTCAGCGCGCTCATGTCGGGGTCGGGCAGGTGCTTCTCGATGTGACGGCAGACGGCCAGGTGCTGCTCGTGGCGAACCGCATGCGCTCCCAGCGCTTGAGCGTCGGTCGTAGCACCCGCGGCCGCGGCGATCAGCGCGACGAGGTGATTAGCAACGAGGTCCTTGGCCGTGGCGTCAAATTGTTCGCGGTAGGCAACGACGTTCCGAATCATTCCGGCAGCAATATTGCCTATGCCGTTCCCGCCACCGGTCAGCTCGAACAGTGTCTGTCGCCTTGACGGCAACAGCAACGGGGCAAGCCGCTGTCTCGGTATATGCACAGTAATCTGGCTGGTGTGGCCGGCAATCGACGCGGTCAATGGATCGCAATTGTCCAGCAGATAGAGGCTGCCGAGCCGCGTCACATGCACATCTCTTCCGTATTGCATCTGCTGCGCGGAGGAACTGAGCACCACCGTATACATATCGAATCTGTCGCGTGACATCTCCGCCGAGCCGCGGGCCAGGTTCTGCGGGCTGAGTGTGCTGTGGCTTATGAACAGGTCGTCAAACCGCTCCATCTCCAAGACGCAGGGAAATGGCTGCGCCCATCGTGACCGCTGGATGGCGGGTGAAAACGCCACGATGCCAGCCAGGATGCGATCCCGCCAGGCATCAAATTGCTCGGAAGGAGGCAGTTTCGCGTTCGACCAATTGATCCAGCGCGGTTGGACAGATTTGGTTGCCATGTCTACCCCTGGCCGGTCAGTACGACTTGACTCTTGACCCGCGACAGCCAAGCGCCGGGTCTCACTTTCAAGCCGTTGCTCAGATTTCGTTGAAATCCTACACCGTCTTCCGCCTGGAAAACTAAGGCCGGAACTCGCCTGGCGGACGTGTTGCCCGACCGCCACAGTCGGTGCGGTCCAGGGTGAAACCCGCTGCTTGGAGTGTCCTCCGAGGCGTGCGCAAAACCCCTGAACGCGATGCGCAAAAAGCAAGTTTTGCCTTGCCGGGATGCCAGACACTTGCTTGCCGCCCTGTGCAGTCAATGGGCACTTTTCGCGTTGTCCATGACTTGTGGGGCAACGCATGCGATGTGATTCATGGTTGATATTTTGAATAATTCCGGCCAGTACGGCCCGCCGCCAGCGGTAGGTAACGGTCGCCTTGCCATGCGCGCAACGCGCAAGTCAGCGGTCCCTCCCACGCACTTCCTGATCGAGCTCTACAACCGCGACCATCTTGCGACTGTGTATGGCGAGGAGTTCGCTGTGGCTGCTTTGTGCGCACTGCAACGTCGCGTGGGCGGGTGGGGCGGTTTGGTGGTCGCGGCGGATGCCTGGCGGTTCCTCGTGACCCTGCCCCGGCGGACGGAACGGGGCGATGACAATGCGCCGGCCGCCGACACGCAACCCCTGGTCGAGCGTTGGCAATTGGCGCTGAACGCAGCGCCGTTCATGCACGCTGCCCGACGTGCCTTGCTTGTCGTGGGCGTAGATCGCGTGGCTCTTGGCGTCGGGCGGAATGAGGCCGGCGAGGGGCTGTGTCCACTCCGGCAAATCGAATGTCGAAGCGGCGCCGTGCCCGAGTTGGCGCCGCCGCAGTGCGGATGGGCGTGGCGCTTTGACTATCAGTCCGACATGGCGGCGGCACTGGCGTTCCATCGGGCGCTCTCGCAGCGGCGCGCGAGCCTGGTTTTTCAGCCCATCGTCTGCGCCCGGCGTCTCGCCGCCAAGCCGAAGGGCGCGTCTGAACGAACTTCCTTGTCGGGGCAGCTCTATCAGGAAGCGCTGCTACGACTGTCTATGCTGCGTGACGAACCGGACCTGTCGCCGGGAGGACTTGTTGCCGCTCTCGAGCGCCTGGGTCTGGTGTGCCTGCTCGACCGGGCGGTGTTGTCGGCGGTCATCCGCCGTCTTGAAACCCATCCCGGCTTGCGTCTCGGATGCAACCTCTCCGCCATGAGCCTCGCCCCGGATCAGGGCTGGTGGAGCGGCCTGCTGGACCGCTTGCGGACACAGCCCACCGTGGCCGCCCGCCTTACCCTGGAGATCACCGAGACCGCGGCGCTACCCGATTTCGAGCGGGCGGTGGCTTTCGTCCGGCAGCTGAAGTCGCTGGGGTGCCAGATCGCCGTCGACGACTTCGGCAGCGGTCACACCCGCCTGGATTTCGTGCGCGCGATAGAACCCACGATCATCAAGATCAGTGGCGAATGGGTGGAGGCCGCCACGGTCAGCCGGGCCGCCACAGACCAATTGCAGCGATTGGGCGGCCTGGCCGCCGCGCTGTCGTCGCATGTCGTCGCCGAAGGCATCGGCTCGCAAGAACATGTGGCGGCCGCCTATGTCGCTGGCGTCGACTGGATGCAGGGCGTCGTTGCTGCGGCACCGGTCCCTGCTCGTCCGCGGGTCGTGCTGGCCTTGCCACGCGAGGCAGCTGCAGATGATGCCTCGCAAGTCCCGACACATCCGGATGCGCTGCCGAGGATGAGGCGGGAACCCGCCGGCATCGGCTGACGTAACCGGACCATTTCAGATCATTCCCGGCATCGGCATCTTCGAGGTATCCATGTATCGTGTTTTCTTCCACCCGTCGCTTTCGGCGCTGGCCGTGTCCGTCGCTGCTTCCCTGTTTTCCCAGAACGGCATGGCGCAATCCCTGCCGTCGGTTACCGCGACCACCCTCGGCACTTTTGCCCCCAACAACGCTGGCAATTCCACAGCCAATGCCGTATCCGCCGGCGGCAGCGTGGCGGTGGGCGACGCCAGCTTGCGTTCTGGCCTTGGCACTCACGCCTTCCGTTGGACCTCGGCTGGCATGACTGATCTTGGCACGCTGGCCAAAGGCAACGCCGGCAGCTCCACCGCCTATGGGGTATCGGCCGATGGCAACATCGTGGTGGGTAGCGCATCGACCGACGGAGGTGACACCCGCGCGTTCCGCTGGACGCCGCAAGGCATGGTCAGTCTTGGCACGCTGGCCCCGGGCAACGCGGGTAGCTCCGCCGCCCGTGCCATCTCGGCCGGTGGCGGGGTGGTGGCGGGGAGTGCCTCCACCGGCAATGGTGGTAGCCGCGCGTTCCGCTGGACATCGAAAGGTATGACTGATCTTGGCACGTTGGCCAAAGGCAATGCCGGTACCTCTACCGCCTATGGAGTGTCGAGTGACGGCAACATCGTGGTGGGCAGCGCATCCAGCGATAGCGCAGTCGAACGCGCGTTCCGCTGGACGTCGGAGGGCATGACCGACCTTGGGGCGCTGGCCATAGGCAAGGTCAATAACTCCGTTGCCGCCGCCGTATCCGCCAATGGCGGCGTGATCGCGGGATACTCATACAACAATGATGGCGTTACCACCATGCGCGCGGTCCGCTGGGATTCCGGTGGTATGGCCGATCTTGGCACGCTGAAGGGAAATGTCGGTACCAGTCAAGCCCTGGCCATATCCGCGGATGGCGGCACTATCGGAGGCACCGCTTCATCCAGCGCGGGTAAGTTGCATGCATTTCTCTGGCGCGCCGAGACAGGAATGATCGATCTGACGCCGGCACTCCTGCAAAGGTCATCCACGGTGATGGGCATCAATGCCGATGGCACGGTGGCTGCGGGGGTGACACAGGCGACCAACATAGGCCCATGGTGGGGCAAGGCCGCACTCTGGAAAATCACCTGGAAGCAGGCCCCCGTCGTAACTCCGTCCGACATCACCTCGCCGCCCGTCGTAACTCCGCCCGACGTCACCTCGCCGCCCGTCGTGGCACCACCCGAGGTGAGGATGGTGTATGTGGACAATGCCCGGTCGAGCCGCTGGCGGCTTGCCGGTGAAACCTTCAACGTGATGGAGCTGGTGCGCGGCGGGCTCGACGCGCGGCGCAATCCCTGCGACGTGGACGCCAAAGGCGTCATCTGCGTGCGCGGCGGGACTACCTATCAGGCGATCAAGCATGCGGATGACCAGTCTGCATCCCTGTCCATGGGTTACGGCCTGACTGACAAAGTATCCGCGGGCATTCTTCTGTCGACCTCCCTGACGGGGAACTTGCCCGAAAGCTATCGCCACAGCGGCAATAACATCAGCGTGGGCGCCTGGACCCGCTGGCGTCAGGCGGACGCGCGGGGCGCATGGTTTGCCACCCTGTCGGGCGCGGCGGCACAATCGCGCACCGATATCAGAATGAAGGACAGGGACTACTCTGATCCGGGGAATGCGAGACCCGATATCCGCGGGTGGAGCGCCTCTCTGGAAGCCGGTCGTGAAATGGTCCTCGGTCCGTCGGTGACGGGAAGGCTGTCGGGTGGCTTCAGCCATGACGAGGTGACACGCCAGCGCTACACGGACAAGGGCAGCGCCTTTCCGTTCACCTATGACGCGGCACGTTACCGCTTGAACTACCTCTTCGTATCAGTGGGTACGGATGTCGCGGTTACGCAAAAATTGCGCTGGGTCAGCCGTGCGCATGGCGAGCAGGACGTGACCGGCGGCGAGGTGGCGTTCCGCGCCAGTTCGCTGTATCTCGGCGACGTGAGCCGCACCGCGAAGATCACGCATACCCGCTGGAATATCGGTTCGGGCCTGGTGTACGCCCTGACGCCGGTCGTCAGCGTGTCGGTCATTCCTTGGGCGGGAAATTCCGCATTGGGCGACATGAGTTACGGCGGCAACGCATCCCTGACGGCCCGCTTCTGAGTCGTTGCTGTTCATGGGGCCAGGCGGCGGCGTGGCGGCCGTCGCGAGGACGGCCGCGAGGGCAGAGCTGTGCATGGGGGAGATTCCGGGGGCAGGGAATGTCCGGGGGATAGAGGGAAACGCCTCGTAAGCGCGATAGCGTTGAAGATGCTGGTGCTTAGGCCGATTCTGGCGACCAGGGTGTCAGACCTTGGCGCTCGAGTTCGTGGTGGACGGCTCGCCGCTCACCTGGGCTGCTACCTCGGCGAGCCAGCTCATCCACTTCCAGACGCAAGCCGCCGACTTTCGGACGTTACGCTCGCCCGGGGAATCATGCTTCCCCTGGCAGTGATCGCGGAAGTGCTTATCGCGAAACTGAGCCAGCGAGAGGGGTGTCGGCTCGTCGAACCACAGCCTGGCTGCATGGCGCCCGGGCCTGGCCGTGGATGGATATTCAAAAGTCGCGTCATGGCTGCGGAGCGTGCGCGTGCCCGCGAGGGTAGTTGACCTCATGCGGATCATCCCTAGGGGAGACCCTCGATATGCGAGGGGGATGGAGGGGCGAACAGCCAGCCATGAGCGGGATGGGTCTTCCGCGAATTCCTGACCCTTCCCTCCCGATCACCAAATCTGCAAGCGTCCTGCCGCCTCAGGTAGTGGTCTGCACATGCAGCCGGCTGGACTTGCAGCGGTGCAAGGCGCGATAGTGTTCCAGCGGACGTCCGTTGGCGCCATAGGCGATCGACTCGATGCGCAGCAAGGGTTCGGGTTCCTTCATCCCCAGCAATTCGCAGGTTTCGGCGTCCGGCTGCACGGCGTCTATCCAACGTTCCGCACGCACGATGCGCAGGCCGTACTGCCTGCGCAGCACGTCATAGAGCGAACGGTTTTCCAGGCGAGTGCGCTGCAGGCCCGGCACCAGGTCCGCGGGCACGGCGGTTTCCACCAGCAATTGCAGTTCGCCATCGACGCTGCGCAGCCGCTTCAGCGCCACCACCTGGCCGTCTTCGGTCAGTCCCAGCGAACTGGCCTCGTGCGCCGTCGGCGCACGCAGTTCCTGCCGCAGCACCTGGGTGCGCACCGTGCGGCCCTTGCGTTCCATTTCGTCCGAAAATCCCAGCACGGTGGAAACGAAGTCTTCGTCGCGCTCGCGCGCCGATACGAACGCGCCTTGGCCGCGTATCTTGTAGATCAGTCCGTTGCGGACCAGGTCCGCCAGCGCCTCGCGCACGACGATGCGCGAAATGCCATATTGCTCGCCGAACTCCGCCTCGGTGGGCAGCTTGTCGCCCACGGCCAGTTCGCCTTGCAGGATCTTGCCGCGCACCACGTCGCGGAACTGCGTCCAGAGCGGCGCGCCGGCGCTGCGGTCCAATATGGCTTCGGTGGAGATGGGGCTGCTCATGTCGTCAAGGAGGTGGAAATCGAACCTGCGGCCAGGGCGGCATTGGCGGGCTTTGCCCAGGACGCCTCGTCCGGAGGAAGTTGAACACAATGCCGGTCCCGCAGCGTTGCGGTGCAGGCCCGTAACTCGGTCTGCCGGCGCTCGGCGCTCCAGCCCAGCTCGGCTGCGGCGATATCGGCCAATTCGGCCAGCAGCGCCGGGGTGACATGGCCGCGGATGGCCAGCAGGGTGCGCCGTATTACCAGGTCGGTCAGGTGCTGCACGGCCGTTTCGCGGCAAAGATAGCGGATCTCGGCGGCGGAATGGTCCGGCGCGTGGCGCAAGGGCTTATCGCCCGCAGCCGCGAAATCCGCCGCCACGGCGCCCGCCCGTGAACCATAGCGCATGAACAGTTCGGTGACGCGCCCACGGTCCAAGGCGGTGGCTGCCTGGATGCTGTCCAGAAAGCGTTGCCGCCCCGACGCATCGGCGGGCATGCCCGCCCCGCCGCCGATGGCCACCTGCTCGGTTGACTGCCGCCGCGCGCGGCCCAACTGCTGCAGCACCGCGTCGGTTGCCAGTTGCGCCAGCGAACGGAAGGTGGTCCATTTTCCGCCCACCAGGCACACCATGGGGACCTCGCGCCGTGCGTTGGGCGGGTCGATCACCACCGCGTGATCGCGCGATATCTGTCCAGGCTTGTCGGCATCCGACTGGGCCAGCGGCCGGACTCCCACATAAGTGTAGACCACGTCATTGCGGCTGAAATCCAGGCGAGGAAACACCTCGCGCAAAACGCCGAGCAGGTAGTCGATCTCCGCTGGCTCGGTTGCGGCGAGGTCCGGGTCATCCACCGGTATGTCGGTGGAGCCCACCAGCACCCGGTCCAGGAACGGGTACACGATGCACACCCGGCCGTCGGAGGCCTCGAAGTAAGCCATGCGGCCTTGAAGCGCCGAGCGCAGTGCGGGATGGTCCAGGATCAGATGCGACCCTTTGGTGCCCATGACGCGTGAACCGGCGCCTTGCAGCGCGCCGGCCGCGCGGTCCAGCCAGGCGCCCGTTGCGTTGACCACCGTGTCGGCGGTCACTTGCACGGATTCTCCCGTCAGCGCGTCGCGCAGCGTAATGGCGCGGCCCTGGCATGCCGTCACGCTGCAATAGTTCGACGCGACCGAGGTCGGATGGCCGCGATGGGCATCGTCGATCAACTCCAGCACCAGCCATTCCGGATGCCGTATCCAGGCATCGTAGTACGTGGCTGTCCAGCGCACGTCCGCGCCGAACAGCGCGCCGTCCGCCGCTGGCACGCGCTCGATGCGATGTTCCGGCATGACGCGCTGGCTGCGGCCCAGCCGGTCGTAGAGACGCAAGCCCAGCCCCACTACGCACAGTCCCCGCGCGCCGGGCGAGGCGCTCAGGCCGGCAAAGCGCAACATGCTGCCCCACAAGCCGCCGAAGCGGCTGGATAGCGGCACCACGGTTTCCAGCGGATGTACCAGGTGCGCCGCGTTGCGCAGCAGCAGATTGCGTTCGCGCGTGGCTTCGGCCACCAGGGAAAATGCGCCGCTTTCCAGGTAGCGCAAACCGCCGTGGATCATGCGCGATGGCGCGCTGCTGGCGCCAGCGGCGATATCGTCCTTGTCCACGATCAGGCAGTCCACGCCCTGCAGGGACAGGTCGCGGAATACGCCCGCGCCGTTGATGCCCGCGCCGACGATCACCGTCGAAAAATGACGGCCCGCCAACGAGGCCGGACGCGCGAAGGGCGGTGTGCGCGGGGTCATCGGGCCGATCCCGCAAGATGGCCGAAGGCGGGAGCCATGCTGTCCACCAAGCCATGGAAGCCGGCGTAGAAATCGGCATGCGCCTGCGCCTCGGCGGCTTGCGGTTCGACCGCTTCGCAGGGGGCGGGCAGCAAGCCGTCGCCACCGGGGCTTTGCGATAGCGCGGCATACAAGGCGGCGCCACGCGCGCCGGTTTCGTCGTCGCCGCAGCGTTCCACGGCATGGCCCAGAAAGCCCGCCAGGAGGCGCGTCAGCCGCAAGTCCCGAGCGCCGCCGCCCAGGGCAGCGACCCTGCCTGGCACGCCCAGCCCAAGCGCCGCCAGGCGTTTCAGATGCCACGCATGCAGCGCCACCACCGCGTCGATCACGGCGCGAGCCATGTGCGCGCGGGTGTGATGTCCTTGCAGGCCGACATAGCCCGCGCAGGCTCCGGCCGGCCAGCTTCCGCCATTGATGAACGGCAAGAAGCGCAGGCCGTCGGCGCCCAAGGGCACGCCCATCGCGCATTCCACCGCAGCGGCGGCATCCGGGAACTGCAAGGTGCGCGCCAGCCAAGCCACGTTCGCCATCGACGAGGGGCTGTTTTCCAGATAGAGCCTGCGGCCCGGATCGCCGAAGCTGACGATGGCGCCCACCTCCGGTTTCGGTTCGCGAGCCGGCGCCACTACGGCATTCACGCACCAGGTGCCGAGCACGGCCACGGCATGGCCTTCGCGCTCCGCGTTCACTGCCTTCAGTGATGCGAGCAGATCGATCGCGCCCAGTGCCACGGGCAGGCCGGCGGGCAAACCGAAGGCGGCCGCCCGGGCCGGCCGCAGCCGGCCGATCACCGTGCCGCTGGGCGCGATGGGCGCCAGCGCCGTGGCTGCCAGGCCAGACAGGCCGGCGGCCTCGAAGGCCATCGTGGACCAGGCCCCGGCCTTGAGCGATAGCAGGCCCGCGGTGCTGGCGTCGCTGGCGTCCGTGACGATCTCGCCGGTCAACAGGAACCCCAGATAGTCCTTGGCGAACAGCAGGTGGCGGATGCGAGAGAGCTGTCCGGCGTCCGCGCCGAAGAGCTCCGCGGCGATCAGCGACGACTGCCCCGCCCACGGCCGGCATCCCACTTCGTCATACAGCGCATCCCCCATGCGGCGGTCCAGCGCCCGGGCGCGGGCGGCGGCGCGCTGGTCGGTCG
>NZ_DATCUY010000491.1:0-11529 GCF_036567245.1 Achromobacter sp. | reverse complement strand
CGGCGGCTTCGGCCAGGCGCAGCGCGCCTTCGCGGTCGACGCTGACGTAGGCGCCCAGCGCCGGATTGGCGCGGTCGATGCGGTCCAGGTAGTGCCGCGCCAGTTCCACCGAACTGTAGCGGCCTTCGGCCAGGCCCTGCGCAAGTTCGCTGAGCGTGGCAAATGCAATGTCAGACATGTTTTCCTCGGGTGATGTCAGACCGGCGCGCGGACTGCCGCGCGCCGTCTTCCTGCTTGCGCGCTCAGCGCTTGTTCCAGTCGGGGGCGGGGTAAACCGGCTTCTGCGTGGCCACATCCGCGGGCCACACAGGCACCATGCCCTTGCCCGGCAGCAACTGCACCACGGGGAAGGGCATCAGCAGCTGCTTGCCCGTTTCGTCGATGGCGTAGGGGCCGGCCATGACGGTGAGCTTGCCCGACAGGTCCAGCGAGGCCTTCTTCAGCGCGGCCGCGTCGGTATTGCCGGCCTGCTTGACGATTTCCTCGGTGAGCGCGCCCGCGCCATAGGCCAGCGCGGTCTGGAAATCGGGCGGGAACTCGGCCTTGGGGAAGCGCTGGTCATAGGCGGCGGCGAATTGCTCGCGCGTCATGCCGGCGTTGACCTTCCAGTTGATGGCGGGGTGGTAGTTGGTGTGGCTGTAGATGTAATTGGAGTCCGCGCCGATGGCCTGGAATTGCGGGGTCGACGCGTAGACCATGAAGACATAGGGGAAGTTGATGTCCAGCTGCTTCATCTGCCGGGTCATGCTGATCAGGTCGCCCTCGTACGAGGTCGGCACCAGCGCTTGGGCGCCGGCCGCGCGGGCCTTCTGCAGGATGGTGCTGAAGTCCTTCTGGCCCTTGGGGTACTTCTCGAACAGCACGACTTCCATGCCGTTCTTGGCGGCCTGCTCCTTGCCGCCTTCGGCCAGGCCCGCGGGGAACGGTTCATCCGAATACAGCAGGGCGATCTTCTTCACGCCCTGGTTGGCGGCCAGCTCCATGTTGGCGCGCAGCATGGCCGACACCGGCATCTGCGTGCCCGACACCATGTTCTTGAAACCCTGCTTGTACAGATCGTCGCTGGCGGCGGACCAGACCATCATGTACTTGCCCAGGCGCTCGGTGACGGTGGCGGCCGCGGCGGTCAGCGTGGAGCCGAAGGGCGCGAACACCAGATCCACTTTTTCATCGACAATCAGGCGTTCGTAAACGCGCGTCACCATCTGCTTGTCGCTGCGGTCGTCCAGCTTGACCAGTTCTACCGGGTACTTCTTGCCTTTGACTTCGATGCCGCCGCGGCGGTTGACGTCGTCGACCCACAGTTCGACGCCGCGCACGCCCGACTGCGAGGCCAGCGCGAAGCTGCCGGTGGACGATACCGTCATGCCGACTCGGATCTTGTCCGAGGTCTGGGCGGCGCCCAGGGCAGGGGTCAGGGCGGCGACGGCAAGAGCCAGCGCCGGTAAGCGGAACAGCCAGGGTTTAGCGTGCATGGGAGGTCTCCTATCGTTTTTGGTATGCGGCCCCGCGTTCCGTGGCGGACCATCGGACAGAGGCCTGGTGCTGGGCAATGTTTGCTCAACACGCGAGATAGCGTATAACAAATAGGCATGGAGCGCACGCCTTGAATAAATTGAATTACCGACAGACCGAAATGTTGTGGGCCATCGTCATGGCCGGATCCATCAGCGGTGCTGCCCGGCTGCTGAATATTTCGCAGCCGGCGGTCAGCCGGATGTTGGCGCATACCGAGAAGGCGATGGGGGTGACCCTCTTCGAGCGGGTCCGCGGCAAGCTCCGGCCGACCTCGCAAGTGCAGAGCCTGTTTGAGGAAATCGAGAAAACGCAGCGCATGATGCAGCGCGTCAACGACCTGGCTGATGCGTTGGCGGAGCACGGCACGGGGGTGCTCCGGCTGGCGTCCATTCCCAGCCTGGCCCAGTTCCTGGTGCCGCGCGCCGTGGCGCGCTTCCAGCGGCGCCATCCCGAATTGCTGCTGCGGTTGAATACGACGGCGCTGCCCACCCTGATCACCGACGTGCTGCAAGGCGAGGCCGAGCTGGGGCTGGTGGTGATGCAGGCTGACCATCCCTTCCTCACGTCCCAGCCCCTGCACGTGGGGCGCATGGTGGCCGCCATCCCCAAGGCGCATCCGCTGGCGGGCCGCGCCGAGGTCAGCCTGGCCGACCTGTCGCCGCATCCGCACATCGTGGTGGGTACCCGCATGCCTTTTGGCATGCTGGTGCTGGGCGCCTTCGAGCAGGCGGGCCTGCCGTGCCGCATGTGTGCCGACGTGCCCTGGAGCCAGCTGGCCTGCGCCCTGGTGAATGCCGGGGTGGGCATCGCCATCGTCGATGAATTCACGGTCATGCAGAACACCATGCCGGACGTGGTCATCGTGCCGCTGGCCGAGCGCATCCCCCTGAATATTTCGGCCGTCTATGCCAGCAACCGCGAGCCCTCGGCTATTGCGCTGGAGTTCATCAAGGAGCTGCGCGAAGTGCTGGCTGAGGCCTTTCCGGCCAAAAATAAGGGTTAGTCCTTAACTTGCAGTTATGGTTTGAACTGGTCATAATCGCCTCCAAATAAAGCGGCCGTCCAACCCGGAAACGGCCCGGAGGAAGACATATGAGCAGCAGTCCCGTCCTGGCGGCGGGCGCCGCCTCGCATCGCGCGCAGGATCAGCGCGCAGTGCGGTTGCGCACCCGCATCGCCATCATCGTCTTTGCCGGCCTGGCCGCGGGCCTGGCCCTGATCCCGATGGCGACGTCGAACATCTCGTTCGCGTTCTACCTGATGCTGTGGATCACCATGGCCAGCGCCATGAATATCTGCGTCGGCTTTACCGGCTACCTGCCGTTCGGCTATGTGGTGTTCTACGGCGTGGGTTCCTACGCCACCGGCATCTGCTACAAGATCCTGGGCTGGCCCATCCTGCCGTCGTTGCTGGCGGCGGGCGGCGTGGGCGTGGCGATCGCGCTGCTGCTGGCGCCCACGCTGCGCTTGCGCGGGGTGTACTTCGGCATCGTGAGCCTGGCGCTGGCCACCATCGTCAAGCTCATCATCTCCAACCTGCCGCAGTCCTTCACTGGCGGCAGCATGGGCATCATCCTGTCCAACGCCAACAACCCCACGCATAGCTACTACGCCATGCTGGCGGTGATGGGCGCCACCCTGGCCACCGTCACCTGGCTGTCGGTGTCCAGCCTGGGCCGTGCGCTCAAGGCCATCCGCGACGACGACGGCGCGGCGGCCTGCGTCGGCATCCATGTGCCTAACACGCGGCTCAAGGCCTGGCTGCTGGCGGCGCTGTTTCCTGCGCTGGCTGGCGGCATCGAGGCCTGGTACACCAACGTGGTGGATCCGGAATACGCCTTCCACGTGCTGATCACCGCCAAGAGCATCATCTACGCCATGGCGGGCGGCTTCGGCACCATCCTCGGGCCGGTCGTCGGCACCCTGGCGCTGTTGGGCATCGACCACGTGATCTGGCAGAAATTCCCGGTGGTAAACCTGCTGCTGCTGGGCCTGATCATCGTGCTGCTGATGTTGTTCCTGCCGCGCGGCATCGTCGGCAGCGTGATCAAACGCAAGCCGCAACTGCGCCGCTACATCGCCTGAGGAACCGCCATGACCGGACTGATTATCCAAGGGCTGATCAACGGCCTGATCCTGGGCGCCATCTACGGCCTGATCGGCGTGGGGCTGAACGTGATCTTCGGCGTGCTGCGCGTGGTCAACTTCGCGCACGGCGAATTCCTGGTGCTGGGCGCCTACTTCGCCTTCTATCTGATGGAGTATGCCGGCATCAACCCGCTGGTGGCGCTGCCGCTGGCCTTCGCCGCGTTCTTCCTGGCGGGCTACCTGCTTTACTTCGTGCTGATTCCGCGCCTGTCCAAGGCAGACGATCCCGAGATCAGCTCGCTGCTGCTGATGTTCGGCGTGTCCATCATGCTGGGCGCCATCATGCTGCTGGTGTTCGACGCGGATGCGCGCTCGCTGCCCTATGAGATCGAACCCGTGTTCCTGAAGTTCGGGCCGGTGCTGATCCCCACCGTGCGCCTCTTGGCGCTGGTCATCGCGCTGGCCATCATCGGCGCGCTGACGGTGTTCCTGTACCGCAGCCAGCTGGGCAAGGCGCTGCGCGCCATCATCATGAACCGCGACGCGGTGCGCATCGTCGGCATCAACGCCGAACGCCTGTCCGCCGTGGCCTTCGGGCTGGGCATAGGCCTGGCCGCGGCCAGCGGCGTGCTGGTGGCCATGGTGTTCCCAGCGTTCTCGCCGTTCATGGGCAACGACTACACCCTGATCGGCTTCATTGTCATCGTGCTGGGCGGCCTGGGCCATCCGGTGGGGGCGCTGGTGGGCGCGCTGCTGTTCGGCGTCACGGAGCAGGTGTCGGTGGTGTTCTTCAATCCTTCCATCGCCACCATCTGCGGTTTCACGCTCATGGTTGCCACCATCTTCATTCGCCCCAGCGGCCTCTTCGGCCGCCAGGCGTTGCGCTAACAGGAGCCTGACACATGTTGAAAGTCAGCAATCTCAAGAAGCGCTTCGGCGGGCTGGTGGCCTTGCAGGGCGTGGACGTGGACGTGCCACGGGGTTCCATCCTGGGCATCATCGGCATGAACGGGTCGGGCAAGACCACCATGCTCAATTGCATCAACGGCATCTACACGCCGGACGAAGGCCGCATCGAGCTCGACGGCCAGAACATCGCCGGCAAGCAGATCCACGAGGTCGCGCGGCTGGGGGTGGGCCGCACTTTCCAGGTGCCGCGCATCTTCCGCCAGCTGACCCTGCTGGACAACCTGGAAGTCGCGCAGCAGCAGACCGGCCGCAGCGCCGACGAGCGCTATGCGCAATCCGAATACTGGCTACACAAGGTCGAGTTACACCGGCTGCGCCACAACTACGCGGAAGAGCTGTCCGGCGGACAGCAGAAGCTGGTGGAGCTGGCGCGCATCATGGTGGCGCGGCCCAAGGTGGTGTTGCTGGACGAGCCCTTCGCGGGCGTCAATCCGGCGCTGGCGCAACTGCTGATCTCGGTCATCCGCGAACTGCCGGGCGAGCACGATTGCTCGGTGGTGCTGGTGTCGCACGACCTGACCTCGATTTACCAGCTGTCCCACCACATCATCGTCATGAACGAAGGCGCCATCCTGAGCCAGGGCAACGCCGAGCAAGTGCGCGCCGACCCCCGCGTGGTCGAAGCCTATCTGGGAGCCTGACATGAGCACGTCGATACTCGCGCTGGAAGACGTGACCGTGGCCTACCACGGCGACATCACCATCCTGAACCACGTCAACATCCAGGCGCGCGCGGGCAAGGTGACCGGCGTCATCGGCCCCAACGGCGCCGGCAAGTCCACGGTGCTGAAGACCATGTTCGGCTTCCTGCCGCCGCGCACCGGCCGCATTACCCTGCGCGGCGCGGACATCAGCGCGCAACCCTCGCACGAGCGCGCCAGTCACGGCGTGGCCTTCGTGCCGCAGCACCGCAGCCTGTTCGGCGAGCTGTCGGTGCACGACAACCTGTTGCTGGGTTGCTGGCCGTTCCGCAAGGACAAGACCAGGGTGCGCCAACGCATCGACTCGGTCTACGACCGCTTTCCGATCCTGGCGCAGAAGCGCGACGATCCCGTCTCCAGCATGAGCGGCGGACAACAGCGCTTCGTGGAGTTCGGCCGGGCCTTGCTGATCGAGCCGTCGGTCATCCTGCTGGACGAGCCCACCGCCATGCTGGCGCCCAAGATCTCCAAGGAGATCTACACGCTGATCCGCGGCTTTGCCGACGAGGGCATGACGGTGGTGCTGGTGGACCAGAACGTGCGCCGCTGCGCCGAAGTGTCCGACTACATGTACATCCTGGAACTGGGCCGCAACAAGGCCGAGGGCGGGCGCGAGGCCTTCGATGATGGCGGCGGGCTGCGCGAGATGGTTGCGTCTTGGATGGATTACAAGATTGACTGACGGCGAGGTTCGGTGCGGTATCGGACCGATTCCGATGCCTGGACCGGGCCGGGAATCATAGCGTCCAATCGTCCAGCCGCAGCCCAGCAACGCGGGAAAACTCACGCGTGTTGTTGGTAACAAGCACGAGGCCCCGCGAGCGGGTCTGGCCGGCGATCATTGCATCGTACGGTCCGATAGGCGTGCCGGCGCGTGCCAGCTCTGCTCGAAGCTGGCCAGAGTCTGTAGCTGCCGCGCGGTCGTACTCGAGGACCTCGAGGCGTTCAAGAAATCCATCGACAACGGCATGATTGCGCACGGGCGCCGCTGATTTTTCAGCGCCGTAAGCGAGTTCCATTGCAGTGATCGCACTGACGCATAGCTGGCCCCGCCTTCGGTTGAACGCGTGCTGCACTGCCTGCGGCTTGTTCTTGATGGTAAAGATGCAGGTGTTTGTGTCGAGTACGAACTTCAGTGTCATGGATGCCTTCCTGCTCTATTCACGGGCTGTCCGCGGTCGTTGAGAAAGTCGGCCGTAGCCGGCTCGCCGGCGAACCAGGCGTCCCACGATTTGTCGGCTGACGTCGGGACTTGTCGTTCGTCGATGGTGAGGCCATACCCCGGAGCCCGACTGGCTGGCCGGGCAGTGCTGCTTCGTAGGCTGGCGGCGCGGCTATGGCGTGTTTTGTAGGCAAATGCTGGTTTCATGGAACGCTCCTTGGTACTTGCGTGGCGGATCTTTTATAGCGCGCCATGTGAAGTCTGCCTATGACGGCTTACCGCAGGGCGCAGCCAGCCTTGCGCTGCATGCGCGTGGGTCCCTGCCCGTGAGGTCGGTATCCAGGCCCGGCAGAACCCGGCGCGTGGCGTCGCCGCCACGCCCGCCGGGCTTTGCATAATTTGACGGTTCGGCGCGGTCTGCCTTGCGCTAATCTGGCTGCGCCACCATCACCAGCCAGCCTATGCCATGACCTTTTTCGCAAGCGCCAACCTGCTGCGCCGCCGCGACGGGCACGAAGCCCGCGTCACCTTCGTCGAGCTCTTCTTCGACCTGGTGTACGTCTTCGCGGTTACCCAGATCTCCCACAGCCTGCTGCACGATCTGACCCTGATGGGCGCGCTCCACGCCCTGGTGCTGTGGTTCGCCGTCTGGCTGGGCTGGCAGTACACCTGCTGGGTCACCAACTGGTTCGACCCCGACGCCGTGCCCATGCGCGTCATGCTGTTCGCCGTGATGCTGGCCGGGCTGGTCTCCGGCGCGGCCTTGCCCGGCGCTTTCGGCGCCACCGGGCTGGTGTTCGCGGTCAGCTATGTGCTGATCCAGGTGGGCCGTACCCTGTTCATCGTGCTGCATCTTGGGTCCGGGCATCCGTTGGCGCCCAATTTCCGCCGCATGCTGGCCTGGCTGTGCGTGTCGGCGGTCTTGTGGATCGCCGGCGGCTTGTCTCAGGACGGCACGCGGCTGGCGCTGTGGGCGCTGGCGGTGGCCTGCGAATACTTGTCGCCCATGATCGGCTTCCGCTTTCCCGGCCTGGGCCATTCCTCCACGCGTGAATGGACGATCGAGGGCGGCCACCTGGCGGAGCGCTGCCAGCTGTTCGTTATTGTCGCGTTGGGCGAAACCCTGCTCATTACCGGGGCCACGATGGCTGACCTGGAGCATTGGAACGCGCCGGCGCTGATCGCGCTGCTGGCGGCCTTCCTGGGCACGGCCGCCATGTGGTGGGTGTACTTCGACACCAGCAGCCGCGATGGCAGCGAGGCCATCGTGCATTCCGACGATCCGGGCCGCATCGGCGCCTGGTTCCACTACGTGCATGTCATTCTGATCGCCGGGGTGATCGTGTCCGCCGTGGCCAACGAGCTGGTCATACTGCATCCGGACGGGCGCATCGCCATGCCGGCCGCCGCGGCGTTGATCGGCGGCCCGGCGCTATACCTGGCAGGCAACGGCATCTACAAGACCGTGGTCTACGGCCGTTTCCCGCTGTCGCACGTGGCGGGGCTGGTGCTGCTGGCTGTTCTGGCGCCGATCGCCTTCGTGACCGACAACCTCATGGTGGGCGGCCTGACCACCTTGATCATGATCCTGGTGGCGGCGTGGGAGAGCGTGTCGCGGCGCAGGGTGCAAGCCGCCGTCATGCCCTGAATAGGGGGAGCGCCGTCAATCTAGTGATGGGCCGCCGGCTTGACGTGGCGGGGCGCCGCAGGTGATCGACGAGCCGGCAGGCAGGGCCCGCCAAGCTCGTCGCAGCGCTCAGATCAGCCCACGTATCCCTGCGATCCCGTGTGCGCCGTGGCGCAGCGCTTGAGACACGGTCTGGGTGGACTGGCCGCCCAGCGCGAACACCGGAATGCCGGCGTCGCGATTGCCTTCGACGAAGCCTTCCCATCCCAGCGTCGCCGCGCCGGGGTGGCTGGGCGTGTCCAGCACCGGACCCAGTACCGCGAAGTCGGCGCCGAGTTCGCGGGCGTGGACGACCTGGGCGTTGTCATGGGCCGATACGCCGACCAGCGCGCCAGCGGGGAGTTCCGGCCGCGCCGTCAGTCTCGCGGCATCGGCCGCGCGCAGATGCACGCCGTCGGCTTCGCGCCACCAGGCGGCGGGATGGACGCTGTTGACCAGCACCCGGGCGCCCGCGGCGCGGCAGCGCTTCTGCACCTGTTGCAGCACTTCATGCAGCGAAGGGGAGGCCGCGCCGTCCGGCCATTGCGGTTCGCGCAGCTGCACCAGCTTCACGCCGCGAGCCAGCGCCGCGTCCAGCCGCCCCAGGAAGGCGGCCACGCCCGCCCGCGAACCCACGGAACTGATGCCGTAGGAGGTGGGCAGTTGCAGCCAGCGCAGTGGCGGCAGCGTGGCGGGCAGCAGATCGCCAACCTCGGTCGCGCGGGTCGGATCGACCCATTCCAGGCGCTGGTTTTCCAGGCTGCGCGGTTCGCCTTCCCAGCCGGTGACATGGCAGAAAGCCAGGCGCACCGTGGTGTGGGGGTAGGCGTGCACATAGGTGACCCAGGGGCGCGACTGCGTGACGCGGATGCCGATTTCTTCCTGCAGTTCGCGCGCAAGCGCTTCCAGCACGGTTTCGCCGGGCTCGAGCTTGCCGCCCGGCAGTTCCCACCAGCCCGCCCAGGGCTTGCCTTCGGGGCGCTGGCCCAGCAGCAGCATGCCGTCCGGACGCAGGATCAGGCCGGCGGCGACGTCGACGATCTTTTCAGACATGACGGGCCGCCCAGTCGCGCGCGAATTGGTACGCCACGCGGCCCGAACGCGAACCGCGCTCGATGGTCCATTGCAGCGCCTCGGTGCGCGAGGGTTCGATCTGCGCTTCCGGGCAGCCCAGCTCGCGCAGCCAGTGGTAGACGATGTCCAGGTAATCGTCCTGCTTGAAGGGGTAGAACGACAGCCACAGGCCGAAGCGCTCGGACAGCGAGATCTTTTCCTCGACCGTTTCGCCGGGGTGGATTTCGCCGTCGGGCTGGTGCTTGGCCGCCAGGTTCTCGCTCATGTATTCCGGCATCAGGTGGCGCCGGTTGGAGGTAGCGTAGATCAGTACGTTGTCGCCCGAGGCCGACACCGAACCGTCCAGCACCGATTTCAGCGCCTTGTAGCCGGCTTCGCCTTCCTCGAACGACAGGTCGTCGCAGAACACGATGAAGCGTTCGGGGCGGGCGGCGACCAGCTCGACGATGTCGGCCAGGTCGCCCAGATCCGACTTGTCCACTTCGATCAGGCGCAGCCCGCGGTCGCCGTAGGCGGCCAGCATGGCCTTGACCAGCGAGCTCTTGCCGGTGCCGCGGGCCCCGGTCATGAGCACGTTGTTGGCCGGCTTCTTCTCAAGGAACTGCAGCGTGTTGCGGTCGATGATGCCCTTTTGGCGCTCGATATGCTGCAGGTCGGCCATGTCGATGCGCGCTACGTGGCGCACGGCGTCCAGCCAGCCGCGGGCGCCGCGCTTGCGCCAGCGGTAGGCGTGGGCGGTCCAGTCGATTTCGGGCGTTGCGGGCGGAAGCCAGGCTTCCAGCTGCGCCAGCACGCGCTCGGCGCGCTGGATAAGGGTGGAGAACTCGGTTGCGGTCACGTCTGCAGTCCAGGAAGTTGCGGATCAGGAACGGTAGTCGGCGTTGATGGACACGTACTCGTGCGAGAAGTCGCAGGTATAGACCGTGTCGCTGACCTGGCCGCGGCCCAGCGCGATGCGCACCTGGATCTCGGCCTGCTTCATCACGCGCTGGCCGTCGGCTTCCTGGTAGGCGGGGTTGCGGCCGCCGTCCTTGGCCACCAGCACCTCGTCCAGCCACAGACGGATATTGGAGACGTCCAGGTCGTCGATGCCGGCGTAGCCCACGGCGGCCAGGATGCGGCCCAGGTTGGGGTCAGACGCGAAGAAAGCGGTCTTGACCAGCGGCGAGTGGGCCACGGCGTACGCCACCTTCAGCGCTTCCTCGGTGTTGCCGGCCTCTTCCACGCGGATGGTCATGAACTTGGTGGCGCCTTCGGCGTCGCGCACGATCTTGGTGGCCAATTCCAGCGCCGCGGCGGTCAGGGCCTCGCGCACGGCGGCGTAGGCCGGATCGGATTCGGCATTCACTTCGACGCCGGACTTGCCGGTGGCGGCGATGATGAAGGAGTCGTTGGTGGAGGTGTCGCCATCCACCGTGATGCGGTTGAACGAGGCATCGGCGATTTCGCCGGCCAGCTTGGCCAGCAGCGGCTGGGCGATGCCGGCATCGGTGGCCAGGAAGCTCAGCATGGTGGCCATGTTGGGCCGAATCATGCCGGCGCCCTTGCTGATGCCGGTGAAGGTGACGGTCTTGCCGCCGATCTGGACCTTGGCCGAAGAGATCTTCGGCAGCGTGTCGGTCGTCATGATGCCGTGGGCGGCGCTGAACCAGTGGTCGGCACCCAGGTCGGCGATGGCGGCCGGCAGGCCGGCGACCAGGCGGTCCAGCGGCAGCGGCTCGAGGATGACGCCGGTGGAGAAGGGCAGGATTTCGGCGGCGGGCACGCCCAGCAGCTTGCCCAGCGCGGCGCAGGTGTCCTTGGCCTTCTGCAGGCCTTCCTCGCCGGTGCCGGCGTTGGCGTTGCCGGTGTTGATGACCAGGGCGCTGATCGGGCCGCCGGTGGCCAGATGGGCCTGGCAGACCTGCACGGGCGCGGCGCAGAAGCGGTTGCGCGTGAACACGCCGGCCACGCTGGTGCCCGGCGCGAAGCGGAATACGGTCAGGTCGCGTCGGTTGGCTTTGCGGATGCCGGCCTCGGTAACGCCGATTTCAACGCCGGCAACAGGAAAAATTTCGGACTCGGAGGGGATCTGCAGATTAACGGCCATGACTTCGTCTCATGTATGAGCAGGACGGAATCGCCGCCAGGCGAGGCGGCGCGCGGGGGAAAGCTTCGTATTATCCCACCGGATCGGGACAGCGTCCGGTCAGGGGCCGATCCGCATGGCCGCCACGTCCAGCACGCCGGCCTCGCGGTTGCTCAGCACGCTGCGCACGGCGCCGTCCGGGGCCTGCAGCACCGATTTTCCTGCCGGCACGTCTTCGCTGCCCGCGCGGCGCGCCGAACGGCCCCGCGACGGCGAGAACAGC
>NZ_DATCUY010000490.1:0-23673 GCF_036567245.1 Achromobacter sp. | reverse complement strand
AGGGCGTGCAGCGGCTCGATGATGCGCGCCGGGTTGCGCGCGGGATCGGCACGCATGCAGGCGGCGTCGCCGCCGGCCGAGAAAGCTCTGGGCAGGCCGCGCAGCACCAGCACGCGGGTGGCCTTGTCCTGCAAGGCCTGCTCGCAGGCGTGGCGCAGCGCCACGGCCATCTCGATGTCAAAGGCATTGAGCGCGCCGGTGCGCTGCATCGTCACGCAGGCGATGCGTCCCGGTTGCAGGCTGACCAACTCCGGGGTGTGGGAACCGTCGACGCTCAGCACATCAGCGCTCCGCCGTTGATGTCGATGCAGGCGCCGGTGATGAAGCCGGCGTCTTCGGAGGCCAGGAAGGCAATGGCGGCGCCGATTTCATCGGGCGTGCCGGCGCGGCCTACCGGGGTCTTGTCGCGGATGCGCTGCAGGAGCTCGGGCGAGACGCGCGCCGTCAACGCGGACTCTACCAGACCGGGGGCGACGGCATTGGCGGTAATGCCCCGCGCCGAAAACTCCGACGCGAACGAGCGGGTCATGCCCAGGACCGCGGCCTTGCTGCTCATGTAGGCGACGCTGGCGGCGTTGGCGTGCGAACGGCCGGCGCGCGATGACACGTTGACGATGCGGCCCCAATGCTGTTGCAGCATGTCGGGCACGAATTGCCGGGCCAGACGCATGCCGGCGGTGACGTTGACGCGGAACACCTGGTCCCATTCCTCGTCGGCCATGCTCAACAGGTCCGCGGCCAGGCCCTCGTGCTTGGGCGAGATGGCGGCATTGTTGACCAGCACGGCGACTGGGCCCCAAGGCCGGGCTTGTTCATGGATATGCGCGGGCGCGGCGGGATCCGCGATGTCCGCCGCCACGGCCATCACGCGGTCGGCCGGCAAGGATGCGCGGGCCTGGGCCAGCGCGGCCTTGTCGCGGTCCACCATGACGACGCGCCTTCCGTGTTCAAGCAATTTGCGCACCGCGCCCTGGCCGATACTGCCGGCGGCGCCGGTCACTATCGCTGTCCTTTGCATTGCTGTCTCCTGGTTCTGTGTGGGGCGCCGTGGGGCGCCCTCGGAACAGTTATTCAAAGCCAGCGGGACTAGGGGCTGCAAACCTTGCGCAAGAAAAAGTGCGCAATATGAACAGCGTGCGGATCAGGCCGTGCCGGCCACCGGTGTGAAGCCGCGCGCGCGCAGTTGCGTGCGCATCAGCTCGGCCAGCCACAGGCGGCGCGGCGGGGGCATGCGGTCGATGATCGAGGCCACGCTCAGCGCCGCGTGGCCGCCGTGGCCGATCTCGAAGGCCACGCCGACTCCGCACACGCCGTGCGTGATGACGTCGACCGTCACCGCATGGCCGTCGGCGCGGATCTGCTGCACTTGCTTGGACAGTCGCGCATTCGTCAGACCATGCCTTTCGTATTCATCGGGGTGGCGGCGGTAGATGGCGTCCATCTCGACGTCCGGCAAGGTGGCCAGCAAGGCCAGCCCGGCGGTGCCGAGTCCCAACAGCCGCATGCCACCCACGTGCTGCGTGACGGTGCGGATGGGAAAAGTGCCTTGCTCCAGGTGCAGGCAATGCGCGAAATCACCGTTACGCACGATGAGGAAGACCGTGTCCTCGCTGGCCCGCGCCACTTCGAGCATGGCCGGCGTGCACTCGTCGAGGATGGGCGCGCGTCCCATGGTGGTCAGGCCGATCTGCATCGCCTCCATGCCAAGCCGGTAGCGGCGCGTGACGGCGTCGCGTTCCACCAGGTGTTCATGTTCCAGCGTGCCGACCAGTCGATAGACCGTCGTGCGGTCCAAGCCCGTGGCCTCGACCAGGTCCGCCAGCGCGGCCCCCTCGGCGTGCTGGCGGGCGATCAGCCCCAACAGATCCAGGGCGCGGAAGACGCTCTGCGCGCCTTCCACCGATTTCTGCGGCTTGTTCATATTGCGCACATATTGGATTGTATTGCGTGCAGTGTGCCGCAGGAATCTTTGAAATGTCCAGCACGGCACATCGCCGGGATGGAGACAACATGCAAAACGACAGCCCCCTGATCATCGAGAACCGCGGCGCGGTGCGCCGCATCTGGCTAAACCGTGGCGATGCCGCAAACGCCCAGACGCGGCAAATGTTGATCGACCTGGATGCCGCCATCGCCGCGGCGTCCGCGGACGAATCGGTGCGCGTCATCGTGCTGGCCGGCAAGGGCAAGCACTTTTCGGCCGGGCACGACCTGAAAGAGGCTCAGGCCAAGCGATCGGACTTCAGCGCCCAGGAGCGTTGGCGCTACGAAGAATTTCATTACCTGGATTACTGCCTGAACATCTGGGATTGCCCCAAGCCCGTGGTCGCGCAAGTGCAGGGCGCCTGCGTGGCGGGGGGATTCATGCTGGCCAATATGGCGGATCTCATTATCGCCGCCGATGACGCGTGGTTCTGGGATTCGGTGATGTTCTCCATGGGATTGGCGGCCACCGAGGTGTTGTTCCAACCCTGGGTCATGGGCATGCGCCACGCCAAGGAATTCCTCTTCATGGGCGAGCGCATCAACGCGGCCGACGCCTACCGCATCGGCATGGTCAACCGCGTAGTGGCGCGCGATGCGCTGGATGACAGCGCCATGGCGGCAGCCGAGCGCATCGCGCAAGCGCCACCGTTCGCGATGCGGGCCTTGAAGAAGTCGGTCAACCGCACCTACGACATCCAGGGCTTCCGCAATGCGGTCCAGGCGCACTTCGATACCCATCAGGTCACGCACGCGTCCTCAGAATTCGCCGAGATCCGGGATCGCGGCATGACGGAAGTGATTTCGCACAACAAGACGGACCTGAGGAGCGTCCATGGGTAAGCCTGAAGCCGTGCTGGCGTCGCATCCGCCGCATGCTACGCCCATGCAGCGCTTGCTGGATCCGCGCTCGATCGCGTTCATCGGTGCGTCGGCCGATCCCAAGCGGCTGGGCGGCATCGCCATCGATCATCTGGTCGACTTCGGCTATGGCGGCGCGGTCTATCCGGTCAACCCGAAGTATCCGCAGATGCACGGGCTGGCGTGCTATCCCGATGTCGAGTCACTGCCGCAGGCGCCCGATCTGGTGGTGTTGGCGATCGGCGCCGAGGCGGTGCTGCCGACCTTGAGGCGTTGCCATGAGCGTGGCATCCGCGCCGCGATCGTCTACGCCGCCGGCTTCGCCGAAGCCGACGAGGCTGGCGTGGCGCGCCAGCAGGAACTGGTGGATTTCGCCAAGGAAACCGGCATGGCGGTTTGCGGGCCGAACTGCATGGGACTGGCGAATCTCAACACGCGCGCCATCAGCGCCTTCGCCACGTTGCTGAAGGATTACCCGCCCAGCGAGCCGGGCCATGTCGCGCTGCTGACGCAGAGCGGCAATATGTGCGCGGTCATCTACGGCGCAGGCCGGGACCGCGGCGTGCGCTTCAATCAGTTCATCAATACGGGTAACGAAGCGTGCCTGGAGTTCGCCCAGTACCTCGACTACCTCGTCGACGATCCGCAGACCCGCTGCGCCATCGGCTACCTGGAAGGCTTGCGCGACGGCGAGCGCTTCATCGCGGTGGCCGAACGCTTCCGCCAGGCGGGCAAGCCGCTCATCCTGATCAAGTCCGGTGAGACCGAGCAGGGCTCGGCGGCGGCGATGTCGCACACGGCCTCCCTGGCCGGCAACCAGGCCGTCAACCGGGCGGCGTTTCGCCAGCTGGGCATCATGCAGGCGCGTGATCCCGGCCATCTGGTGGACCTGGCCTATCTGACCAGCTTCGGAGGCCGGCGCGGCGGCCGCCGCGTGGCGGTGGCGTCGATCTCCGGCGCCATGGGCGGCCTGCTGACCGATCTGCTGGTCGACAGCGGCCTGCAGGTGCCGCCGTTGGCCGCGCACCTGCAGCAACGCTTGCGCGACACGGCGCCCGAACTGGGCATGGTGGGCAACCCCATCGATCTGACCGCCAACCTCTACAACCGCGAAGGTATCGCCGGCAAGGTGTTCGGCGCGTTGGCCGATGACGACGGCGTGGATACCGTGCTGGTGTACGGCACGGGCTACCTGCTGGACCGCATCGCTCATGAGCTGATCGAGGCCTCGCGGGTGTCGGGCCGTCTGTTCATCGCGATCGACACCGGCCGCGCCCGCTCGCGCGGCGAGCTGGAGGCGGCGGGCGTACCTGTCTTTACCGATGCTGCGCGCGCCGTGGCCGCGCTGGCGGTGTACCTGCCCTGGTTCGAAATGGCAGATAGCCGCGAGCATTGGGCGCGTCTGCGGCGGGCAGGCAGTTCGCCCGAGCCGGTGCCGGCCATTCCGCGCCGCTTGGACGAATGCGAGGCCAAACGCCTGCTGGCTGCCCATGGCGTGCCGGTCTGCGTCGAGCTGCCCGCCGCGAATCCGGATCAGGCTGCGCAATGCGCGCAGCAGTTGGGTTACCCGGTGGCGCTCAAGGTGCTCAGCCCGGACATCCCGCACAAGACCGAGATCGGCGGCGTGCGCTTGCGGTTGGGCGACCAGGCGGCGGTGCGGGCAGCCAGCCAGGAGGTGCTGGACAATGCCGCCCGCAACGCGCCGGGAAGCGCGGTGCGCGGCGTGCTGGTCCAGCGCATGGAAAGCGGCGTCTGCGAATTGATCGTCGGCGTCACGCGCGATCCGGTGTTCGGGTTGGCCATGACGGTGGGCCTGGGCGGCGTGTTCACCGAAGTCTTCCGCGACGCGGCGCATCGCGTGCTGCCGGTGGACGAGCGCATGGCGCGCGAGATGCTGGAGGAGCTGCGCGGCTTTCGCCTGCTCACTGGCTATCGCGGCCAGGCGCCGGCCGACCTGGACGCGGTATGCGGCGCCATCGCCGCCATATCGCGTGCCGCCTTCGCGCTGCCCGGGGATGTTACCGATATCGAAGTCAATCCGCTATTGGCCAAGGCGCAAGGGGCGGTCGCCCTGGACGCCTTGATCTTGCAACGCTAAGAGGACGGCTGCCGAAAGGTCCCGCCCCGAGGAGGAGAGACATGTTGCACCTATCGAGATTGTTGGCTGGCCTGACGGCCGGCTTGGCCGTGGCTTCGGCCGCGTCGGCGGCGCCGGTATTCCCGGCGCGGCCCATCACTGTGCAGGTCGCCTATTCGCCGGGCGGCAGCACCGACCGGCAGT
The DNA here is from genome assembly GCF_036567245.1 of Achromobacter sp. Lineage (GTDB taxonomy): Bacteria > Pseudomonadota > Gammaproteobacteria > Burkholderiales > Burkholderiaceae_B > Achromobacter. The sequence goes on along the minus strand of NZ_DATCUY010000490.1, from coordinate 18,548 downwards.
TGCGCGTGCTGGCTGAACTGGTCAGCCAGCAACTGGGCCAACCGATCATCGTGGAGAACCGCCCCGGTGCGGGCGGAACCTTGGCCGCCGGCACGCTGGCGGCCAAGGGGCCGGCCGACGGCTATACGCTGGCCCAGGCTCCCGTCAGCGTGTTCCGGCTGCCGCATCTGCAACAGACCAACTGGGACCCCTTGCGAGACTTCACCTACGTCACCGGACTGTCCGGCTATCTGCTGGGAGTCGCGGTGCGGTCGGATTCGCCCTTCAAGACCTGGCAGGACGTGGCCGACTACGCCCGCGCGCATCCGGGCGAAGTCAGCTTTGCATCGGTGGGCATGGGCAGCACCCAGCACCTGGGCATGACGGAACTGCAGCGCCAGACCGGATTGCAGCTGAATCACGTGCCGTACAAGGGCGGCGCGGAGACCGCCCGCGCCTTGCTGGGCGGAGAGGTCACCGTCAATGCCGACGCCATCAGCACGCTGACTGCCGTGGGCGACAAGGCACGCATCCTGATGATCTGGGAGCCCGAGCGCAGCCCCGCGCTGCCCAATGTGCCCACAGCCCGCGAGCTGGGCATCGACCTGGTGCTGCAAAGCCCCTACGGTCTGGTTGGGCCCAAAGGCATGCCGCCCGAGATCGTGCAGAAACTGCACACTGCTTTCTCAAAAGCGCTGGACGACCCGCGCCATCTGGAGTTGCTGACGACCATCAATCAGACGGCCTGGCATCGCAACCCCGAAGAGTACGCGGCCTACGCCCGCCAGGCCTATCAGGATGAACGCCGGCTGCTCCAGAACGCCGGTCTGGACGTCCGCCCCTTGCCCGAGGAGAAAAAATGAGCAGCCTTTTCACCGCAGAACACGAGGACATGCGCCACGGGATCCGCAAGTTCGTCCGCCTGGAACTGGACCCGCACGCCGAAGCCTGGGAAGAGCAGGGCGCGGCCCCGCTGCCGCAACTATTCCGGCGCGCTGGCGAACTCGGCCTGCTCGGCATCAACAAGCCGGTCCGCTACGGCGGATTGGAGTTGGACTTCTCCTACGTGATGGTTGCCGCCGAAGAGCTGGGCCACGCGCACTGCGCCAGCATCCCATTTGCCATCGGCGCCCATCTGTCCGCCATTCCCGCTTTGGCGGCGCACGGCAGCGACGCCCTGCGCGAAGAATTCCTGGCGCCGGCCATTCGTGGCGAGGCGGTGGCCAGCATCGGAGTCAGCGAGGCCGGCGCCGGGTCCGACGTATCCGCGGTCGCCAGCCGCGCCCGCAAGGACGGCGATGACTACGTCATAGACGGCGCCAAAATGTGGATCACCAATGCTACCCACGCGCGCTGGATCAGCCTGTTGGTCAACACCAGCGACGAGGGCGGCCCATACCGCAATAAATCGCTCATCGTGGTCCCCATGGACACGCCCGGCGTCGCTGTCGGCAAACCACTGCGCAAGCTGGGCATGCACTGTTCGGACACGGCGCCGGTCTTTTTCGACAGCGTGCGGGTGCCGCGCCGCCACCTTATCGGTGAAGAAGGCAAAGGCTTCCTGTACCAGATGGAACAGTTCCAGCAAGAACGGCTGTGGGCCTGCCTGCGTACCCTGTCGGCGCTCGACGATGCCGTCCAGTTGACCTCCGACTACACACGCGAACGCCGCGCATTCGGCCGTCCCTTGATGGACAACCCCGCTATCTACCACCGCCTGGCCGAAATGGCCACCCAGATCGAAGCCCTGCGCGCGCTCGCCTACAGCGCAGGCCAGGCACTCGTCGCCGGAGACGACGTAGTGCGACGCGCCTCCATGGCCAAGTATCTGGCCGGCAAACTGGCCCTGGAGATCCCGTCCGCCTGCGCCCAGTTCTTCGGGGGCCAGGGCTATATGTGGGACAACCGCATCGCTCGCATGCTGCGCGACCTGCGCATCGTCGCGGTGGGGGGAGGAGCCAACGAGGTCATGCTCGAAGTCATCGCCAAGCAGATGGGCTGGATAGGGAGGTCTCGTGCGCGCGCATGACATCATGTCCTGCATGGAAACCGGCCCGGCCGGCGCGTTGCGCCGGGCCGATCGTCCACCTCCCGTGGCCGGTCCCGGCGAAGTCCTGATCCGCGTTGCCGCTGCAGGCATCAACCGCGCCGATCTTGTGCAGCGCCAGGGCGGTTACCCGCCGCCGCCCGGCGCTTCCGACCTGCTTGGCCTGGAGGTCTCGGGCCACGTGGCAGCGCTAGGTCCGGGCGTCACGCAGTGGCGAGTCGGCGACGCTGTGTGCGCGCTGCTTTCCGGCGGCGGCTACGCCGAGTACTGCATGGCGGCGGCCGCTTCCTGCCTGCCCGTGCCGCGCGGAGTCAGCCTTGAAGACGCCGCCGCACTCCCAGAGGCCGCCTTCACCGCGTGGACCATGTTGTGGCAGCTCGGGCGGCTGGCGCCGCGCGAAAACCTGCTGATACACGGTGGCGCCAGCGGCGTGGGCACCTTGGCGATCCAGATGGCCGCAGCCCTGGGGCACACCGTATACGTTACGGCAGGCTCCCCGGAGAAGTGCGCGCTGTGCCTGGAACTGGGCGCCGTTGCCGCCATCGACTACCGCCGCGAGGATTTCGTGGCCCGGATCCGTGAACTGACTGGCGGACGGGGAGTGGACGTGGTGCTGGATATGGTGGGCGGGGATTACGTTGTCCGTGACCTGAGCGCCATGGCCGTGGGCGGGCGATTGGTGCTGATTGCCTTCCAGCAGGATCGGATGGCGTCGATTGATATTGCCCGGCTGATGACGAAGCGGCTAAGCATAGCCGGCGCTACGCTGCGCGCTCGTTCGGATGATGTCAAAGCGGAGATCGCCGTGGCGCTACAGGAACATATTTGGCCGCTGATTGAAGCCGCGACGATACGGCCGGTAGTCGATTCGGTTTACTCGATGGGGCAGGCCGAGGCGGCGCATGAGCGGCTGGCGTCCGGGGAGGTCTGTGGGAAGTTGTTGTTGCGGATCGGAGGAGCCTGATGTGGCCGGCCAGGCCTTCCCGCGGTTGCCCTTTCTGAGCATTCCGGAGCATGTATCGAGACAATATTCACCTGTCAGGGGTATATCGTCTCAGTGCATGCCAACACCTCCAAGCACGCTTCCCCTGCCGCCAAACGCTCCCTAACGCCCAGTCCGCTACGCGCTAGCCTGACTCTCCGCTTCGCCGATCCGGAATACCTGCGATAGATCCCATTCCCCCATCCCACGCTGCGCGGCATCCTGCAGCAGCCGGCGAACTTCTGGCAGCACGCGTTGGATTGTGGCGCTCGCTTCGGCGAGTTCGGCAATCGCGTCAAGATCCTTGAGCAACACGCGCACCGTACCGGTAGCATGCTCGGGCGGGGCCACCATGCGCGGCCATAAGGTTTGCAGCAGCACGGAATCGGCCCAGCCGCCTTGCAGGGCCGACGGCAGGGCGGCGGTATCGATGCCGCTGCGCTTGGCCAGCACGAAGGCTTCGGCCAAACCGGCGAGCGTGGTCGCGACGATGGCTTGATTGGCCAGTTTGGTGGTCTGGCCCGCGCCGACGTCGCCCATGCGCGTGACGCGCGAGGCGTATGCGCGCAGCAAGGGCGTCACGGCTTCGATCGCGTCCGCCGGTCCGCCCGCCATGATGGCCAGCTTGCCGTTAGCCGCGCCGTCCGTGCCGCCCGAAACAGGAGCATCGATCCACACGCCGCCGGTTGACGCCGTCCAGCGCCGGGCCAGGGCGCGCGTAAGCGCGGGCGACAAGGTCGAATGGTCGATGAGGCAAGGGGGCGGCGTGGCGGCGTGCGCCAGCCCGTGTTCGCCAAACACGACGTCCTCCACGGCTTTGCCGTCGCCCAGGCAAAGCAGGGCGATTTCCATGCTTGAGCCCAGCGCCTGAGGCGTGGCGCTTGCCACGGCCCCGGCAGCGACCAGGGAGCCGAGCTTCGCGCTGGAGCGGTTCCAGATGGAGACTTCGTGCCCGGCGGCCAACAGCCGCCGGGTCATGGGTTCACCCATGCGGCCAATGCCGCAAAAGCCGACGCGCGGCGTTCTCGTCATTTTTGGCCTCCGTGGGCAGGCGCTTCCCCGATATGAGCTTCGTACGGCCACGTCACGGCCCCGGAATGGGTTACGGCGCCCAGCTTGGCCGGACGCACCAGCGCTTCATACTTCTCAAGCACGCCGCCCAGCCTGCCGCGCACGAACGGCTGGCTGGCCTTCGCCCGCTCCGCGAGTTCCTCGTCCGAGAGTTCGACGTCCAGGCTCCCCTTGATCGCATCGATGTGGATGCGGTCGCCGTCGCGCAGCAGGCGTATCGGACCGCCCGCCGCGGCTTCGGGGCCCACATAGCCGATGCACATGCCACGCGTGGCGCCCGAGAACCGGCCATCGGTCAGCAGCGCGACCTTTTCACCCATGCCTTGCCCATAGATCGCCGCGGTGACGCTCAGCATTTCACGCATGCCCGGGCCGCCTTTGGGCCCTTCGTTGCGTATCACGAGGACGTCGCCTTCCCGATAGCTACCGGCGGCAACCACCGCCATGCAGTCTTCCTCCGTCTCGAACACCCGCGCCGTGCCCGAGAACACCAGCTGCTTGAGGCCGGCGGTCTTCAGCGCGGCGCCGTCCGGGGCCAGATTTCCGCGCAGGACCACCAGCCCTGCGTTGGGCGAGAGCGGTTCGTCATGCGGCTTGACCACGCGGCCGTCCGGGCCGGGGAAGGCGCGCAGCGCCGTTTCCAGCGTTTCGCCGCTTTGCGTGAGCGTGTCGCCGTGTATATGCCCGCCCGCGAGCAGGGCGTTGAGCACCGCCGGCACGCCGCCGACATGATGCAGATCCACGGCAAGATAGCGTCCGCCCGGCTGCATGTCGCCGATGAGCGGCGTGCGTGCAAGCACTTCCGAGACGTCATCGAGCGTGAATGTGATGCCTGCCTCGTGGGCGATGGCCGGGATGTGCAGCATGGCATTGGTCGAACCCCCGGTGGCGGCGACGGCCGCGCAGGCGTTCTCCAGGCTCTTGCGGGTAACCAGGTCGCGCGGCAGCGGCCCGCCGTTGCGCAGTGCGCGCATGACGTTTTCACCGGCGCGGCGGGCAATCGCGATGCGTTCGCTATAGACGGCCGGCACCATCGCCGAGCCTAGCGGCGCCAGCCCCAGCACTTCGGCGACCATCGCCATTGTGTTTGCCGTGAATTGCCCTGGGCAGGAGCCGGCGGTCGGCGTGCAACGCTTTTCTATGCCGCGCAGCGTCTCGGCCGACATATCGCCGCGCTGCGCCGCGCCCACGGCCTCGATGGCCGTCAGGATCGTGGCCTGCGAGCCGTCCGGGGCCACGCCCGGCAACATCGCGCCGCCGAACAGGAACACGCCGGGGACATTCACGCGCACCATGCCCATCAGGATGCCGGGCAGGGTCTTGTCGCAACCGGCCACGCCGACCAGCGCGTCGTAGCAGTGGGCGCGCACGAACAACTCGACGCTGTCGGCGATGGTCTCGCGCGAAACCAGCGAGAAGCGCATGCCCGAGTGATTCATCGACGTTCCGTCGGAGACCGAGATCGCTGAGCCCCGTATCGGCACGCCGCCGCCGGCCGCGATCCCGAGACGGACGTTGTCCGAGACCTGGTTCAGCGACATGGAACAGGGCGTGTTCTCGCCGAATGTGTCGACGATGGCGACGAACGGCTTGTCGATGGCCTCGTCGTCCAGGCCCGTGGCTCGCAGGAAAGCACGGTGCGGGGCGCGCGTTACGCCCTCGGTGACCGTGCGGGAGCGGTGTTTGTGCAGATCTTTCATGGATGGAGTTCCTAGTATCGGGAAGGCTCAAATGTTGAGCATCAAGCCGTTTTCGATGGCCAGCACCTGGCCGGTCATCGCCGGCGCGCGGGCGGCGATGAACCAGGCCAGTTCCGCGACTTCCGACGGCTGAGACACCCGCTTGAGCGGCGCGTTCTCGCGCATGCCGTCGACCACGCGGGCGTAGGCCTCGTCACCGAGCACGCGCCGCAGCAGGCCGTCGTCGACCATGCCCGGGGCGATGGCATTCACGCGGACCTGCGGGGCGAGATTGCGCGCGAGCGACAGCGTCAGCGAATTGACCGCGCCCTTGGAGGCCGCATAGGCGATGGACGATCCCGTGCCATTCAGGGATGCCAGCGAAGAAATATTGATGACGCAGCCCGACGCCGCGCCTGCCGGACGCTCGCGCAGCAGGGGCGCCGCGGCGCGCGTCATCTGGAACATGCCGATAAGGTTCACGCGATAGACGCGTTCGAACTCGCTGGCGTCGATCGCTTCCAGGTCGCCGTGCGGAATCACGCGGGTCGTGCCCGCGCTGTTCACGACCGCGTCCAGCCGTCCCCACCGTGCCGCGACGGCATCGATCATGCGGCGGCAAGCCGCGTCGTCGCCCACGTCGGCATCCACGATGAGCGTCTGGGCGCCGGCGTCGCTGCACTGCGCGGCCACCGCCTCGGCCGCGGCGCGGGTGCCGTCGTCGAAATTGTTGATGGCCACCGCCCAGCCTTCACGCGCAAAGCGCAGGGCCGTGGCGGCTCCGATGCCGCTGGCTGCGCCGGTCACCAGACAGACGGGCACGCTCATGCCTGACCCCGCTTCGTGCGCAGCGACATGGCGATGAAGGCCCCGCCGACCAGCGCGCAGGCCAACAGAATCATGCCGGGCAGCAGCTGTCCCGTGGTGTCCTTGAGAAAGCCGATGACATAGGGACTCACGAAGCCGGCCAGGTTGCCGACCGAATTGATCAGCGCGATGGCCGCTGCGGCGCCCGCGCCGCTCAACATCGCCGTGGGTATGCCCCAGAAGACCGGCGCGATCGAATTGATGCCGATAGCAGCGACGATGAGGGCGGCCATCGACCACCACAGGTGCTCGGCAAGCAGCACCGAAACCAGCATGCCGACGGCGCCCAGCACACAGCACACGGCAACGTGGATGCGGCGTTCGTTGGTACGGTCCGCATGACGCGCGATGAGTATCATCGCCACCGCGCTGACCAGCGACGGCACCGCCGACAGCAGGCCGATACTGCCCAGGTTGGCCACGCCGGCCGCCCGTATCATCGTCGGCAGCCAGAACACCAGGCCATAGTTGCCCATGGCAATGCAGAAATAGAGCAGGCCGAGCAGCCACACTTTGCGGTCGCCGAACACCTGCCGCACGCTATGGCGGGCGCGGGTGCTGTCGTCGGCGGCAAGATCCTGCGCCAGCAGGCGCTTCTCGTCCGCGCTAAGCCACTTCACCGTCTCGATCCGGTCCTGCAGCATGAAGAAGGCGGCAATCCCGACCAGCAGCGACCCGATACCTTCGACCAGGAACAGCCACTGCCAACCGGCCAGGTCATGCAGGCCGCCGAACCGTTCCATGATCCAGCCGGACAGCGGACCGCCGATGGCGCCCGACACCGGGATGGCCACCATAAACAAGGCGATGATCTGCGAGCGACGGCTCGACGGGAACCAGGTCGACAGATACAGCACGATGCCCGGGAAGAAGCCGGCCTCGGCCACCCCCAGCAGGAAACGCAGCAAATAGAACGACAGCGGTCCCTGCGCGAACATCGTCAGGCTCGAAATGATCGACCACGTGACCATGATGCGCGCGATCCAGATGCGCGCGCCCACGCGATGCAGGATCAGATTGCTGGGCACTTCGAAGATGAAGTAGCCCAGAAAGAAAATGCCGGCCCCCAAGCCGTAGACCGTTTCCGACATCGACAGGTCGGCCAGCATTTGCAGCTTGGCGAAGCTCACGTTCACGCGGTCGATGTACGCGACGATGAACGACAGGAACAGGAACGGCATGATGCGCCAGGCCAGCTTGCGGTACAGCGCGTCAAGCTGCGCAGGATTCTGCGCGGCCTGCGCGCCGGCATAGGCCGGCGCGCCGCCGGATAGGGACGTGCTCATGGGTGTTGTCTCCGTGGGTGTGTGCCATGGGGCACATCGAGTTATTCGGCAGACTGTGAGTTCGGTTATGCGATGCGGCATCGACGTGGGATCAATCATTGTTCCCGGTTGATCGTCGATGCTTCACGAAAGGCCTGCACTACAGTGCTGTCCGTTCGAAGGGTACGGGCTGCTCGCATTCGGCGGCAAATCACACTTTCCGCATTCGGCATTACCATTTGGTTATGATTGGCGGCTTGCGCCATTACCCAATGGCGACAAATTCCCCAGTCTTTCCACTCCCGATATGCCCGCCAGCACGCCGTCCGACAGCTCGATAGAACGTTTCTTCCGCAGCGGCCTGAAGCTTGGGCATCTGCGCATCCTGGTGGCGCTGGGCGAACTGCGTCAGGTGACGCGGGTGGCCGCGGCGTTCCACGTCACGCAGCCTGCCATCTCCAAGCAGATCGCGGAGATCGAGGAGGCGCTGGCCACGCCGGTCGTGCGCCGCGTGGGCAACGCCATTGAATTGACGCGCATAGGCCGCGTGCTGGTCGAACGCGGGCGCGAGATCCTGCGCCAGATCGAACTGGCGCGGCGCGACGTCAAGGCGCTGGCCTCTGGCACGGCGGGCCACGTCAGATTCGGCGCCGTGGTGACGATTCCCCAACCCCTGATCGCGCATGCCGTCGAACTGTTCACGCGGCGCGCGCCGAACGCCTCGTTCTCGTTCGTGGAAGCCACGCTCGATCGCCTGCTCAAGATGATGGATGAAGGCAACCTCGACCTGGCCTTGGGCCGCAACCGCGTGACCGGGTATCTGCCGGTGATGCGCCACGAGTCCTTGCATCACGAGCCCTTCGTATTCGTGGTGGGTACGCGCCACCCATTGGGCGGCCCCGACACCCCCGTGGCCTGGGCCGACCTGCAGGACGTGCGCTGGATCACGCCGATGCAGGGCTCGCCCGCTTTTGCGACCATGGTCGAGATCCTGGCCGAACATGGCGTGACCCTGTTGCGCCCGACCATCGAGTCCAGTTCCTTGGCGCTGAACCTGTCCTTGCTGCGCGACGGGGGATACGTCTCGATCCTGCCGCTGTCGCTCGCGCGCCGCTACGTGCAGCGCGGAACCATGCGGATGCTGCCGCTGCCGCCGCTGGGCCCCTTGGGCGAGGCCATCCTGTACTGGCGCGAAGACACCACGACATCTACCACGCAGCTATTCGCCGAGTGCCTGCGGGAGTCCTCGGCGGAGTTGATCGATGCCGCCGGCGCCTAGCGGCCGGCCGCCTTATTTCGACCCGGACCCGGTCCGTTCCACATAGATCGGGCTGGAGTAGATGAAGAAGCCGTCCTCGGTCGTGATGCGCAGGTACACGGCATTGTCGGAGTCTGTGTGCAGCGCCTCGCGCACTGCGCCGTCGGCGGTGACCCTGTTCACTTCATCGGCGGCTCGACTCCGCGGCACGGTCGAAGCAGCCGAACAAAAACACGGCAATTGCGAATCCCAGTGTGACGACGCACACGCCATTCCATCCCGCCCATGCCCATGCCGCGCCTGACAGCGCAGCACCAATTGCGCCGCCGACGAAAAAGATGCCGACAAAGAGCGCGTTCAATCGGCCACGAGCCGCCGGATTAATCAGGTTGATCGCGCGTCGGCCGAGCGTTTGATCGGCGATCACACCGGCGTCGAGCGCCGCCGCCCCGACTACCAGCAATGCGAGTGCAAGGACGGGATGCGTGGCCGCGGAGAACCCGCCCCAGCCCGCCCCGGCAGCCGCGAGCACGAGTACCGCCGCGATCATCACCAGATGCGCGGCGATTTGTGTCGCACGCCCCGCGCCGCAATCGCCGAGGTAGCCCGCGAGCGGCGTCACCATCGCACCGGTTGCACCCGCCAGCGCGAAGGCGGCAATGCCTTGCATACCCAGCGAAAACGGCGGCTGGGCGAGAAGCAGTGCGATGGCTGTCCAGAACGCGCTGAACGCACCGAGCGCGAGCGCGGCAAGCGTCGCGCGACGCTGTAAGACGGGTTCGGTGCGCAGCAAGGTCCACAGCGAGCGCAGCAAGTCCAGGTAGCGAGCGGCCGTGTGCGGCGTGTGACTCGGCAACCGTGTCAGCAGCACGACTGCAAGCAGCAAGTCGGCCAACGCCGCGATGCCATAGAACGCACGCCAGCCAAACGTTCCGCCGATCAGGCTCGCGAGCGGTCGTGACAACAGGATGCCAAGCATCAGGCCGCTCATCACGTTGCCGACTGCGCGTCCGCGCCGGCTTTCAGGCGCCATCGACGCCGCCATCGGCACGAGCATCTGGATCACGCTCGATGTCGCCCCCGCCATGAACACCGATGCCAGGAACAGCCAGCCTGATCGCGCGAGCGACGCTAGTCCGAGGAACATCGCGCAGCAGGCGAGCGTCCAGACGATCAGGCGGCGATTTTCGAGGAGGTCGCATAGCGGTACGAGCAATAGCAGACCTGCGGCGTAGCCGAGTTGCGGGAGCATCGCGATCACGCCGGCAAGCTCGGGCGGCAGAGTCAGTGCTCGGCTGACAGGCCCCGTCAGAGGTTGCGCGGCCGTCAGGTTCACGACGATCACGCCGACGGCGGCGGCAAAAAAGATCGTCAATGACGTGGTCAGGACACCGCCTGGGGACGCATCCGCTTGCAGTGAGGGCAGCGAAGCGGAGGGCAGTTTGCGAGCGCAGGCGTCAGCGGGTTGACTCATGGGTTTGGGCTTCCGGGTGTACGAGTGTGGCCCATCCTAAGGACAAGAACGTTATGCGACAATTGAATTATCTTGATAATGTTTATGCGAGATTGTTTTATGAACACGCGTGACTTGCAGGCTTTCGTGGCAGTGGTCGAAAACGGCTCAATGGTGCGGGCCGCAGAGAGGCTGTTTCTGACTCAGCCGGGACTCACGCGCCGTGTCCAGAATCTGGAAACGATGCTCGGCATCGAGTTGCTCGACCGGCAGAGCAAGCCGCTCAAGCCGACGGCGGCAGGAAACGATGTCTATGGCCTTGCGCGTGCGGTGCTACGCGCGGTCGACGACCTGCTGGCCGTCGCGTCGCCTGATAGCGAGCCGACAGGCGAGTTTAGGATCGGGGTGCCGCCGTTTTTGTCTGAGCTGGCGTTGGAACAACCCATCGACCGCCTGCGTGCCGCCTTTCCGAATCTGACGCTGCGCGTGACAGCGGGCTGGTCGCCAGGACTGCTGGAGGGCATCGAAAAGGCGAAGGCGGACGCGGTCGTCGTGCTTTTACCCGAAGGCGTGCCGTTGCCGGAAGGCCTGACGTCGACGCTTCTCGCCTATAAGCCCACGGTCGTCGTCGCGCCGCGCTCGTTCAGTCTGCCCGACAAACCCGTCTCGCTCGCCGATCTAGCGGCTTATCCCTGGGTGCTGAACCAGGACGGCTGCGGAATGCGTTCAGCACTGAGCCGCGCCATGTCTGCGGCGGGTTTGCCGTTCAATGTCGCTGTCGAAGCGTTCGGTTCGGAACTGCAGTTGTCGCTGGTCGCGCGCGCCTTGGGCGTCGGGCTCGCTGCGCCTGAAGTGCTGGCGCGCAGCCCGCATCGCAATGCGCTGCAGATCGTCGATGTGCCGGAGTTCAATAGCGGGCTGAGCGTATGGCTCGTGCATGGCGTGCTGCCAGGCCGTCTTGTGCGACCCGTCGCGGTGATGCGCGACGCACTGATCGAAACGCTGGAAAGGGATGCGGTACGTTTGCCCCTCGCCGATTCCGTCGCATAAGCCCGAGCAGAAGGTGCGTTGCAGGAGATTTCCCACCACCGGCCGCGGCTCGATGGGCCGACCTTGATGATGCTCCGCGCGCTGGTGTTGGTGGAGTTGCTCGGCGCGCATCTGACGCTTGTCGGGTTGACCTCATGTGAGGCAACGTTTCTGCTGCTTGCCATGTTGCATGCGGATGCTGCCGCTGCCGCTGCTGGGCCCCTTGGGCGAGGCCATCCTGTACTGGCGCGAAGACACCACGACATCTACCACGCAGCTATTCGCCGAGTGCCTGCGGGAGTCCTCGGCGGAATTGATCGATGCCGCCGGCGCTTAGCGGCCAGCCATCTTATTTCGGCCCGGACCCGGTCCGCTCCACATAGATCGGGCTGGAGTAGATGAAGAAGCCATCCTCGGTGGTGATGCGCAGGTACACCGCATTGTCGGAGTCTGTGTGCAGCGGTACGCGCACCCGGGCCTGCATCCGCCGCACCGGGTTCTCGTCTGGCAGGCGATAGACCTGGAGCCGGCGCCGGATGCCGCCGTTTTCGACGACGACCGGCTCCAGTCCGATCTGGTCGACGGGGATCTCGGTGCGCACCACCGGCGTGTCTATTTTCAGCATGCCAGCGCGCGGATCGCTCAGCCGCACGTCGATGCCGCTGTAGCCGCCAGTGGTCAGCGAGCGCCAGCTCAGCAGGTCGGGGCGGGGTTGCGCGAGGGTCTTGTCCAGGTTCCAGAAATTGATGGGCAGCGGATCGACGAAGGTGTTGCCCTCCAGAGTCGCGCTGCCGTCCCAGATCGTCTGGCGGCCGCGGCCGCGATACTCGGATCCTTCCCAGACGATGCGGATCCGGCTGCCTAGCGCGGCCTCGTCGTAGGGGTACAGCGTCTGCGCCACGTCCATGCGGTTGCGGACTTCCACGCGCTCGATGGCGCCATGGGTCAGGACCTCGAAGGACAGTTCCAGCGAGTCGCCGTCGTACGACAGAATGGCGCCCATGTCGGCCTGCGTGACGGGCTCGCGCGTGACCGGGGCGCCCAGCTTGGGATCATCGGAATAGCGCTGCGCCGGCCTGTCGAAATGCGCTTGCACGTCCAGGTAGGCGCGGCATCCGGTGGTGGCGTAGTGGCGGCGCTGGCGCAGGCACTCGGCGATCGACTGGCGCGTCAGCTGGTCGGCAATCAGACAGCTCAGGCCGCCATATGCGCCAAACATCGATGCGCCAGGATGGCTGGCCCCATGCCGGCCCTTGTGCCCGTCGCTATTGGCCAGGATGCCCACGCGGTAGCCCAGCCGGAAGGCATCCTCCAGCAGCCATTCGAAGGTGCCCCAGTCGGAGTGGATCTCGATGGAGCGCTCCAGCCGCGCGTCATGGGACCGCGTAATGTCGGCGTAGCGTCCGCCTATATGCGCGAACACCACCACATCCTCGTTCTTCAACGCGTCGAACAGCGCATCGGCGTCGTTGGCGTCCAGCGCCAGGTCCGACAGGTCGTCGATCAGGGCGTGCGAGGAACGATGGATGGGGCGGCCTTCCTTCAGGTACAGCACGTTGCGGTCGCCGCCCAGGCCCGTGTTGCCCGACCATTCATAGCCGGGAAAGATGATGAACGATCCATCCTGGTTGTATTGCGCGGTCAGCTTGTTCAACTGTTCCCAGAACGGCGTGGTGATCTGGAAATCATTGCCCTGGTGGCTCATGACGTCCAGAAAGGCGCGGTCGCGTGCGAACAGGATCAGGTCCTCGGCGGAATTGGTGCCTATGGTTTCCTCGGACTGCCCGTGCAGGTCAGCCCAATAGTGCCCGCGCGTTCTGCCGCCGGCCGAGACGATGCGGCAGGGCGTGCTTTGCGCCACGGGCAGGCCGTCGCGCAGCACCTCGATGCGCAGCTCGCCGGGCGCTTCGGCCACCAACCCTTCAAGCCGCGACGAGAGGTCGCCCTCGCGCATAGTGAACGTGGCAGGCAGGCCGTGCAGCGGCAGGCTGCTGCGCAAGGTGAACTCGCCCGCTACCTGGTCGCTGGGGTTGCCCCATTTGTCCTCGCCCTTGAAACCCAGGCTGAAGGGCTCGCCCGCCACCGCCTGGCTGGGCAGGATGGCCTTGTAGGCGACCGGCGGCCCGGCCACCACGGCAATGGTGGGCGAGTGTTGCAGCTCGGTGTAGTTGTAGGTCGCGAAGGCGTCCACCAGCACCTTGAATTCGAACGTAGGCTCGCTGAACGTCTGCACCCGCATGCCGGGCGAGCCCTGCCGCGTATCGCCGAAGCGCACCACGATGCGATCGCCTTCCTCCAGGTAGCCGCGCACCACCCGGATGAATAGCGTCTTGTCCCAGGGCCGGATGTTGCGCTTGCCGTCGTACTCGACCTGCAACACCGCGCCGTTGGAAGCCTCGACCGTGGTGTAGTTCCAGCCGTCCGGCTGATCGAACTGCGGCTTGCCCATGTCGCTGGCGAAGCGGTGCACGATCTTGATCGACCCGGTGTCGTCGATGCCGAAATAGCCCGCGGTGTACGTCAGCGTGAACGACGCGAAGCTGCCCGCTTCGAAGCGGCCGGTAGGTTCGACGATGGCCGATCCCATGCGGTCGGCGGCGTAGGAAGAGTGGGGCATTGCGGTTCCTGGCGGGTTAGGGAAATCCCATCTTAGGGACCGCACATCCATATAGCTATAGTATGCAAACTATTCCATCATGACGTCGCTACATGACCGAGCCGATCGAATCCGTCTCCCTGCGCCAACTGCGCGCGCTGGTCGCTATCGGTGAAACGGCCAGCTTCACGGCCGCCGGCGAACGCCTGGGCCTGTCGCAACCTTCGGTCAGCCACTTGATCCGCCGCTTGGAGGCCGAAGTCGGCCAGCCGCTGGTGGTGCGCGGCCGCGAGGTCTCCTTGACGCGCGACGGCCAGGCCATGGTCGACGCGGCGCGGCGCGCCATCCTCGCCATCGACAGTTCCATCCAGGAATGCCGCGAACACTCCGACCTGAAGCGCGGCAAAGTCATGGTCGCCGTGGGCCACGTCAGCGCGGCCACCTTGTTGCCGCACATCCTGATGGAGTTCCGCCAGCGCCACCCCCAACTGGACCTGATCGTGGTCGACTGCATGGTGCAGCAGATCCGCACGCGCCTGCTCTCGCACGAGGCCGACGTCGGCCTGGGCGCGGTCATGCAGGACGACGACTCCCGCATCATGGTGGAACAGCTTTCGGACAGCGGCGTCGCGCTCTTCGCGCGCATGGATCATCCCCTGGCCAGGCTGGACGAGGTCGACGCCAAGGTGCTGGCCGAATTGCCCTGCATCCAGCTGAATCCCGAAGCGCCCGCCTGGCTCAACATCAGCCGCCGCTTGATCGCCGCGAACATCTATCCGCGCGTCGAACAGCGCGTCGTCCTCCTGTCCACGGCCATCGGCCTGATACAGGCGGGCATGGGCGTGGCCATGCTGCCGCAGATCGCGCGCGGGCAGATGCCCGCCGGTATCAAGGGCATCGCCTTGCGCAATCCGGCGCTGGAATGGCCGATCTCCATCGCGCGCCTGGCCAACTACCCCTTGTCTCCGGCTGCCCAGGCCTTCGTCGCCGTGGTCCGCTCGGTCTCCCAACGCCTGCGCCGCGACGCCGCCATGCCGTGATGGCATGACGCTATAGCACCCCGCCTATTTTTCGGGGTTGCCTCCTCCGATACGCTGCTTGGCATCATGCAAGCCAGCATGGTTTCCATTGATCGCGCCAGCGCGGAGGCATCATGAAAGCACTACTGGGGGTTGTACTGGGGGCTGTACTGGCCTGTACGTCGCTTGTCGCGACGCCAGTCGAGGCGGCGCCGTTTCCGGATCGTCCCATAACGCTGGTCGTGCCGCTGGCGGCGGGCAGCACGGCCGATATCCTGGCGCGCTCGATCCAGCCCGGCCTTAGTCAGCAACTGGGGCAAACGGTCGTCGTCGAAAACAAGCCCGGCGGCGGCGGCCAGATCGCCATGAGCTACGTAGCCAAGGCCTCGCCCGACGGCTACACGCTGGTGCTGGGCTCCAACAATACCTGGGCCATCAACCTGGGACTGTTCTCGAAGCTGTCCTACGACCCGACCAAGGACTTCGTGCCGGTCGCCTATCTGGCCGGCGGCTCCAATGTGCTGGTCGTGCCGTCCGACAGCCCGTACCGCTCCGTGCCCGAACTGGTCTCTGCCCTGAAAGCCCAACTGGGCAAACTGATGTACTCGTCCGGCGGCAACGGCACCACGCACCACCTGTCGGCCGAACTGCTGCTGTCGATCACCGGCACCCAGGCCGCGCATATCCCCTACCGTGGCGCCCCGCAAGGCGTGGCCGCCGTCATGGCGCATGAGGTCGCCTTCGCCTTCTACAACACGCCCAGCGTGTCCGGCCTGGTCAAGGAAGGCAAGCTGCGCGCCCTGGCGGTCACCGGCGAGGCCCGATCCCCCTTGCTGCCAGACGTGCCGACCATGATGGAAGAGGGCGTATCGGGCTACGTGATCACCGTCGACCTCGGCCTGATGGCCCCCGCGGGCACCCCGCCGGCCGTCGTGGCAAAACTCAACGCCGCCGCGCGCAAAGTCATGGACAGCGCCGAACAGCGCCAGCGGCTGCAGGCCTTGGGGTATGAGATCTTCCACGACGGGCCACCCAGCGGACTGGCGGCATTTATCCAGGCGGATATCGCCAAATGGGTGCCGCTGGTGCAGCGGTCGGGGGCGAAAGTGGATTAAGCGTTCGCGCTGCCTGATTCCTCTGCCTGGGGAAATGCGCGGGGCGCCAGCTTACAATTCGCCGGCCCCAACAACTCCAGCAGAGCGAGTCCCGCCTATGTCCGAACACCACCAGTTTTTGTGCCCCCGTGACATGCATTTGCCGCCGCCTGATTGGCGGGCGCTGGAAACCAAACTGCTGGAAGGCGGATACGTGATGGAACCGCGCGGCGACGGTGTTCCGTATCGCGCGCTGTTGAACCTGAGCTTCGATCTGGCCAGCTTGAACGAAGGCTCGTACCAATATCAGGAAGGCCTGCGCACCTCGGGAGACGTGATCGCCATGTACGTGGGGGCGGGGTATCTGCCGGCGGATATGCCGATACGCCATAACGACACGATGGAAGAAGCTCTGGCGCTGCTGGCTGAGCACGGTATTACGCCGGGGGACCGGTATGCCGATAACGAGAGCAGCGACTGGAATAGCCCGCAGTACTGCCTGGGGCCGGCGGCTCGTGACTATCTGACCGACGATACCCGGGCTTCCTATGATGCAGACCCCAAGAATTTTCCGTTGATGCTGCTGGCCTATGACGGCCCTGAGCCGCATGTGGCGGTGGGGGAGAATCTCTCCGAGCCTAGTTTGCCGGGGTCAGATGAACTGCTGGAATCCATGCCGCCGTTCGACTCGCATGTTGATTTTATTGGGGCGGCTTATGAGGATCCGGCGGCGCAGTGGCATTGCGCGGAGGATGGGCGCGATTACCGGATACTGGAGCTGGATTGGCAGTACAGCTTGGCGATGGGGTTTCGGATGGTTCGGACGGAATGGCTGGATGATGGAAGTGCGAGGGGACTCGCCGGGCTGATCGAGGGGCTGATCGGGCAGGCCATGGTTTGCAGCCATCGGCATTTGTGAATGCGGGGTAGGGGATTGGCGCGGGGCTGCCATGCCCTTGTTCTCGCAAGAGATAAACCTATGCTGCGAATGAGAGGTGTCGCTATGGTTGTTCCAGCGGCCACACCTCAACGACCCCGTGCGCGACGGCGCAGGGCGTTTGCGACACCATTGCTATAGCTTCGGCCATGTCGGCGGCTTCGATGATGGCGAAGCCGGCTACTGGTAAGGGTGATTTCATGAATGGGCCGTTTGTCGTTTCAACCCGTGCGGCTTCGTGGTTGCGAACTTGTACTGGCTTGCCTGCGATGCCCATCAGTACACCGTCTTTCTGCAATTTTGCGTCGTGCGCATGCGCTGCGTTTCGGATGGCCTGTGGGGTGCGATCGTAACCCTCTTGATCGCCATATCCGATGGTCACGAATTTTGGCATGGGGTGTCTCCTTTAAAAAAGGTGTGTGACTACCGTTTGGTGTGTTGAAATTCTAGTTTGGCACATTTCCTAATAGAAACTCCTTTCATGCTGACCCGTATACCTACTAAAAATCGCATATGCAGACTCAACGCTCGCCAGCGAAAAAAACGTCGTCTAGGTGAGTTTCGGGAGCTTTGCTTCGACGTAAAAATCACATTCAAGGAACCGCTTGCTGCGCCCAGCTACGATGCATGGTGGGAAGCAGTCATTGACCTAGTTGAATCACGTCAACTATTGATCTGTGGTCTTGGTGGTAGGCTGCCCCTACGCGAAACGGACGGTATTGTGGTTGCGGCGGGGCGTGGTTCCCCGTCTGAAGAGGATCGAAAGGCTCTCCTTGTCGGATTGCAAGCGCTGCCAGAGGTTGCTGGCATTGAGTTGGGCGACTTTTACGATGCTTGGTATGCCGAGTAAAAGGGGCTCATAGGGAGCCAGACAGAAATCTTGAGAGGAAAACCGGAAAAAGGTGTCGGACTAGGATTTCGAAAGTGGAATTGCAGTCTGGCACCATTTCTACGCTGTGCAAAATGCAGGTTTGAGACCCAATGAGCACTTCGAATCTGAAGCCCTCGAAAGACCAACTCGAGTCGAATCTTGACCAGTACCGAGTAGGCGCCGGCGCGCACCTGAGCGATCTCGAATTCGAGGTCCTTCAGACGATCTGCAAGGCGGTTGATAAGGCTATGCGCTTGGCTGCGTAAGCACCCCTGTCAAGTAGACATTGGCGGATAGATGATCGGAGCGAGGGTTAACCGAGGCATGAAGTGCGCCGGCGGGAGGCCGCCCAGCGACTCATGCGGGCGGTATTCGTTGTAATCGACGAGCCAACGTTCAGT
>NZ_DATCUY010000489.1:0-5693 GCF_036567245.1 Achromobacter sp. | reverse complement strand
CGCGCACGTCGGCCAGGATGCCGGCCGCGGCGCGGTCGATGGATTCGTCCTCGGTGGCCTCGAAGGCCAGCAGCGTGGACAGGGCGGATTTGAATCCGGGATCGCGGGAGTCGAGACGATTGATCAGGGCCATGGCGTCATGGAGCAAGCAGGTAGCGGCCGCCGCGGCGTCGCGGCGGGCGAGGGTCAGGCATTGCGGGAGGCGGCTCTCTCGAAGGCGTCCAACAGCGGTTGCAGGCGGGCGCCGCGGGTCTTCAGTGCGGCCTGGTTGACGATCAGGCGCGAGGAGATCGGCATGATGTCTTCCACCGCGACCAGGTCGTTGGCGCGCAAGGTGCCGCCGGTGGACACCAGGTCCACGATGCAGTCGGCCAGGCCCACCAGCGGCGCCAGTTCCATCGAACCATACAGCTTGATGATGTCCACGTACACACCCTTGGCGGCGAAGTGTTCACGGGCTGACTGCACGTACTTGGTGGCCACGCGCAGGCGCGCGCCCTGGTGGACGGCGCCTTCGTAGTCGAAGCCCTTGCGCACGGCCACGGCCAGGCGGCACTTGGCGATGTTCAGGTCGATGGGTTGATACAGGCCGCCGGGTTGTTCCTTGGCATGCTCGATGAGCACGTCCTTGCCCGCGATGCCCAGGTCGGCCGCGCCGTATTGCACGTAGGTGGGGACGTCCGAGGCGCGCACGATGATCAGGCGCAGGCCGGGATCGCTGGTGGGCAGGATCAGCTTGCGCGAGCTTTCGGGGTTCTCGGGGACTTCAATGCCGGCCTCGGCCAGGAGGGGCATGGTCTCTTCGAAGATGCGCCCTTTGGACAGGGCCAGGGTCAGGGGGGGGACGGTCGTGGGGGCATCGTTCATGCCTGTTCCTTGCCGGTAACGCGTTGGATGTTCGCGCCCAGGGCGCGCAGTTTCACTTCCATCTGGTCGTAGCCGCGGTCCAGGTGGTAGATGCGGTCGACCAGGGTCTCGCCTTCGGCCGCGAGGCCGGCGATGACCAGGCTGGCCGAGGCGCGCAGGTCGGTGGCCATGACGGTGGCGCCCGACAGCTTCGGCACGCCGCGCACGATGGCGGTGTGGCCGTCGATGTCGACGTCCGCGCCCATGCGGCGCAATTCCTGCACGTGCATGTAGCGGTTTTCGAAGATGGTCTCGACGATGACCGAGGTGCCTTCGGCCACGGTGTTCAGCGCCATGACCTGGGCCTGCATGTCGGTGGCGAAACCGGGGTACTCCAGCGTGCGGAAGCCCACCGCGCGGGGGCGCGAGGACATGGCGCAGCGGATCCAGTCGGGGCCGGTCTCGATGGTGAGGCCGGCTTCGGTCAGCTTGCTCAGGGTGGCGCCGAGGATGTCCGCGTCCGTGTTGCGCAGGACGATGTCGCCGCCTGCTGCGCCGACCGCGCACAGGAAGGTGCCGGCTTCGATGCGGTCGGATATGACGCGGTGATCGGCGCCGTGCAGGCGATCCACGCCGTCGATCACGATGCGGCTGGTGCCGTGGCCCTGGATGCGGGCGCCCATCTTGATGAGCAGTTCGGCCAGGTCCACCACTTCCGGTTCGCAGGCGGCGTTTTCCAGCACGGTCCGGCCTTCGGCCAGCACCGCGGCCATCAGCAGGTTTTCGGTGCCGGTGACGGTGACCATGTCGGTGCGCACGGAGGCGCCCTTCAGGCGCTTGGCGCGCGCCACCACGAAGCCGTGTTCGATACTGATTTCAGCGCCCAGCATGGCCAGGCCTTTGATGTGCTGGTCCACGGGACGCTGACCGATGGTGCAGCCGCCGGGCAGGCTGACGCGGGCTTCGCCGAAGCGCGCCAGGAGCGGACCCAGCACCAGGATCGAAGCCCGCATGGTCTTGACCAGGTCGTAGGGAGCTTCCAGCTTGTCGATCTGGTTGGCCTGCAGCGTGACCGTGCCGTCCGCGGCGCGCTCGGCGCGCATGCCCATGCGGCCCAGCAGGCGCAGCATGGTGGCGGTGTCGTTCAGATGCGGCACGTTGCTGAGGGTCAGGGCATCGGCGGTCAACAGGCCGGCGCACAGGATCGGCAGGGCCGAGTTCTTGGCGCCGGAAATGGAGATTTCGCCGTGCAGGCGCGAACCTCCGGTGATGCGTAGCTTGTCCATCACTTGCCTGCTTGCTGGTATTCGGCGGGCGTCAGGGTGCGCATGGACAGCGCATGGATTTCGGCCTTCATGCGGTCGCCGAGCGCGGCATAGACCAGTTGATGGCGCTGGATCAGGCGCTTGCCTTCGAAGGCGGTGCTGACGATGACCGCGTCGAAATGCGAGCCGTCGCCTTGCACGTCGAGATGTTCACAGGGCAGGCCGTCCGCGATGTATTGGCGGACTTGCGCGGGAGTGGGAAGCATGGACGTCAGTTCCTGAGTTTGTAGCCGCTGGCCAGTAGCCGCAGCGCATAGAGCGATAGCGCGAGGAACACCCCCGTCACCACGGCCAGGCTGCGCCAGGGGGAGACGTCCGACACCGAGAAGAATCCGTAACGGAAGCCGTCGATGGTGTAGAAGATGGGGTTCCAGTGGGACACGCTCTGCCAGAAGGCGGGGAGCGTATGGATGGAATAGAAGACGCCGGACAGGAAGGTGGCCGGCATGATGAGGAAATTCTGGAAGGCTGCGAGCTGGTCGAATTTTTCGGACCACAGGCCGGCAATCAGGCCCAGCACGCCCATGATGCCGCAGGCCAGCACGGCGAAGACGGCCAGCCACAGCGGATGGGCGGGGATCAGCGACACGAAGAACAGCGCCACCACCCACACGCACAGCCCGACCGCGAGGCCGCGCACGATCGCGGCCAGCACATAGGCGGCGAAGATGTCGCGGTGCGACAGCGGCGGCAGCAGCATGAAGACCAGATTGCCCGTGATGCGGCTCTGGATGAGCGATGACGAGGGGTTGGCGAACGCGTTCTGCAGCATGCTCATCATCATGAGCCCGGGAATCAGGAACGCCGTGTAGGGCACGCTGCCGTACACCATGACGCGCCCTTCCAGCACATGGGCGAAGACCAGCAGGTACAGCAGCGCGGTGATGACCGGGGCGGCGATGGTCTGGAAGCTGACCTTCCAGAAGCGCAGCAATTCCTTGCGCAGCAAGGTCGGGAAGCCGGAGCCCGCATCCAGGCGGGGCTGCACCAGCGGCTGGCTGGCGGTCGCGGCGGGCTGGGTCATGACGAGATCTCTTCGGGTTGCAGGGCGGGCGCGGGTTGCTCGTCGCCTGCGTGCATGATGCGCACGAAGGCGTCTTCCAGGTCGACCCCGCCCACGCGGGCCATCAGGGCCTGGGTGGTGTCCAGCGCCACGATGCGGCCGCGCTTGAGCATGGCGATGCGGCCGCACAGGGCTTCCGCTTCTTCCAGGTAGTGGGTGGTCAGCATGATGGTGTGGCCGGCCTTGTTCAGGCGCGAGATGAATTCCCACAGCGTGCGCCGCAGGTCCACGTCCACGCCGGCAGTGGGTTCGTCCAGCACGATCACGGGCGGGCGGTGCACCAGCGCCTGGGCTACCAGCACGCGGCGCTTCATGCCGCCGGACAGCGCCCGCATATTGGAGTTGGCCTTGTCGGCCAGCCCCAGGTTGAACAGGATTTCGTCGATCCAGTCGTCGTTCTTGCGCAGGCCGAAATAGCCGGACTGGATGCGCAGGGTTTCGCGCACCGTGAAGAACGGGTCATAGACCAGCTCTTGGGGCACGACGCCCAGGGCGCGCCGTGCCGACTTGTAGTCGGCCACGACGTCGTATCCACAGACCGTGGCGCGGCCTGAACTGGCGTGCGCCAAGCCGGCCAGGATCGAGATCAGCGTGGTCTTGCCGGCGCCATTGGGGCCGAGCAGGCCGAAGAACTCGCCGTGTTCGATGTTCAGGCTGACATTATCCAGCGCCTGGAAGCCGGCGGCGGGCGCGCGGCCGAGCAGCTTCTGCCAGCCGCGCTGGCGCGGGGAGTAGACCTTGGAGACGTTTTCTAGACTGACGGCGGACATGACGGCGGGGGATGGCCCGGAAAGAGCGAATTGATCATTATATAAGCGCGTTGCCGTGGCTCTGGCCGGTAGCCCTGGCATCTCCCCGGGTATCCGGCTGGTCTGTCCCTAAAACAATCGGCCCGGCGGGCCACAAGGGCGCGCCGGGCCGCGATAGCCGCGAGGCCGGTCATTGATTGCGCTGGTTCAGCGCCTGGATCAGGCCGTCGATGCCGTCACGATTGATCTGCTGGGCGAACTGGTTGCGGTAGTTCTCGATCAGCCAGATGCCTTCGACGTTCATGTCATAGATCTTCCAGCCCTGGGGCGTCTTTTCCAGGCGGTAGTCGACGCCGGTCGGCTGGCCGTTGGCCTGGCTGATCAGCGTGCGCACGACGACGTCGTCGGCCTTGGGATCGCCGCGGAACGGCAAGGCGGTGACGTTGGTGCTGGAGGTGACGCGGGTCAGCGCGCCGCTATAGGTGCGTACCAGCGTGCCGCGGAAGGCTTCGGCCAGCGCCTTCTTCTGCGCATCGGTGGCCTGGCGCCAGTAGCGGCCGGCGGCCAGGCGGGTCGTCTTCTGGAAGTTGACGTAGGGCAGGATGTGCTCGTTGACCACCTGGTTGATGCGGGCGGTGTTGCCCGCCTTGACCGCGCCGTCCGCCTTCAGGACATCCAGGGCCTCGTTGGCAGTGGCCAGCACGAATTGGTCCGGAGCGCCGTTGGCGTCGGGCTTGGCCTGCGCGCCAGCGGTCAGGCCCAGGCCCAGGCCCAGGAGGCCCGCGAAAACCAGACGCTGCAGCAGGGAAACAAAAGAAACTCGCATCAAAACTCCTTACTTGTACTGAGGGCGCAGCGCGGCGGCTTACTTGACCGCAGGTTGCGCCGCGGGTTGCGCGGCGGGCTGTGCCGCCGGCTGCGCGGCGGGGGCGGCATCGCCCTCGTCGTCTTCGTAGTTGGGCAGCGCGGACTCGTCGTCCACCTTCTGGCCCAGCACCATGGCGGCGCGGCGCTGCAGATAGGCGTCGCGGATGAAGCTGTAGGGGTCGAGCGCGACGCGGTCGATCGTGTCGGTGGCGCTCAGCAGGCTGGCGCGCGTATCGACCACGCGCAGGCCCCACAGCGAGTTGCGCAAGCGGACGTTGTCGATGGCGTCCACGCCCATGTAGCCGTAGGTCGTGCCGGCGAAGTCGCCGATCAGGCCCGTGCCGTCGCGCACGGTGGACGAACCGAAGAACGGCAGCACCAGGTACGGACCCTGGCTGAAGCCCCACACGCCCAGGGTCGTGCCGAAGTCGTTCGGGATGCGGCGCGCGCCATTGGCCGAGGCGACGTCGAAGCAGCCGCCCACGCCCATGGTGGTGTTGAACAGGAAGCGGCCCAGCGTGTTGACGAAGTCGTGGCCGCGGCCTTGCAGGAAGCTGTTGGTGCCGGACCAGAGGTCGCCGACGTTGCTGAAGATGTTGTGCACGCAGCTACGCACCGGCTGCGGCATGACAAAGGTGTAGGCCTGCGACACCGGCTTGAAGACGGCGCGGTCGACGGTGTCGTTGAACTTGTAGACGCCCCGGTTGAAGCCTTCCCAGGGATCGCGGGGATCCGGGTTCTGCGGCGCGGCGCAGCCTGCCATCAGCGCGCCCGCGGCGGCAACGGTGGCAATCCTGCTAAGAGCTTTCTTGTTCATGATCAGGGCATCCCTATCAATAATTC
>NZ_DATCUY010000488.1:0-3892 GCF_036567245.1 Achromobacter sp. | reverse complement strand
GCTGGCGGCCGAATTGCGCCAGGCCGGCATCCGCCTGGACGCAGTGTTCATCAACGCCGGCGTGGCCCGCTTCGCGCCCCTGGCCGAAGCCACCGAAGCGCTCTGGGACCAGACGTTCTCGACCAACGTCAAGGGCGCCTTCTTTCAATTGCAGGCGCTGGACCCGCTGCTCAATCCGGGCGCGTCCATCGTGCTGAACGGCTCGATCAACGCCCGCATCGGCATGCCCGCCTCATCGATCTACGCCGCCAGCAAAGCCGCGCTGATCTCCCTGGCCAAGACCTTGTCGGCGGAACTGCTGCCACGCGGCATACGCGTCAACGTCATCAGCCCCGGCCCCGTCGCCACGCCGATCTACGACAAGCTGGGCCTGGACGCCGCCGCGCTGGAAAAGACCGCCGCCAGCATCCGCGCCCAGGTGCCGCTGGGCCGCTTCGGCACGCCGCAGGAAATCGCTTCCACCGTGCTGCACCTGGCCTCGCCCGAGTCCGCCTTCATCGTCGGCACGGAGATCATTGCGGACGGGGGCATGAGCCAGTTGTAGGCCCTGGCCGGCCGGCTTGGCGCGGGCTTATCTGCCGGACCAGCGGCTAGGCTCCGATGGAGCGCAGCGCGCGCTTGCAGATGCGTTCGGTCGCCTCGGCCGGCTTGCCTTTCGACCAGCGCGCACAGACCTTCCGCACCCAGTCCGGCTGGTCCTTGCTGGCGTCGTTCAGCCAGTTCGCCACCGAGTCCTGCACGTAGACGGCCGGGTCGGCCCGCAGCGGCTCCAGCAGCGGCAGCGCCCTGCCGGGATCGGCCTTCAAGGCTGCAATGTGCGCGCACCAGACCCCGCGCGGCCGCAGCGACTCGCTGGCGTAACGGCGCACGCGTTCGGAGGAATCCGCCGTCCAGGGCCGCAGCAGCTCCAGCGCCGTGTCCAGCTCGGCCGCCAACTGCGGGCGCAGCGCCAGCCAGGCCCATTCCCGCACGCCGAAGTGCGCGTCGTCGGCCAATGGCTGGATCAGCGCCAGCCGCTGCTTCAAGGTCAGGTCCGGCATGGCGCCGACCATGAAGCAGGCCCAGCCTCGAACCGTATCCGAACGGTGGTTGCGCAACTGTTTGAAGGCGTCCCCGCCCAGGCCATCCTGCAGCAGATGCGCTGCGACGGCCATGCGCTTGGAGATCCCCATCGCTGCCTGGGCACGCAAAGCGGCGACGGCCTCGGCGCCCACCTGCGGAGCGGCCGCCTGCATCAGTTCGGCAAAGTCCACGGCCAGGCATTCGGTCAGGTTGCCAGCCGGTTCGCCCGCGTTCAACTGCGCCAGGCGTTCGGCGCTGATGTCCTTCACGCCCCGGCCCGTCGGCGCGGCGGGTGTCTTCTTGCTCATTGCATGGCCTCCTGTCGCGCGACCCGGCCCGCGTCGGTGCCCTGCCAGATCTTGCCCAGCAGCACGCGCAGGCTCGCCCGGTCCGCCGGGCTCAAGCCCGCGAACAAAGAGCCTATCCAGTCCGTATGTTCTTCGAGGAGCCTGCCGGCCTCGGCCCGCCCCTTGGCGCTCAGCTTCACGATGATCTTGCGCCGGTCATCCTTGCCGGCGCGGCGCGCGACGAATCCATCGCGCTCCAGGCCGTCCAGCAGGCCCGTGACCGTGGCCCGCGTGACACCGGCGCCATCGGCCAGCTCGTGCGGCGACATGCCGTCAGCCTGCTCGTGCAGCAGGAACAGCAGCACGAACTTCCCTTCCGACAATTGGCGCGGCGCCAGCCGGGCGGCGCAATCCCGGTCGATGGCCTTGGCCAGCGACAGCAGCTGAAAGCAAAGGCCTATCCCGTCCGCCGATGGCAGTCCGCGTTTGGCAGCGACTTCAAGCAGCGCGCGGTGCTTGGGTTCCAGCATGTGTTGGGTGTCTTGCATGGGTAATCTGACCCTGTGATTCTCGACGCAATAATAATAAGGCGCCTAACTATATCCCGGCAAGCCGGACACGCCGATTCGAACCGCTATCATCCTGGCTACCTCAGCAGTGGACTATTGAATCCATGCCCCTACCCACCCGCGTGACCCTGCGCCGCATGCAGGAAGATGACATCCCCATGCTGTTGGCCATGGAATCCGATCCCGAAGTCATGCGCTACAGCACCGGCGTCAAACCGGCAGACCAGGCACGACGGCAAGAGCTGCTGGCATGGCTGCGCGAACCGCTGAGCCGGCTGGGCCATTGGGCGATCGCAATCGATGGCGCCGCGGTGGGCTGGGTGAGCCTGGTCCCTCTGGCAGGCACGGACAGCATCCAGCTTGCCTATCGGCTGCAACGCGCGGTTTGGGGACGGGGGTATGCCAGCCAGGCAGCGAAGCAGTTGTGCGAATACGCCTGGCGCGAGCTTGAGCTGGCCGAACTCGTCGCGGTTGTCTGGCCCGACAACCAAGCCTCCGTGCGTGTCCTGGAGAAACTGGGCTTCACGTTCCGGGCGCGCGAGCGCCACTACGGCCGCGAAACCATCGTCTATGCACTGCCGCGCCCTGCCGCCGAATCCGACCTATCATTGCGGCCCTGATCGCCGCCCGCCTGGACCTATTCCTACAGAAATCCGCCATGAACTACCCCGTGCTTCCCGCGTCCGAATTTTCCGCCGCCCGCGTCGTGCCCGAGCTGCTGGTGTCCGACTTCCACAAAAGCCTGCATTTCTGGTGCGGGCTTTGCGGGTTCTCGATAGCCTACGACCGCCCGGAAGACCAGTTCGCCTATCTGGACAAGAATGGCTCGCAGGTCATGCTGGAGGAATACGGCCACGGCAGGAACTGGATCACCGGCCCGCTGGAAGCGCCGCTGGGACGCGGGATCAATCTGCAGATCGAGGTGCCCGCGATCACGCCGATCGTCGACGCCTTGCGCGCCGCCGGCTGGCCGCTGTACATGGAACCCGAGGAGAAGTGGTACCGCGCCGGAGCGACCGAAGTCGGCGTGCACCAGTTCCTGGTGCAGGATCCCGACGGCTATCTCATCCGCTACTCGGCGGGCCTGGGCAGGCGCGAGGTTCAGCCGGCGGCTTGAACCACGTTTTTGGAGGCGGCGCGCCCGCCGCCTCCGACCAAGACCTTCATCGGTACAACACCGTCGGCAGCCACATGCCGATGCCCGGGAACACGTACAGCAGGAAGATCGCCACCACCTGGATGCCCATGAACGGCATCATGCCCAGGAAGATCTGGTTCAGCGTCACGTGCGGGGGCGACACGCCCTTCAGGTAGAAGGCCGACATGGCGACCGGCGGCGACAGGAAGGCCGTCTGCAGGTTCAGCGCGACCAGCAGGCCGAAGAACAACGGGTCGATGCCGAAGGTGTTGAGCAGCGGCACGAAGATGGGCATGAAGATCACGATGATCTCGGTCCATTCCAGCGGCCAGCCCAGCAGGAAGATGATGATCTGCGCCAGCAGCAGGAACTGCAGCTGCGACAGCCCCAGCGACAGCACCCATTCCTCGATGATGCGCTGTCCGCCCAGCAGCGCGAACGCGGCCGAGAATATCGACGAACCGACGAACAGCCAGCACACCATGGCGCTGGTCTTGGCCGTCAGGTACACCGATTCGCGCAGCACCGGTAGATTCAGCCGCCGGTACGCCAGCGCCAGCAGCGCACCGCCCATGGCGCCCATGGCCGCGGCTTCGCTGGGGGTGGCCAGGCCGAATGCGATGGATCCCAGCACCGCCGCGATCATCACCGCCAACGGAAAGAACGAGGACATCAGCATCTTGAAGATTTCCAGCCGCGCCCACGTCAGCATCGCATAGAACAGCACCAGGATTGCCGCGCATATGGCCGCGAAGATCCAGAAGCCCTGGGGTGCGGCAATGCCCTCGTCGGCGGCTGCCGGCGTCTGCGCGGCGGCGGATGCGGCTGGCGCGCCC
>NZ_DATCUY010000487.1:0-4687 GCF_036567245.1 Achromobacter sp. | reverse complement strand
CTGGTGACGGGCCCGCTGACCGCATCGGATCGCGCCCGCCGCCGGCTGACGGGCGCGCGCGCCTGCGCCAAACGGCTGGGCCTGGACGCCATCCAGCACATCTCCATGAGTTCGCACACGGGCAGCGACCTGGACGCATTGAAGACTGCGCTGCGCGGCAAGCAGGCGCCCACCGCCTTGTTCTGTTCCAACGACCTGCTGGCCACCGCCGTCATCGCGGACCTGGTAGGCCTGGGCCTGTCCGTGCCCGCTGACATCTCGGTTTGCGGATTCGACGGCATGCGTTTCGGCGCCTTGCTGACGCCGCCCCTGACCACCGTGGCCCAGCCCAGCGACGGCATCGGCGAAACCGCGTGCTCGAATCTGCTGGCGCAGATCCAGGGCCGGCCGCCACATTCGGACCGCCTGCCGCACTGCATCGTGGTCGGCGGCACCGCCGCGCCGGTGCGCCGCTAAGGCCTCTCCCCACAACAACTCTTCATCTGTACACGCGTCATGCTCATCGCACAAATCACCGACCTGCACATGCGCACCCCGGGCGACAAAGCCTACGGCATCATTGATCCGGCGGCTTTCCTGGCCCCCGCGGTGCGCGCTCTCAACGCGCTGACCCCGCGCCCCGATTGCGTGCTGATCACCGGCGACCTGACGGACCTGGGCCGTCCACACGAATACCAGGTGCTGCGCGAACATCTGCAGGCGCTGGAGATTCCCTATTTCCTGCTACCCGGCAACCACGACGACCGCGCCCAGCTGCGCGCGGCCTTCCCGGACCACGGCTATCTGCAAGGCGAGGGTCCGTTCATCCAGTACGCCATCGAGACCTATCCGCTGCGTATGCTGGCGCTGGACACGGTGGTACCCATGAAGAGCCACGGCGAACTCTGCCAGGACCGCCTGGACTGGCTGGCCGCGCGCCTGGCCGAACAGCCCGAGCGGCCCACGCTGGTCCTGATGCACCATCCGCCTTTCCTGACCGGCATCGAACACATGGACGCCATCGGTCTGCTGGCCGGCGCGCCCGAACTCGAACGCATCGTGGCGCGCTTTCCCAACGTGGAGCGCGTGCTTTGCGGCCACCTGCACCGCACGATCTTCCAGCGTTTCGGCGGCACCGTCGCCTCCACCTGTCCCGGCACCGCGCACCAGCTCGCGCTGGAGCTGGGGCCGCGCCCGACGCTGCAATACATCATGGAACCGCCGGGCTACCAGCTGCATTGGTGGCAAGGGAAAAATCTGGTCACGCACCATGCGGTCATCGGGGAATACCCCGGACCGTACCCGTTCGCCTGAGGCCGAAGCTAGACTACGAAAGTTTGTCCTGCCATACATCCGTCATGTTTGCGCTGCACAATGAAAAGGTTTTCATAACAGGCAACAATGCGGATCTAACTATTAGATCTTCGAGACAGCATGTCATCCATCGTCCTGGATAACCTCACCAAACAGTACGGCAACGCCGCTGCGATCCATGGAGTGAGCTTTACGGTCCCTGCCGGCAGCTTCACGGTCCTGCTGGGTCCGTCCGGCTGCGGCAAGTCCACCACTCTGCGCATGATTGCTGGCCTGGACACGCCCACCTCGGGCGCCATCCACATCGGCGACCGCGACGTCACCCAGCTGCCGCCCGCCAAGCGCCGGATTTCTATGGTGTTCCAGTCGTACGCGCTGTTTCCGCACCTGTCGGTGCGCGAGAACATCCTGTTCGGCCTCAAGGTGCGCAAGGAGCCGGCCCGCGACTACGACCGCCGCCTGCAACGCGTGGCCAACCTGCTGGGCCTGAGCCATCTGCTGGACCGCAAGCCTTCGCAATTGTCGGGCGGGCAACAGCAGCGCGTGGCGCTGGGCCGCGCCGTGATTTCCGAAGCCCCGGTCTGCCTGATGGACGAACCGCTGTCCAACCTGGACGCGCAGCTGCGCCATGAAATGCGCCGCGAGATCCGCGCCCTGCAACAGGACCTGGGCATCACCATGGTCTACGTGACGCACGATCAGACCGAAGCCATGAGCATGGCCGACCAGGTGGTACTGCTGCGCGGCGGCAAGATTGAACAGCACGACACGCCCGACGCCCTGTATGCGCGGCCCGCGACCGAATTCGCGGCACGCTTCATCGGCACGCCGCCCATGAACCTGATCGGCCTGACGTCTCTGCAAGGCGCTACTGTCATCGCCGGCACGCATGGCCCGGCCATTGCTGGCGCGCCCGCGGGCGCCGTGAAGCTCGGCGTACGGCCGGAGCACATCCGCATCGATGCCGACGGCATTGGGGCCAAGGTGGAAAGCGTGGAGTACTTCGGCGCGGACTCCATCGTGGTCTGCCGCGTGGGCGACACCAGCGGCGTGGCCGTGCGCGTGGGCGGCCATCTGCGCGCCAGCGCGGGCGAAACACTGGGCCTGTCCTGGCAGGACGGCCAGCAGCACTTCTTTGCCGCCGATTCGGCGGTCATCAACTCCGCCGGCCGCTAGGGCCCGTACACAGGAAAGGAAAACAACATGCGTCGCATCGTACTGAAAACCCTGGCCGCCAGCCTGGCCGCCGCCTGCCTGTCGCTGCCTGCGCAGGCGCAGAACAAGCCCGTCGAGGTGGAGTTCTATTACCCCGTCGCGGTCGGCGGCCCGATCACCAAGATCGTCGACGACATGGTGGCCGATTTCCAGAAGGAGAATCCGGACATCAAGATCAAGCCGATCTATGCCGGCTCCTATCAGGACTCGATCGCCAAGGCGCTGACCGCGCTCAAGGGCGGCACGCCGCCGCAGCTGGCGGTGCTGCTGTCCACCGACATGTTCACGCTGATCGACGAGGACGCCATCGTTCCGATCGACAGCCTGGCCAAGAGCGACGCCGACAAGAAGTGGCTGGGCGGCTTCTATGACGCCTTCATGCAGAACAGCCGCAGCGGCGGCCATACCTGGGGCGTGCCGTTCCAGCGTTCGACCATCGTCATGTACTACAACAAGGACCTGTTCAAGGCTGCCGGGCTGGATCCCGAGCGCGCGCCGGCGACCTGGGCCGAACTGGTCGAGTACGGCAAGAAGCTGACCAAGCAGGACGCCTCCGGCAACACCACGCAGTGGGGCATCGAGATCCCTTCGGGCGGCGCCTTCGCCTACTGGCTGTTCCAGGCCCTGACCACGCCCAACGGCGCGATCCTGATGAACGAGGCCGGCAACGAGGTCTACCTGGACAAGCCGGCCGTGGTGGAAGCCGCGCAATACTGGCGCGACCTGTCGGCCAAGCACAAGATCATGCCGACCGGCACGATCGATTGGGGCACCACGCCCAAGGACTTCCTGGAAAAGAAGGCCGCCATCGTCTGGACCACGACCGGCAACCTGACCAACATCCGCAAGAACGCCGACTTCCCGTTCGGCGTGGCCATGATGCCGCAGCAAAAGCGCGGCGGCAGCCCCACCGGCGGCGGCAACTTCTACATCTTCAAGAGCGGCACGCCGGCGCAGCAGCAAGCCGCGCTGAAGTTCGCGCAATGGGTCACCACGCCCGAGCGCGCCGCCGACTGGAGCATCGCCACGGGTTACGTGGCCGTGACCCCGGCCGCCTGGCAGACCGAAAAGATGAAGAAGTACGCGCAGGAAGTGCCGGCCGCCGCGGTCGCGCGCGACCAGCTGGAAGTCAGCGTGGCGGAGTTCTCCACGCACGAGAACCAGCGCGTCACCAAGACCCTGAACGACGCCCTGCAAGCCGCCCTGACCGGTTCCAAGACGCCGCAGCAGGCCCTGACCGACGCGCAACGCGAGGCCGACCGCATACTGCGTCCCTACAAGTAATCCGACAAGCACGATGAGCCGCTCTTTAAACGCGCTTTATGGCTGGCTGCTCTTGCTGCCAGCCATCGTGCTGCTCGCCGCCTTCACGCATTACCCGGCGGTGGCGACGCTATGGCACAGCTTTTTCTCCACCCCCAAGGGCGCGCGCCCCGCGCGCTTCGTGGGGCTGGACAACTACGCCGTCATGCGCGACGACCCGGTGTTCTGGCAGTCGCTGTGGAACAACCTGTGGTTTGCGCTGGGCACCATTCCCACCTCCATCGGCATCGCGCTGATCATGGCGCTGTGGGTCAACCGCAACCTGAGCGGGCGCGGTTTCCTGCGCATGGCCTATTTCACGCCCACGGTACTGCCCATGGTGGCGGTGGCCAATATCTGGCTGTTCTTCTACACGCCGCAGTACGGCCTGATCGCGCAGGTGATGCAGCTGTTCGGCTCGCCTGGCCCCAACTGGCTGGGCAACCGCGAGACCGCGCTGCCCGCGCTGATGCTGGTGACGGTCTGGAAAGAATCCGGCTTCTTCATGATCTTCTACCTGGCCGCCCTGCAAACGGTATCACCGTCGCTGCGCGAGGCCGCGATGCTGGAAGGCGCGTCGCGCTGGCAGTATTTCCGCCGCATCCTGTGGCCGCTGCTGATGCCTACCACGCTCTTCGTGCTGATCAACGCCCTGATCAACGCGTTCCGGCTGGTGGACCACGTGGTGGTCATGACGCGCGGCGGGCCGGATAACGCCAGCACGCTGCTGCTGTACTACATCTACCAGGTGGGTTTCAGTTTCTGGGACACGGCTTACGCCGCCACGCTGACCGTCGTGTTGCTGGTGGTGCTGGCGCTGACCGCGCTGATCAAGTTCCGCTGGCTGGACCGCAGGACGCACTATCAATGAAAGACA
>NZ_DATCUY010000486.1:0-3075 GCF_036567245.1 Achromobacter sp. | reverse complement strand
GGCCGTGCTGCGCATGAGCTCGCACGGCACGTTGAAGTGGCTGGGCGCGTCGGCCGGGCGCGGCGCCTTGGCGTAGATCAGGCCCTGCCGCTCCAGCAGCGCGGTCAGCAGGCGCTCGCGCCAGGCCTCGGGCAGCGCGCCAATCAGCGATTCCTCGATGTCCACGTGCATGCGGATCTCGCCGATCAACATGCGCTTGACGGTCTGGGTGTTGTTGCGGGTGGCCTGGTCGGCGTTGTCGGCGGTGGTGGCCACGTGGAACTCGACCAGCCGGTCGGCCACATCGGTGGTGGCGTGGTAGTGCTGCACCACCGCCTCTGCGTAGGCGTTCCAGGTCATGCGCGACTGCAGCACTGCATCGCTGACGATGGTGCCGATGAGCTGGCTGCGGGTTGGGCGGGCGGCCATCAGGCGGACTCCACCACGCTCAGTGCCGGCGCCAGAGCCGCCACCGGGATCAGCGGCAGTCGCTGCAGCCGGCCATCGTCAAACCACTCGGTGACAGGGCGCTGGCCGGGGCGCTCGATGCGGGTCTGCAGCTGGGTGCGGCAGCCGCCGCCCAGGTAGTCGGTGTGGGCGATGGCGATGCCGACAAATTGCGTCGCTGCATCGGTGTAGGTGGCGCCAAGGATGATGGACATGGGTCAGGCTCCGCAGGTGCGCTCAGGCGCGGTCGTTGAGTTGGGACAGGTCGCCGCCGTTGGCGGCCTGCAGCACGGCGACCATGCGGTCGCGGCGCTGTTCGATCAGGCCGGCGATGCGGCCGTAGATCTGGTCGCGGCTGGACTGGTCGGTGATGCAGGCCAGGGCCTGCTCCAGCACCGAGATTTCGTGCTGCAAGTGCAGCAGGCGCAGGGACTGGTCTTGCGGCAACAGGTCAAGGATTGAGGTCTTCATGCGGCCACTCCACGTGAAACCGCCGCTTCTTGGCCCTTGGGCGCCGGCGGGTAATGCTCCATCGCCTCATGGGTCTTGATCACTCGCGCGATGCTTGGCTTGTTCCACCGCCGCCCGCCATGCGGGGCGGGGATGCCCAGCTCGTGCAGCGCCTCGGAGATGCGCTCCAGGCTGCACGGCCGGCCGTTCTTGCCCTGCGCGCGCAGGGCCATGATGCGTTCGCGGTAGGGCCAGGTTTCAGGGTCGCGGTACAGCCGGCCCTCGATCCTGACCACCCCATAGGGCGTGTAGCCAAACGGCCGCGCGGCCTGGCGCAGGTGGCGGGCCACCGCGCTGTTGCGCTCGCAGGTGACCGCCCGCTCGTACTCGGCCAGCGACAGCTGCAGGTTGAGGTTGAGCCGGCCCTGCGGGGTGCCGGTGTCGATCAGCTCGCTGACCGACTGCACCACCAGCCCGCGCGGCTCGGCGAACTGGCGGAAGAACAGCAGCCCGTCCAGGGTGTCGCGGAACAGCCGGTCCAGCCGGAACACCACCACCACCTGCGCCTCGCCTGCGCTGAGGGCCTGCATCAGCTGCACCCCGCCCTTGCGCTTGTCCAGCGGCGTGCCCGCGCTGACCCCCCGGTCCTCGATGATGTTGACCAGCTCCAGCTCGTGCAGCGCGCACCACTGGCGGATGCGCTCGGGCTGCATGGCCAGCGAGTGCCCGTCGCGGCCCTGCTCTTCGGTGGAGACGCGGATGTAGCCGATGGCACGCATCAGGCGGCCCTGGCCTTGGGGCTGGACTTGGCCGTGGCGACCTGTGCCAGGTATGCATGCAGGTCAAGGTGAGGGTCGAGGGCCCTGGCCAACCTGGAGAGCCGCTGCGTGCTGGGAACCTCGCGCCAGTTCTCCCAAGCCGAGACGGCTGCCTTGCCGACGCCAAGGCGGGCGCCGAGCTGCGTCTGTGTCATGCCAGCCTTGAGCCTAGCGGTGCGGATGATGTTGATCTTGTCCATGGGGGCAAGTACAGCACGACTGTACAGCGGTGTCAAGCGTTGCCGTACACGGTGCAGGTAAAGCACCGCCAAACTTCCGGCATGACGACTTTCGGCTCGCGGTTCAAAGCCGCCAGGCAGGCTGTCGGCCTGACACAGGACGCGCTGGCCGATCTCATGGGCATCACCAAGTCCGCGATCTCAGCCTACGAAAATGACCGCGAGACCCCATCCTTCGAGAAATTGCAGGCGCTGCGCGAGCACCTGCAGATCTCGCTGGATGAGCTGGTCTGCGGGGATGAGGCCAAGGTGAGGATGGAAAAGCAGTACGCGGCTATCGCCGACGGCCGCGCCCACTACGATGTGCAGGAGCTGTCACAGCTCGAAAAGCGACTGGTGCGCGCGTTCCGCCTGCTGAATGATCGGCAAAAAAAGGGCATGCTTGACCTGCTGACCTGGAAGTAGAGGACAGCTTGACTTGACCAAACCGACGACGCCAAAGGGGGCGAACAATGGCACTGGTGACATGCAGGGAATGCGGGCGGCAGGTGAGCGACCAGGCTGCGGCATGTCCCGGGTGCGGGGCGCCTGTTTCCGTGGTGCGTGGGCCGCTGGCGCCGGTGACGCGTAAGGAGGCAAGCGGATGCTTTAACGTGATCGCTGTGGCCGGCCTTGTTGCGCTGCTGGCATTGGTGTTCAAGGCGTGCAGCGATGTTGACGGCACGGTTGGCTCGGGATCATCGGATGCCGCTACCCAGGCCGCCATCGATCCCGCTCAGCAGCAGCTCCGTGAATCTGTCGAGGCAGATTACAAAGCAATGCCTCTCGTGCTGGATGCAGATTGGGTGAGGCCGACAGAATTCACCTTGGTCATGCACGACACCGGGAAAGACTGGCAGGCGCTCGCAGACAAGACGTGCTCGGCCTTGAGAGCGCGCGGCATCACAGGCTCGTTCAGCGTCGACATCATAGAGGCAGAAGCCGCCCGCAATCGACGCATGAAGCAGCTTGGGCACGCCAGGTGCGGGTAGCCCTCACCCACCCGCCCCACACAGCGTCCGGGTGGCGATCAGTTCGGCCTGGAGCCAGCTGACGTGGTTGTCGGCGTCGGCGCCGACTCGAACAATTCGTCCCGCAGCCTCTGCGCGTAATCCGGCTTGGCCATCCGCTCCGCCGGCAGCGGCGGCAACGCCGGCAGCGAG
>NZ_DATCUY010000485.1:0-4267 GCF_036567245.1 Achromobacter sp. | reverse complement strand
GTGGTCGCCATGCCCGCCCAGGCGGATGAGCGCCTGCCCGCCTGGACCCTGCCGGGCGAAGTGCAGGCGCGCTACAGCACGCCGCTGTCATTCCGCGTGGGCGGCAAGATCATCGAGCGCCAGGTCCGGCTGGGCGATGCCGTCACCCCCGGACAGGTCGTCGCCAAACTGGATCCGGCCGACGCCGCCAAGAACGCCGCCAGCGCCCGCGCGCAGTTGTCGGCGGCCCAGCACCAGCTGGACTACGCGCGCCAGCAGCTGGACCGCGACCGCGCCCAGGCTCGCGAAAACCTGATCGCCGCGACCCAGCTGGAACAGACCCGCAACGCCTACGCCGCGGCGCTGGCGCAGCGCGACCAGGCGCAGCAGCAGGCCGCCCTGGCGGCCGATCAGCTCAAATACACCACGCTGCAGGCCGACCATGCCGGCGTGATCACCTCTGAGCAGGCCGACACCGGGCAGAATGTGGCCGCGGGCGAGGCGGTCTATAACCTGGCCTGGTCCGGCGATATCGACGCCATCTGCGACGTGCCGGAGAGCGTGCTGGCGGGCCTGGCCATCGGCCAGCGCGCCAGCGTCGCGCTCGGCCCCCTGCCTGGCCAGACCTTTTCCGCCGTGCTGCGCGAAATCGCGCCAGCCGCGGATCCGCAAAGCCGCACCTATCGCGCCAAGCTCACGCTGGAAGCGCCGACTGCGGACGTGCGCCTGGGCATGACGGCCAACATCAGCTTCGACAACCGCGCAGGCGACAGCCTGACGACCTACACCGTGCCGGCGACCGCGCTGTTCCACGACGGCCCCGCGCCCGCGGTGTGGATCGTCAAGGCAGGCGCAGACACACTGGAACTGCGCCGCGTCGAAGTGCTGCGCTACGACGCCCGCACCGTCACCCTGTCCAAGGGCTTGCAGGCGGGTGAGCGCGTGGTGTGGCAAGGCGTGCACACGGTGGCCGCCGGCGAGAAAGTCCGCGCCGTGCCGCCGCTGCATCCCGAGGATTTCGCCTCATGAGCGGCCCGCAACAGGACGCTTCGACCCAGGCGCAGCGCCACGAGGAAGGCCGCTTCAACCTGTCGGCCTGGGCGCTGCGGCACCAGCCCCTGGTCATCTTCATCATTACGCTGATCACGCTGTTCGGCGTGCTGTCGTATTCGAAGCTGGCGCAATCGGAAGATCCGCCCTTCACCTTCCGCGTCATGGTCATCAAGACGCTCTGGCCCGGCGCGACCGCGCAACAGGTGCAGGAACAGGTCACCGACCGCATCGCCAAGAAGCTGCAGGAAGCCCCCAACACGGACTTCATGCGCAGCTACTCGCGGCCCGGCGAATCGCTGATCTTCTACACCATGAAGGACTCCGCGCCCGCCAGCACCGTGGCCGAGCAGTGGTACCAGGTGCGCAAGAAGGTCGGCGACATCTCGGCCACGCTGCCTCCGGGCGTGCAAGGCCCCTTCTTCAATGACGAGTTCGGCGACGTCTACACCAACATCTACACGCTGCAGGGTGACGGTTTTTCGCCCGCGCAGCTGCACGACTACGCCGATAGTCTGCGCACCGTGCTGCTGCGCGTGCCTGGGGTGGCCAAGGTGGACTACTTTGGCGACCAGCCCGAGCACATCTATGTGGAAATCTCCAACACCCAGCTGACGCGGCTGGGCGTGTCGCCTCAACAGATCGCCCAGTCCATCAACAGCCAGAACGCCGTAGCCGGCGCCGGCACGCTGACCACCGCCGACGACCGTATCTTCGTGCGGCCCAGCGGCCAGTATGCCAACAGCCGGGCCCTGGCCGACACGCTGATCCGGGTAAACGGCAAATCGATCCGGCTGGGGGACATCGCCACCATCCGCCGCGGCTACGAAGATCCGGTCATCGAACAGATGCGGCTGGGCGGCGGCCCCGTGCTGGGCATAGGCATCACCATGCAGCCAGGGCGCGACGTGGTGCATCTGGGCAAGGCCCTGGGCGCCAAGTTCGATGAGCTCAAGGCCCAGTTGCCGGCCGGCCTGACGCTGACGGAAGTCTCCAGCATGCCGAAAGCGGTGTCGCATTCGGTCGATGATTTCCTGCGCTCGGTGGCCGAGGCGGTCGCCATCGTGCTGGCCGTGAGCCTGGTGTCTCTCGGTTTCCGCACCGGCATGGTGGTGGTCATCTCGATCCCGGTGGTGCTGGCGGTCACGGCGCTGTTCATGGACATGTTCGGCATCGGCCTGCACAAGGTATCGCTCGGTACCCTGGTGCTGGCGCTGGGCCTGCTGGTGGACGATGCCATCATCGCGGTCGAAATGATGGCCGTGAAGCTGGAACAGGGCTGGAGCCGCGCGCGCGCGGCGGCGTTTGCCTATACCAGCACCGCTTTTCCCATGCTGACCGGCACCCTGGTCACGGTGGCGGGCTTTCTGCCGATCGCGCTGGCCAAGTCCAGCACGGGCGAATACACGCGTTCCATCTTCCAGGTGTCCGCCATCGCGCTGATCACCTCGTGGTTCGCCGCCGTGGTGCTGATCCCGCTGCTGGGCTACCGCATGCTGCCGGAACGCAAGCGCGAGGCCCATCTGCCCGACGACCACGAGCACGACATCTACGACACCCGCTTCTACCAGCGCCTGCGCGGCTGGGTGGGTTGGTGCGTGGACCGCCGCTATCTGGTGCTGGGAGGCACGGTGCTGGTGTTCGTGGTGGCCATGGCCTGCTTCCGCTTCGTGCCCCAGCAATTCTTCCCCAGCTCCGACCGCAGCGAACTGCTGGTGGACGTGCGCCTGCAGGAAGGCGCGTCGTTCGCATCCACGCTGCGCCAGGTCGAGCGGCTGGAGAAGGTGTTGGAAGGCCGTCCCGAAATCGACCACTCGGTCAGCTTCGTCGGCACCGGTGCGCCGCGCTTCTACCTGCCGCTGGACCAGCAGCTCGCCACTCCGAACTTCGCCCAGCTGGTCATCACCGCGCATTCCGTCGAGGACCGCGAAAAGCTGGCCCGGTGGCTGCAGCCCGTGCTGCGCGAACAGTTCCCCGCCATCCGCACCCGCCTGTCTCGCCTCGAGAACGGTCCACCCGTGGGCTTCCAGGTGCAGTTCCGCGTCAGCGGCGACAAGATCGCCGAGGTGCGCAAGGTGGCCGAACAGGTGGCCGCCGAGGTCCGCGCCGATCCGCGCTCGACCAATGTGCAGTTCGACTGGGACGAGCCGTCCGAACGATCGGTGCGTTTCGAAATCGACCAGCAGAAGGCGCGCGAACTGGGCATCAACTCCAGCGACATCTCGGACTTCCTGGCCATGACCCTGTCGGGCTACGCGGTCACGCAGTACCGCGAACGCGACAAGCTCATCGGCGTCAGCCTGCGCGCGCCGCAGGAAGAGCGGATCGACCCCGCCCGCCTGGCCACGCTGGCCATGCCCACGCCCAACGGCGCGGTGCCGCTGGGCAGCCTGGGGCACGTGCGCTACGGTCTGGAGTACGGGGTCATCTGGGAACGCGACCGCCAGCCCACGATCACGGTGCAGGCAGACGTCAACGCCGGCGCACAAGGCATAGACGTCACGCACGCCATCGACGCCAAGCTCAAGGCCCTGCGCGCGGAACTGCCTGTCGGCTACCGCATCGAGGTAGGCGGCCCGGTAGAGGAAAGTGGCAAAGGCCAGTCCTCCATCAACGCGCAGATGCCGCTGATGGCAGTAGCCGTGCTGACCCTGCTGATGCTGCAGCTGCAGAGCTTCGCCCGCGTGCTGATGGTGGTGCTGACCGCGCCGCTGGGATTGATAGGCGTGGTCGCGGCGCTGCTGCTGTTCGGCAAGCCTTTCGGCTTCGTGGCCATGCTGGGCGTGATCGCGATGTTCGGCATCATCATGCGCAACTCGGTCATCCTGGTGGACCAGATCGAGCAGGACATCGGCGCCGGCCACAAGCGCGTGGACGCCATCGTCGGCGCCACCGTGCGGCGCTTCCGGCCGATCACGTTGACGGCCGCGGCCGCCGTGCTGGCCCTGATTCCGCTCTTGCGCAGCAACTTCTTCGGCCCCATGGCCACGGCCCTGATGGGCGGCATCACCATCGCCACCGTGCTGACGCTGTTCTTCCTGCCGGCCTTGTACGCGGCGTGGTTCCGCGTGCGCCACGACGAACGCGACGAGCCGGAGGGCGTGCCGCCCGGCGCCCACGCCGGCGACACGGTGGAACGGGGAGCATGACGATGAGCAGACTGTCTTTACGCCTGGCCGCCCTGCCCTTGACGCTGGCGCTGGGCGCCTGCGCCTTCGCCCCCAGCAGCAAGCCGCCC
>NZ_DATCUY010000484.1:0-4168 GCF_036567245.1 Achromobacter sp. | reverse complement strand
CCGCGCGCAGGCCGGTGGGGCTCGATGGCGTGCGCGAACAGCGCATTGCCGTCACGGGCCACGATCAGGCGCTGCTGCGGCGCATGGGCGCGGGTGTAGCGTGGCAGGTCATCCAGCTGCACGTCGAAGAAACGGGTGACGGGTTGGCCGATCAGGCCGGCGGGATTGCGCCAGTCCAGGCCGGCGGCGCGCGCCAGCAGCTTGGCGCCGGTGTGCGTCATGCCGAGGATGCGGCCGGAGCCGTCCAGCGAGATCGCGGCCTCCGGATCCACGTCCAGGAATTCAGGAGAGCGCGCGAAGCGCAGCACCCATTCATTGCTGGTGCGCGCCATCAAGTTGGCCATTTCGATGCGGCGGGTGGTGCTGGTGACCAGATGCAGCGCCAGGTTCTGGCTGGCTTTCAGGATGGGCGAACTGAGCAGCGAGATGTCCAGCACGGCGGCCAGCTCGCCGTCGGCGCTGTAGATTGGCGCCGCGGTGCAGGACAGCGGTGTGTGGGTATTGTCGAAGTGATCGGTCTGGTGGATGGTGAGGGCTTCGCCGCTTTCCAGGCAGGCGCCCACGGCGCAGGTGCCGGCACGCTGCTCAGACCATTCCGACCCCAGATAAAGCCCGGCCTTGCGCAGGCTGGCGGTCTGCTGCGCATCGCCCAGGAACTCCACGGTGACGCCCTGGCGGTCGGCCAGCAGCAGCACGTAGTTCTGGCCGGCGACCTGGCGGAACAAATGGTCCAGGCCGGACCGCGCAATCGAGATCAGCGCTTCGGACTGCTGGCGGTGTTCGCGCAGCCGGCCATCCGGCACGATATAGGCTTCGCAGGCCTGGGCGGGATCCAGCCGGTACTGGTCCAGGCAGCGCAGCCAGCTGCTGACCACGTGCGCGTCGCGCTGCGTGGGCCGGCCTTGGCCGACCTGTTCGATCTCGCGGATATGGGCGGAGTGCAGGGATTCCTGACTAGGCATGTCGTCTCCATGTTGCGCCCGATCTGCGCCGGATCAACGGCCAGCATGCACAGAGGACGACACGCCTGTAAATGCTGGTTATCCAGCATCAGGACTCATGAGGGGACGCTACAGGTCGACCTTGACCTTGCCCGCCTGCACCAGCCCCGCCACGTCGCGGATTTCGGTCAGCAGCGCCTGTTGCAGCTGCGCGGGCGTGCCGCCGGTGGGCTGGAAGCCCTGTTCGCCCAGCTTGGCGCGCACTGCCTCGGTCTGCAACGCGCGGTTGATGCCCTGGTTCAGCGCCGCGATGGCGGCTTCCGGGGTGCCGGCGGCGCAATAGGTGCCGAACTGGATCTGCGCGGAGAAACCGGGATAGCCGCTTTCGGCCACCGTCGGAATGTCCGGGTACTTGGGCAGGCGCTCCGGGCTGGTCACGGCCAGCACGCGCAGGCGTCCGCCTTGCAGATACGGCTCCACCGCAGCGACGGTGGCGACCACCACCTGGATTTGCCCGCCCAGCAGGTCCGTCATCATCGGGCCCGTGCCGCGGTAGGGCACGTGCAGCATGTCGATGCCGCAGGCGGCCTGCAGCAGTTCGGTGGCCAGGTGCTGCGGCGTGGCGTTGCCGGGGGAACCGAAGGTCAGTCCCTTGGGGTCGCGCTTGGCCTGGGCGATGAGTTCGCCCAGCGTCTTGGCGGGCAGGTCGGCGTTGACCGCCACCATGTAGGGCGAACGCGCAATGGGGCAGACGGGCGCCAGCTGCTTGAGCACGTCCTCGGGCGGCCGGGCGTAGTAGCGCACCGAAGGCACCAGCCCGGCGAACAGCAGCACGCTGCCGTCCTTGGCGCCGTTGGCGGTGTAGTCGGCGCCCAGCATGCCGCTGGCGCCGGGCTTGTTTTCGACCACCACCGGCCGGTCGAGCGCGCCCTCCAGCGTCGCCGCGATCACCCGGCCCAGCACGTCGGTGCCGCCGCCTGGCGGGAAGGGCACGATGACGCGCAAGGGGACTTCGCGCGCACTGGCGGGGCTGCTCAACGCGGCCGCCAGCGGCGTCAGGGTCAGGGCCGCCATGTTCTTCAGGATGGTTCTGCGATTCATGTTGCTTGTCTCCGTATCCACTCTACGCGGGCTGATGGCCGGCCGTCTCTAAACCCAGGACGGTGCGCCGGCTGCCGCCAGAAAAAATCCGCGCAGCGCCGCCGCCACGACGGCGGGCTCCTCCACCGGCAGCATGTGTCGCTGCCCCGGCACCACCTGCGCGCGGGCATGGGGCAGGGCCTCGGCCAATTCCAGCGTCATGCGCGGGGTCGAGCCGACGTCCTGCTCGCCCGTCAGCACCAGGGCAGGACAAGCGATCGCGGGCGCGGCCTGCGCCAGTATCGGGTCGCCCTGCGCGAACACGCGGTACGCGGCCAGGAAACTGGCACGGTCGTTGTGCAGCAGACGCTGGCCGATGCTGGCCACGCGTTCTGGACGGGCGGCCTGGAACGCGGGTGTGAACCAGCGTTGCAGCGAGACCTGGGCGGCGGCTTCGGGGTCTTGCGTCGCCGCCGCGTCCAGCCGCGCCAGTACCGCGCGAGTTTCGTCGGGGCTGCGGCGGAACACGGTGCTCAGCAGGGCCAGCCGGGTGACGCGTTGCGGGCGCGCGGCGGCATAGGCGCCCGCGATCAGGCCGCCCATGGAATAGCCCAGCAGGTTGGCGCTTTGCCAGCCAGCGCGGTCCAGTTCCGTATCCAGCTGCGCGATGAAGTCCTGCACCGTCACGCTGGCGTCGATGGCGAGGGCGTGGCCGTGGCCCAGCATGTCATAGCGCAGCACCTCGAAATCCCGCTCCAGCAGCGGCGCCAAGTCGTCCCACAGCGTGTGGTCCAAGCCGACGCCATGCAGCAGCACCAGCGGCTCGCCGCGTCCCGTACGCCGAGAATGCGCGCTCATTTGGCCTGCGCCTCGCGTTCCAGTTCCTGCAGGTCGGAGTAGCGGTTGCCGATCCGGTGATGCGGACGCCCGGAGGTGGCCGCGCCCAGGGCGATCACGATCTCGTCAGGGGCGGGCGCGTCGTTGATGGTGGTCTGCACCGTCAGGTAGTGCGAGCGCAGGCCTTCGTCGAGCTTGTGCATCAGCGGCACGGTGATCACGCAGCCGGGGCCGCCGCGCATATTGGTGAAGCTCAGGTAGCTGGTGCCGCCGACCGCGCCGCGATAGGCGTTGCCGAAGCGCAAGGTGTGGATCAGCGCCGACGCGTGTTCCACTTCGCCTGCCGTGCCCACCACCGCGGCCTTGCCATAGGCTTCGACCTGGTCGGCAGAGCCGGCCTGGCGCAGGATTTCCGCGACCAGCAGCTCGCCCAGCGGCGGCGCGGCTTCCAGGATCTTGGGCCGCAGGTCTTCCTGGAACGGCTGGCCGGCCCAGGGATTGCGGATCACGGCCGCGGCGATGACCATTACCAGCGGGCGCTCGGCTGCGCGGCCGCCTTCGATCAGGGTTTTTTCCACATAGCTGACTACCTTGCGCACTTGCAAAGACATATCCGCTGCTCCAGTACCTGTAGGGTGAAAGACGGGGCCATTGTTGGGTTTCGGGCTGAGTTTTGACAATCCAAATTAACTCAAGTTAATTTCGGAAAATCCGAATTTTCCTTAGTCCAATGCCATGCCCTCGCCCCTGAAAATCCAGCACCTGCGCCAGTTCCTGCTGGCGGCCGATCACGGCAGTTTCCGCTTGGCGGCCGAAGGCACTTTCCGTTCGCAGGCGGCGGTGTCGGCGGCCATGCAGGACCTGGAGCTGCAGTTGGGCGCGCCGCTGTTCGAGCCCGGCAAGCGCGCCCAGCTCACGCCCCTGGGTCTTGCGGTGGCGCCGTTGTTCCGCGAGTTGCTGGCCACCCACGACCGGGTGCTGGACGCGGCGCGCCAGTTCGGCCTGGGCAGCCAGGGGCCGGTATCGCTGGCGGTGATGCCGTCGCTGGCCGACGAATGGCTGCCGCGCTTGCTGGAGCGCTATGCGCGCAGCCACCCCGCGATCCGCATCCGCGCCATCGACGAGTCGTCGCAGGACGTGCATCGGCTGGTACTGAGCGGCGAGGTGCAGGTAGGCGTGGCGGGGCAGGTGCCGCGCACCGCGGAGGTGGCTTTCGCGCCCGTGGCGCGCGATGCCTTCGGCCTGGTGTGCCGCAAGAACCATCCGCTGGCGCGGCGGCGCGGCCCCGTGCCCTGGTCGGCGCTGGCGGG
>NZ_DATCUY010000483.1:0-9615 GCF_036567245.1 Achromobacter sp. | reverse complement strand
GCCGCGCGGCGGGACGTGAGTGTGCATCGGCGTCTGATCGCGTGTCCGCGTCGGCGCGGAGTCCGGCCGCGGCAGCGCTGCCATGTCCTCCCACACCTGCTCCAGCCGCTCGTACTCTCGCCGGTGCGCGG
Source organism: Achromobacter sp. (assembly GCF_036567245.1). Classification (GTDB taxonomy): domain Bacteria; phylum Pseudomonadota; class Gammaproteobacteria; order Burkholderiales; family Burkholderiaceae_B; genus Achromobacter. The sequence continues at coordinate 9,484 of NZ_DATCUY010000483.1, read as the reverse complement.
GCGACGCTTGCAGCCACGCCTGGAAGGCCTGTTCGGCGCCGGCATCGGACGCGCGATCCCGGCGGCGCATGAACCACGCGCTCGCGGCCTCTTCGACAGCGGATAAAGGTAGGGATCGGGTCATGGCGTTTCGCCGTGGACACGGCGCTTGCAGTGCGCCAGCGCCAGTTGCAGATGCTTCTCCACCGCCCGCACGGTGATGCCCATGTGGTTGGCGATGTCCTCGCAGCGGAGCTCATCATACCGATATAGCAGGAAGGCCTCGCGCTGGCGCGGCGGCATCTCGTCGATAGCGGCCTGCAACAGCCGCAGGCGCTGGCTGGCGTCCGCGCGCGCTTCCGGCTGCAGGCCGGCGGGGGCGGCCAGGCCCACGGCCGTGGGTTCGAAGCCCTGGTCGTCCAGGCTGGCCACCACGTGCTCGTCGCGCACGCTCTCGCGACGCCAGTGGTCGCGCAGCAGGTTGCGCGCGATCTCGTACAGATAGGCGCGCGGCTTTTCCGGCGGCGCGGCGCCGTCATGCGCTGCTAGCCACTTGGCGAAGGTCTCCTGCGCCAGATCCTGGGCAACCTCGGGCGAACGCTTGAGCTGCCGGTTCAGGAAACCGACCAGCTCCGCGTTCCACGCCTTGTACGCCTCGGCGATCACGCCGAAGAACCGCTCCCCCATGATGCCCCTGTCGATGTCCGGCGCCGGGTTCTGTGACCCGGGCGCGTAGGCATGTCTTGATCAAATGATAATGATTCTTATTGTATCAAGATTATCGAGTGTTGCTGCCGGGGATAGAGGCAGCGCAATCTCTACGTGGAACTGGCCGAGGGTTTCGACGCGCTGTTCACGGCGCGCACCGCATCAGGGCGCGTGCAAGCTCCTGAGCTTCCTCAACTCCGGAAACCACCGCATCCACAATCCCGCCACGGCGATGGTGCCGACCCCGCCGATCACCACCGCAGGCACCGCGCCGAAGGCCGCGGCCATGACGCCGGACTCGAATTCGCCCAGCTGGTTGGAAGTGCCGATGAATAGCGTGTTCACCGCGCTCACTCGTCCCAGCATATGGTCGGGCGTGTTCAGCTGCACCAGCGACGAGCGCACCACCACGCTGACCGCGTCTGCCGCGCCCAGCACCACCAGCGCGCCGATGGACAGCGGGATCGAGGTCGACAGGCCGAACACCGTGGTGGCCAGCCCGAACACGATCAGCGCGCCGAACAGCAGCCGGCCTACGTGTTCGCCCAGGCTCAGGCGGGCCAGGGTCAAGGACATCAAGGCAGCGCCGCAGGCCGGAGCGGCGCGCAGCGCGCCCAGCGCCCAGGGGCCTGCGTTCAGGATGTCCTTCGCGAAGATGGGCAGGAGCGCAGTGGCCCCGCCCAGCAGCACGGCGAACAGGTCCAGCGACAAGGTGCCCAGCAGCAGGCGGCGCTGGAAGATGAAGGTGATGCCGGCAAACAGCGTGCGCCAGGTGGTAGGTTCCTTGCGCGGCGGCGCGCGTTCGATGACGAGCGTGGCGATGGAGGCGAAGGCGGACAGATACAGCGCCGCCGCCACGCAATAGATCCATCCTGCCCCCAGGCCATAGCCGACGCCGCCCAGCGCCGGGCCGGCGATTTGCGCGATCTGACCACCGGAGGATGCCAGCGCGGTCGCGCGCGGCAGCCATTCGCGCGGGACCACCGCCGGGATCAGCGTGGCCATGGTCGGCGCTTCAAAGGCGCGGGCCGAACTCATGATGATGATGGTGGCGTAGATCAGCGTCTTGCCGCCCACGCCGTGCAGGGCCGCGATGGCCAGCACCAGCGTGGCCAGCGCTTCCAGCGCCATGCACACCGCCACGATCTTGCGGCGGTCGTAGCGGTCGGCCACGTGGCCCACCACCAGTGTCAGTGCCGCCATGGGCAGGAACTGCGCCAGGCCGATCAGGCCCAGATCCAGGGCGCTGCCGCTCAGTGCGTAGATCTGCCAACCCACGGCGACCGAGACGATCTGGAAGGCCAGCGACGCGCCGATGCGCGCGAACAGGTAGTGCAGGAAGGCGGGACGTTGAAGCGGACTGGGGGAATCGGGGGCGGGCATGAGGGATGGCGCTTGGGGCGCGTGACAGGCGCCGGACTCAGCATTCTAGGGACAAGTCGCTGACGGGAAACTAAGAGCCTCCTTGCAGACGCGTTCCGGAAATCCAGTCTGTCCCGGAAGATGGCGGGCTCTCATTCATGCGCAAGGCGGATGCATGGAATCTATAATTTCGATTCCTGCATATATCGACCTCCACAACGGCATTCACCCATGGCCACGCTTCCCGATCTGAGTTCGCGCGAATTGCAGGCGATCAGCACCGTCGCCGAGTGCGGCAGTTTCGTCGCCGCCGCGCTGACGCTGAACATCTCGCAACCCGCACTCACGCGCACGGTGCAGCGCGTGGAAAAGGCCTTGGGCGTCGAGCTGTTCCATCGTTCCACGCGCCGCGTTGAAACCACGCCGGCGGGCCAGGAGTTCGTGTCGCTGGCGAACCGCATGCTGTCCGACCTGCGCATTTCCTACGAGAACATGCGCGAGATTTCGGATGAACAGCGTGGCCGCAGCATCGTGTCCGCGGTGATGTCGGTGGCCTACACGCAGCTGCCAGGCATCGTCGCCCGCTACCGCGAATCTCGGCCCCGTATCGAATTGCAGATCCGCGAGGGCGTGCACGGCACCGTGCTGGACGATGTGCGCAGCGGCGTGGCCGATATGGGCATTACGTATATCGACGAAGTGCCGGGCGATTTTTCGGTAGTGTCGCTGGGCCGCGAAGCCTTTCATGTGGTGATGCCGCGCAAGCATCCGCTGTCCACGCAGACCGGCGTGACGCTTGAGCAACTGGCGCCGTATGCGTTGGTCTCGCTGCCGCGCGAGGCGCAGACGCGCCGTCTGATCGATAGCCATGCGTCGATCGCAGGCGTGCCGTTGCGGCACGCCGTGACCGTCAGTCAGTTCGCCACCGTGATGCAATGCGTGTGGGCCGGCGTGGGCATTGCCATCGTGCCGGGCGGCGCGGTGCCGGCCGCGCTGAGTGCGGACCTGGTGGCGCGGCCGTTGACCAAGCCTGCGCTGAGCCAGGCCATAGGCGTGGTGTTTCTCAAGGAGCGCGGCCTGACTCCCAGCGCCAGCGGCTTCCTGGCGCAGTTGCGCAGCGACTGGGTGCAGGTGGTTGCGCCCGCGCGCCGCGGCCGCCGCAGCGGCGCCTAGGCTTCAGGCCGCGGTCTGTTCCAGAAAGCGCTGCGCGTCCAGCGCCGCCATGCAGCCGCTGCCGGCGCTGGTGATGGCTTGCCGGTACACCGTGTCCTGCACGTCGCCAGCGGCGAACACGCCGCCTACGCTGGTCATGGTGGCGAGTCCCTTGCGTCCGGCTTGCGTCACGATGTAGCCATCCTCCAGCGCAAGCTGGCCTTCGAACAGCTCCGTGCTGGGACGATGGCCGATGGCGACAAAGCACCCGCTCACCTCCAGATCCACGCAACTTCCGTCGGCCAGGTGCCGGACGCGCACGCCCGTCACGCCGCCTGCGTCGCCCAGCACCTCGTCCAACACACTGTCCAGCTTCAACCGGATCAGGCCTTGTTCGACCTTGGCCTTGAGTTTGTCCAACATGATGGCCTCGGCGCGGAACGTTCCGCGTCTATGGATGAGCGTGACGGAACGGGCGATGTTCGACAGGTACAACGCTTCCTCGATCGCCGTGTTGCCGCCGCCCACCACGCAAACATCGCGGCCGCGATGGAAGAAGCCGTCGCAGGTGGCGCAGCCGGACACGCCCCTGCCCATGTAGGCCTGTTCGGAGTCCAGCCCCAGATAGCGCGCAACCGCGCCTGTTGCCACGATCAAGGCGTCGCAGGTATAGGTCGCGCGTTCGCCGCGCAAGGTGAAGGGTCGCTGCGACAGGTCCACGCTTTGCACGTGGTCGGCGATGACCTCGGTGCCGAAGCGCAGCGCATGGTCCTGGAATCGCTGCATCAGGTCGGGGCCCTGCACGCCGTGCACGTCGGCGGGCCAGTTGTCGACATCGGTGGTGGTCATGAGCTGGCCGCCCTGCGCCATGCCCGCGATCAGCACTGGGTTCAGATTGGCGCGTGCGGCATAGACGGCAGCGGCATAGCCGGCCGGTCCGGAGCCGAGGATGAGCAGCCGCGCATGGCGGTAGGAGTCGGCGGCGCTCATTGCAGCCGGATCCCCGCCAGCCGCACGATCTCGGCATAACGCTGCGCTTCAGATCGGCAATAGGCGTCGAAGTGCTCGGGCGTATCTCCCACCGGCATGGCCTGCGCGTCGGCCAGGCGCGCCCGCACGTCGGGCCGCTGCAGCACCGCGTCCACTTGCTGGTAGATGCGCGCGACCAGTTCCGGCGGCGTTTGCGCCGGCGCCCACATGCCGTACCAGGTGGTCAGGTTGACGCTGGGATAACCCAATTCGGCGAAGGTAGGCACGTCCGGCAACGCGGCCACGCGTTGGTCCGAGGTGACCGCCAGCGCGCGCAGCTTGCCGCCCTTGACGAGGCTGATGGACGAGGGCATCGAGTCCAGCATGTAGGTGACCTGGCCGCCGATCACATCGGTCAGCGCCGGCGCGCTGCCCTTGTATGGGATATGCGTGACGTCGAGCTTGGCGGCCGCCTTGAACACCTCTCCAGCCAGATGGCCAGGCGTGCCGTTGCTGGATGAGGCGAAGTTGTGGCGGCCGGGTTGCGAGCGTACCAGGGCGATCAGGTCGGCAACCGAGCGCACCGGCGAATTGGCGCTGATCACCAGCTGGATGGGCGTCGAGGCCAGATTGGTGATGCCGCGGAAATCCTTGAGCGGATCATGCGACATGTTGGCGTAGAGCGCCGGGTTGACCAGCTGGCCCGAGACATTGATCAGCAGCACATAGCCATCCGGCGCCGCCTTGGCCACGGCGTCCGCGCCTATCATGCCGCTGGCGCCGGGCCGGTTGTCGATGACGACCGATTGCCCCAGCTTGTCGGCCAAGGTCGCCGCGACGATGCGGCCTACGATGTCGGTGGGACCGCCTGGCGGATAGGGAATGACGACACGCAGCGGCTTGGACGGGTAATCGGAGGCGGCCAGCGCCCTGGCGCCGCTGCAAAGCGTACCCAGGGTTGCGCCCGCGGCTCCGATCAACAGGCGACGCCTGAGCGGGTTTGAGGGGTCCTGCGCCTGAATGCATGGTTCCATGGTTTGTCTCCCTAGTCTCATTCTTGTGTAAGGCACAGCTACTCAGGATGTGGCGGCGATCGCGCCTTTGCGCCGCAGTTCGGCGAGCGCCTCTGGCGCCAGTCCCAGCATGTCGCGCAGGACCGGTTCCGTATGGGCGCCCAGTACAGGAGGCGCGCTGCGATACTCCACAGGCGTGCCCGATAGATGCAGCGGATTGCCGACCAGTTCGGCGCAGCCCGATTGCGCGTCGGGCATAGGCACGCGCATGCCGCGTTGCAGGACTTGCGGATCGGCGAATACTTCCGCCAGGCCATTGATGGGGCCGCAAGGCACGCCCAGCGTTTCAAGCGTGGACAGCCAGTGCGCGCCGGGCTGTTCCGCCATCTGTGCCTGGATCTGCGGAATCAGCGAGTCGCGCGATGCCAGCCGCGCCGTGTTGGTGGCGTAGCGAGGATCGTCCGCCAGGTCGGGGCGGCCGATGGCGCCGCAGAAGCGGCGGAATTGCGCGTCGTTGCCCACGGTGACGATGACGTGGCCGTCGCGGGTGGCGAAATCCTGGTACGGCACGATATTGGGATGGGCATTGCCCAGCCGTGCCGGCTCGCAGCCGCTGGCCAGGAAGTTCATGGCCTGGTTCGCCAGCGCGGCCACCTGCACGTCCAGCAGGGCCACGTCGACGTGCTGCCCTTCGCCCGTGCGGTCGCGATGCGCCAGGGCCGCCTGGATGCCGGCGGTGGCGTACAGGCCGGTCAGGATGTCCGTCAGCGCCACGCCGACCTTCAGGGGGCCGGCGCCGGGCTGGCCGTCGCCACGGCCGGTGATGCTCATCAGGCCGCCCATGCCCTGGATCAGGAAGTCATAGCCCGGCCGGTTGGCATAGGGCCCGTCCTGACCGAAGCCGGTGATGGAGCAATACACCAGCCCGGGATGGCTGCGCTTGAGTGTGTCGTAGTCCAGGCCATAGGCCTGCAGACCGCCCACCTTGAAGTTCTCGATCAGCACGTCGCATTGCGCGGCCAGCGCCGCCACCAGCCGCTGGCCATCGGGCGTGGCGATGTCGACGGCCACGGACTTCTTGTTGCGGTTGGCGCCGGCGAAGTAAGCCGACTGCGCCACGTCGCCCCATTGCGGATCGCTGATCCATGGCGGACCCCAGCCGCGCGTGTCGTCACCCTGGCCGGGCCGCTCGATCTTGATGACCTCCGCGCCCAGATCCGCGAGCAGCTGGCTGGCCCAGGGGCCCGCCAGCACGCGCGAAAGGTCCAGCACTCGCAAATGCGATAGTGCGCCCATCGTTCTGTCTCCCGTTGTCGCCGCGCCGTCGGCTGCGGCGCCTAGGACGCCACCTCGGCGGCCGCTGTTATTGCAGCTCTACGCGGACCTGCATTGGCGCCTTGGTACCCAGCCACACCTGCTGCGCCTGTTCCTTGATCTGGACGACGCGCTGCGCCACTTCTTCGGCGGTGATGGAACTGACCGGGTGCGCGATCACGACGGGCTCCAGCGCCTTCATGCCGATGGCCTGGCGCGTCAGCTCCGTCTCGCGGGCGAACTCGGTCGTGATGATGACCGCGCTGGGAACGCCCAGCCGCTCCAGCGCGATGGAGTCGCGCACGCAGGCCGAGCAGCAGGAACCGCAATCGCCGATGGCGGTCAGCACCACGTCGTTCTCGGCCGCGATGCGCTCGATCAGCTCGGGTGCAGCATCCTTGGAGAAGCTGTGCTTGACGTAGTAGTTCACCTCGGCGAAGGCGATGTCCTCGCCCAGGGCCGCTGCCGCGCCGCGCAGCAGCTTGTTGGCGTTCCATTTGGAGTTGTCGAGTATGCCCAGCCGCAATCCGGTCAGGTTCTTCTTGCGCGCCGATACCGGCACATCTTCGAAGCGCAGCGCGCCGCGCGGGTCGTACACCGCGACTTTTTCCCCGTTGTTCATCAACATTTCCGATCTCCTGGTTGTCGTATCCGGATGACGCGTCAGATGGCGCAGGCGCCGCTGGTGCAATCGCCGCTGTCGGCGCTGGCGCCATCGATGGCGCGCAGCACGGGCGTGCTCATATGCCCCCAGCCCGGTATCAGCACGGAAAAGCGGCCCGCCTCGCCGCCCATCACGAACAGATGGATGTGGTCCGGGCTGTGCACGATGGGGATGCGGGTGTCGTCGTCGCGCTTGTAGTACTTGGGCAGGTTGCGGTTGTAGACCTTGCCGTAGCGGTGGCCGTAAGCCAGGTCGATGAAGCGGTTGCCGTGATTGACGTACAGGTAGTTGCGCACGTCGGCGCGCGACCAGCCATGCTTGCCGATGGTCTGCGCGTGTTCCAGGCCCAGCACCACCGCGATGTGGCCGCCCAGCACCGCGCTGTTGGACGCGATGGTGCTCATGGCCGAGCACATGGTGTCGAGGATGCCTTCGGGGTCGTTGGAAATGTGGTTCGTAACGCTGTGCGGCGCCTCGGCCGCCATCGCGAACACGGTGGAGTCCTCGGCCTTGTAGCCGTGTTCCACGTGATACGGCGCCAGCGGACTCTGCAGCTCGTTTTCGCAGACGCAGTAGGTGTACTTGCCGGGATGCCCCAGCGTGCTCTTGTCCAGGTCTCCCGGCCAGCCGCCGCCCACGTTCAGCATGATGAGGCGCAGCGCCCTGCCGATGGTGGCGTTGGCGCGATTGCCGGAACCGAACGCGTTGACGCCGCCGTTCATGCCGATCTCGCGGGCGATCGGCCCGTTTACGATCAACAGGGGCGCGGCCACGTGCGTGGTGGCCTGCACGCCATTCAGGTTGAAGGCTTGATCGGTGACGGCCTTTACCGCCGCCAGCACCACCGGCGCGTACTCGGGCTTGCAGCCGGCCATCACCATGTTGACGGCCAGCACTTCGCGCGTCAGTTCGCCCCAGCGCGGCGCCACCCGCGCTTCCACGAAACCGGGATCGCCACCCAGCCGGGACACGATCTCGTCGATCTTCTCCTGGGTCGGCGGGACGACGGGCAACCCGTCCGTGAAGCCGCGCTCGTAGTAGTACTCGACCAGGTCCACGCCGGCCGGCACCATGTTTGCCGGCGATGCCTTCGCTTGCAGAACCGCACTCATCAGAATCTCCTCGTGGCTGTCGAATGACGTTACGAGGAGGATAGGAGTCCTTGCTTATTTATAACAAGAACAATCTATTTCGATAAATGATTGCGGAAAACGCATAAATCACGCGAAGGCGCGGACGCGCCTGCCGCTACGTCTTGGGCCAGTAAGTCCCGAAGCTCCACAAGTTGCCTTCCGGATCGCGGCAGGCGAATTCGCGGCTGCCATAGGCCGTGTCGTACGGTGGGGTTTCGATGGTGGCGCCGCTGGCCTGGACCTGCGCGTGCAGGGCGTCCGGATCGTCCACGGCCAGATACAGCGCATCGGTGCGGCGTCCTTGCAGGTCGCCCACCAGCTTGCCATGGGCGTCGTCGCGGTCCGGGCCCAGCATCAAGAGGGAGCTGCCGTAGGCCAGTTCCGCATGCTGCACAGTGCCGTCGTCGCGGTAGACGGCATGTTCGGTGAATCCCACCACGCCGGTAAGCCAGCGGATCATCGCCTCCGCGTCGCGGCAGCGCAGGGTTGGAAACAGGCGGGGCGCCGCCGATTCGGATGGCATTGAACTCATCATGGGTACTCCCGAGGATAAGCAGGAGCGCCCATGATGAACCCGCGGCCGGCGGGACGGGTGACGATTTTGTTACGGCGCGCCTGGCTACTCGCCGATGGCGACCAGCTCTGCCCCTTCCGTCACCTGATCGCCCACGCCGTAGAACACTTCCGTCACCTTGCCGTCGGCGGGCGCGGAAATGGTGTGTTCCATTTTCATGGCTTCCATCACCAGCAGCGGCTCGCCCTTTTCCACGGTGTCGCCGGCCTTGACCGAGATCGAGATGATCTTGCCGGGCATGGGGGCGGTGAGGCCGCCGCCGTGTTCGCCTTGCGTATCCTGCGAATGCGCGAGCGGATCGTACAGGTCCAGTACGTGCACGCCGGCTTCGCCGAAGACGTGGGCGCGGTCGGCGTGCAGCACGACCGTGCCGGCGCTCTCATGGCCATCCAGCGTGATGCGCAGGCCGTAGGCGAGGTTGGGATTGGCGCTGGCATGGGCGCGCCACAGGAAGGCTTGCGGACCGGCGCCGGAATCCAGCGTCCAGGCGCCGCCCTGGCGGGCGACGGTGACGCGGCGGGTTTCGCCGTTGTCCACCCATTGCAGCTGGCGCTGGTAGCGGCCGCCCAGGCGCCAGCCGTCGCGCGCGTCCCAGGGGTCGGTTGGCAGCTTGCCG
>NZ_DATCUY010000482.1:0-2459 GCF_036567245.1 Achromobacter sp. | reverse complement strand
GGGCGCGCCCAGCGCGCGGCGGTACAGCGCGTCCAGGATCGCCACGCCCAGGATGCCCACCACCCACAGCGCGCGCGCCCGCGGCGTGCTGCGCGCATACAGGAGGCGCACCAGCGGCGCGAACAGGTACAGGCCCACGATCATGTACAGGTACCACAAGTGGTAGTAGGGCTCGCCCTGGACCAGCTTGCGCGGCCAGAACGAAAAATCGATGCGGCCGTCGTCCCACCAGTCCAGCGCCGTGCGCCATGCCAGATAGAAGAATGTCCAGAACAGCAGCGGCGCGCAGATCCGCGCCATGCGCCGGCTATAGAACTGGCGCGCGTCTTGTGGTTTGTCGGGATCCAGCAGCAGGGCGCCGCTGACCATGACGAACACGGGCACGCACCAGCGCGCGGCAGAATCGTACAGATTGGCGGCCAGCCACGCTCCTCCGCCGTAGGCGGCCGGGTTGCTGACTACCATGGCCGCGCTGTGCAGCAGCACGACGGCCACCGCCGCCAGCCAACGGGCGGCATCCAGGCGCGCATGTTTCTCTTCGGGGTACGGCATCGGGCTCCCGTTGCGGTGTTTGCCTTTTCACCTTAGCAGTGGGGCACGCCCTGGTTCTGTATCCAGGGGTTAGAGGGCCTGTCGGCGGCGCAACAAAAACCGGCAGGGGCCGCGGGAGCCTCTGCCGGTAGGAGCCGCAAGGCGCGGCGCATTCACGGGCAGGCGCGGGCCTGCCTACGTTTTGTCACGAAACGGCCAGCGCCATCATTGCAGAACGATATTGGCCTGCTTGATCAACTGCGCCACGATGGGCTGTTCGGTCTTGATCTGCTTGTCCAGTTCGGCGGCGGTGCCGGAGCGGGGATCGATGCCCATGTCCAGCATGCGCTTCTTGACGGTTTCGTCCTGCAGGGTTTCGACCAGGGCTTGCTGCAGTTTTTCCATGACGGGGGCGGGCGTGCCCTTGGGCGCCACGAAGCTGAACCAGGCGGTCATGTCGAACGCGGGATAGCCTTGCTCGGCCAGCGTCGCCAGCTTGGGCTGTGTCGCCAGGCGGCTGGGGCTGGTGATGGCGAAGACCTTGACCTTGCCGGCATCGGCCTGCGGCATGCCGGTGGCCACCATGTCGAAGAACAGGTCGACGTCGCCGCTGACCAGGGCGGGCAGGGCCTGGGTCGCGCCCTTGAACGGCACGTGCAGGATGTCGATGCCCGCGCGTTCCTTGAAGAGTTCACCCGCTAGATGCGAGGAAGTGCCGGGGCCGAAGGTGGCGAAGGTCAGCTTGCCCGGGTTCTGCTTGGCGTAGGCGACCACGTCCTGGGTGCTGTTGAACGGCCGCTTGGGGCTGGACAGCAGGACCAGCGGTCCCACGCCGACCATGCCGATGCGGGCGAAGCCGTCGGGGTCGTAGGGTAGTTCCTTGTACAGATAGCGGTTGGTGACCAGCGTGGAGTTGGTCGCCATCAGGATGGTGTAGCCGTCCGGCGCTTCGCGCGAAACATAGGCCGCCCCGATCGAGGTGCCGGCGCCTGCCTTGTTCTCGACGATCATGGGCTGGCCCAGCGTCTTGGCCATGCGCTCGGCCAGGATCCGGGTCAGCACGTCGGTGGCGCCGCCGGCGGGGAAGGGCGAAACGACCTTGATCGGCCGGGCCGGATAGGTTTGGGCTTGAGCGCCCAGCGCCGCTGCGCTGAGCAGCAGGGTGGCCAGCAGTTTGAAGCTAGTGCGTAGCATGTTTTCCCCTTGAAAACGTGTGCATGAGTGGCGGGTCGGGCCTGGCTTGGCGCCGCGAGGCAGGGCTTGCCAGGTCTCCTTGGATGCATTAAATTCCGTAAAATGGAATTTAATTTTGTTATTCGAAATAAACTATAAAAACGAAGCGAATAGAAATGCAATCTTTTTCTGACGCCAAGCGCATCGCGCATCCCGCCGCCAAACCCGACGGCAAGGTCGAACTCAGCCTGCCTGCGCGCCGCAAGCGCGCCGCCGGCGCGGGCGAGGGCGCCAATTCTCCCGACTTCATTACGGCGCTGGCGCGCGGGCTGGACGTGTTGCGCTGCTTCCGCCATGGCGTATCGGCCTTGGGTAACCTGGATCTGGCGCGCTTGACCGGCCTGCCCAAGCCCACCATCAGCCGCATTACCTACACCCTCACTGAATTGGGCTATCTGCGCTATCACCCGGACACCGGCAAGTACTCGCCCGGCTACGGCGTGCTGGCGCTGGGCTTCGGCCTGCTGGCCGGGCTGGAGGTGCGCGAGCTGGCCAAGGCCTCGATGACCGAGCTGGCGCGTGCCACCGGCGGCGCGGTGGCGCTGGGCGCCTTCGATGGCGATGCCATGACCTATGTCGAAGCCATCCACGGTTCTTCGGCGCTGTACCTGCGCCTGCCGGTGGGCTATCGCGCCAGCCTGGACAGCGCCATGGGCCGGGCGTACCTGGCCAGCCTGCCGCAAAGCGCCTGTGAT
>NZ_DATCUY010000481.1:0-24263 GCF_036567245.1 Achromobacter sp. | reverse complement strand
GCTGCCGGCATTGGCCACGACCGTGCCCACGAGCAGCGGCGTCAGGAAGATGCCCAGCAGGCTGGAGGCCGAAGCGCTGCACACGGCGGCGGGAACGTTGCCGCGCGCCATGGACGTGAACGCAATGGCCGATTGCACCGTGGCGGGCAGGCAGCACAAGAACAGGATGCCCAGATACAGCTCGGGCGTGACCAAGGGTTCCAGCACCGGCTTGAGCGCCAGGCCCAGCAAGGGAAACATCAGGAACGTGGCAGAGAAAATCGTCAGGTGCAGCTTCCAATGGGTCAGGCCGGCGATGATGGCCTCGCGCGACAGGCGCGCGCCGTGCAGGAAGAACAGCAGGCCGACCGCGATGTTGGTGATCCAGCCGAACACGACCACGCCTTGCCCGTGCGCGGGCACGATGCTGGCGATGATGACGGTGCAGATCAGGTAGAGGGTGAAGCGGTCGGGAAGAAGGCGGACAAGGCGTGACATGAGGGAAGGGAGGGAGAGCGGACGGAAAGCGCCGCGGGCGGCGTAAACGGGGCGTATTGTAGTCCCCGGGGCGTCTCGCTTCCTGACAGCCAGTTGTCAGCGCCGCATGTGCCGCTGCGCTGCGCTCAGGGCGTCATGGCCAGCGCCAGGTCGAAGGCGGCGACCAGCGAGGCCTGATCGGCCAAGCCCTTGCCCGCGATGTCGAAGGCAGTGCCGTGGTCGACGCTGGTGCGCACGAAAGGCAGGCCCACCGTCACGTTCACGCCATGGTCCAGGCCCAGGTACTTGACGGGAATGAGGCCCTGGTCATGGTACTGCGCCACCACGATATCGAACTCGCCGCGTCGGGCGCGCATGAAGATCGTGTCGCCGGGCCAGGGGCCGCTGGCGTCTATGCCTTGCGCGCGGGCGGCGGCGATCGCGGGTTCGATGATGTCGATGTCCTCGCGGCCGAACTTGCCGCCTTCGCCGGCGTGCGGATTCAGGCCGGCGACCGCGACGCGCGGCCGGTCGATGCCCATCTGCCGGCAGGCCTGATCGGCCAGCTTCATGGCGGTCAGTTCGGCTTGCGGCGTGATGCGCGCGATCACGTCGGCCAGCGCCACATGGATGGTCACCAGCAGCACGCGCAGCTCGTCGTTGGCCAGCATCATCGCGAAGTCGCGCGTGTCCGAGCGCTCCGCCAGGATCTCGGTGTGGCCGGGATAGTCGACGCCGGCGGCATGCATGGACTTCTTGTTCAGCGGCGCGGTGACGATCGCGCGGATGCGGCCGGCCTGCGCGTCGTCTATGGCGGCGCAGACGTAATCGTAGGCGCCGCGCCCGGCGGCCGCGCTGATCTGCCCCAGGGGCAGGTCGGCAGGCAGGGCGGGGCTGCAGGCGATGACGTTGATGTGGTCCGCGCCCGGCGAGGCCTGGCCCACGTCCGCGATCTCGACGATTTCCAGCCTGGCGCCCAATTGGGCGGCGGCGCGCCGCAGCGCGCCCGCGTCCCCATACACCACGCAAGGCGCATTCAGGCCTTGCGCGTATGCCTTGACGACGATTTCGGGGCCGATGCCGGCGGCATCGCCCATGGTGATGCCCACGGGCAGGGAGGTCTTCACGGTGCTGGGACTGAGGTTGTGTTGCGGACCATGCTACACCCGATAGCGGGCGGGCCGCCGCCTTACTTCGAGGAATCCTTGGGCGGTTCGATGACGCCGCATTCGAAGGTCACGGTAGCGCGTTTGGGGCCCAGGCCGGTTGCGTGGTTGGACGTGATCTTGGGCTTGACCAGCTTGCGGTCGATGGACTGGCAATACTGTTCGGCGCGCAGCAGGGCCTGGTTCTTGATTTCCACCCAGGTCATCATCTGGGAGCCGGAGCTGTGGGTGACGCTGTAGGTGTCCTTGCCGACGGACGTGACCTCGCTCATGCTGGAACAGGCGGTCAGCAAGGCGAGCAATACGGCGGCGGGGGCAAGGCGTGCAAACATGGGGCGTCCTGAAATGGCGATTACCCCAATTACACCATCATTTCAGGGCGCGGCCACGGCGCTGCGGCGGTCGAGCTTGCGGCTCAGGACGATGGAGGTCTGGGTCTGCTTGACCCCGTCGATCAAGCCGATGCGGTCGAGTAATTCGTCGAGCTGTTCGTGGGTTTCGCAGCGCAGGAAGATAAGGTAGTCGTAGGGGCCGCTGACCGATGAGACCTCTTCGACCTCGGGCATCCTCTCCAGTTCGCGGATCACTGCGGCAGTCGTCTTGGGCAGCACGCTGATGGAGCAATAGGCCCGCACCGCCGCTTCTTCCAGCAGCCGCCCCAGCCGCACGCCATAGCCCGCCACAATGTGTTCGCGCTCGAGCCGGGCGATGCGCGCCACCACGGTGGTGCGGGCCAGGCCGAGCTTGCGCGCCAGGATGGCGGCGGGTTCGCGCGCATTGGCTTGCAGCAGGCTGAGCAGTTGCCGGTCGATGGCGTCGAGTCGTTCGTTCATACGGTGATGGGCGGCATGGAGCGAGAGAGCGCGAGTGCCGACGGTACAGGCGCGGGGCCGCCCGCGTCAATGCGCAGCGGTGCGCGCGCCCTGGCGGTTCGGGCGCTAGCCGTCCGATTCGGGCGGGATGCCGCCCTGATAAATGCGCCCGTCGAATTCGAAGCGCGTGATGGTTTTGCGCGCCGCATCGAAGATGCGGTCGCGGCTGGCGCCATCCAGGCCGTCGTGGTCGGCGAAGCTGAAGCGGCACAGGTCGATGTCGCTGTCGTAGAAGGCCGAATGCACGTAGCGGCTGACGTCGGCTTCGTGAGCAAAATGCGCGAACTCGCGTAGCTGCTCCATCTCGTGGAAGGCCCCATTGCGGCTGACCAGCAGCATGCCGAACTTGCGCTCTTCGTCGGCCATGGGCTCGGGCGCGGGCAGGGCGTCGGGGTGCCGCAAGTCTTGATAATCGAAGCGCGCGCCCAGTTCGTGCATGGCGTCCAGCACGCGCTGCCATTGCGCTTCGTCCAGCGTGAGGCGGGCCGCCACGTAGAAAAGGCGCTGGCGGCCCAGCGAGCGCGGTTCGGCGCCGCCGATGTAACTGTGCCAGGGGACGGCCGCGTCCAGTCCGGCCAGTTCCGCCATGCGCGCGTCGCTGTGTCCCAGCCGGTCCTGCAGGCGCCGGATGGACTGGGCGTCCGGCGCAATGTAGTTCTGGATCGTCTTCATCGGAGGCCTCCGGTTGCACCGGAGTTTCGCGGGCGGCAGCCCGGGAGACGAAACCGGTGACGTGCGCCGCCGTGCCTCTGCGGCTACGCTTCATGCTAGCGCGGTGCGCAGGGCTTGCCTAGCATGGGCAGGCGTGGCGCCGTGCTAGGATTTGCGCCGACTTCAATGCCAGGAGGCTTTCAAATGGACATCCAGGAACAAATCGCCGTCATCGTGCATACCATTTCGCATCAAGGCGGCCGTATCGACGCACTGAATTCGACCGTGCTGTCGATGCTGCATCTGGCCAAGGCGTCGCCCGGCCTGCGCGAGGCCATCGAGGCCCAGCTTGAACAGAACTATTCCAGTCTGCTGGCCCGCTCCGAGAACCCGCAGTATGTGGCTGGTTTCGAGAGCGTGCGCGACATGATCCTGGGCGCCTTGAAGTAACCGCGGCGTTGGCGCTGCCGGGGGCGGGAGTTACCCACAACTTCTGTGGACAAGCCTTGGGATAGCGCGGGCATAGATGTCCAATTTCCTTTAATTACAAAGGCTTGCATGGGGCGGTCAAAGCTGGCTCCAATTGCGCTCGCTGGCAGCGGTTCTGGCGCGGCGGCGCAGGTCATGCAAGCCGGGTAATATGCGGCCCCATGCGGAATCAGTATTCATTGGAATGCCGGGGCGGATCGATCGCGGTGCGCGTCTCGGAAGCAGCAAAGCTGGCGGCGTTCGACCCCGGCAAACTCTCCCCCGAGGCGCGCCAGAGCTGGGAGCGCATGGGGCATGGCTTCAAGGCCTGGCACGACTTCGACCAGCGTCATCCCATCCTGCGCCGCCTGGCGCGATTGCCCCTGGTGGGCCGTTGGTACCGCAATGCGCAGCGCCGCTATGTGCTGCGGGCCAGCGGCAAGCTGGTGGTCTGAGGCCGCTTTATTTGCGGCGCCTGCCCAGCAGGTGATAAGCCAGCCAGATGGCGACGCCGATCGCGACGGCTACGGCCAGCTTGGTCTCGACGCCATGCAGGCGTCCCAGCATCGATTCGATGGTCTGACCGAACAGGTAGCCCAAGGCGCTGAAGCACACTGCCCAGATGGCGGCGGCGATGGCGTTGAGCGCCAGGAAGCGCAGCGGCGGCACGTTCGATACGCCTAGCGCCACCGGTCCCACCGTGCGCAAGCCGTACAGAAAGCGCAGGCTCAGGATGAAGCCGTGCGGATAGCGGTCCACCGCCGCCAAGGCCTTCTCGAAAGCGGGCTTCTCGCGGATCCGCCGGACATAGCGATGATCGCGATAGCGGCGGCCCAACAAGAACAGCGCCTGGTCGGCGAGGAACGAACCGGCGAAGGCGCACAGCATCACATAGGGCAGATGCAGCAGGTGCTGGTGTGCCAGGAAGCCGGCGAACACGACCACGCTTTCGCCTTCGAGCAGCGTGCCGCCGAACACCGCCCACAGGCCGTAGTCGACGATGAACTGATGCAGGGCTGGGTTCATCTGGGCCGCTCGGCCACGATGCGCGCCAAGGTCTGCAGGGCGCTGGTGATCTCGGGCGTGGTGCGTTGTCCGCAGCTGATGCGCAGGAAGTGGTTGTAGCGCGTGCCGTTGGAGAACATGGCGCCCGGCGCGACCCGTATGCCCTGGCGCAGGGCGGCTTCGAACACCTCCATGCCTGAACGGCCGTCGGGCATTTCCACCCATAGCAGCATGCCGCCCTGCGGCATGCTCAGGCGGGTGCCGGGAGGAAAATGCGCGGCGATGGTCTCGGCGGTCTGGTCGCGCTGCATCTTCAGGTGCCGGCGCAGGCGCGACAGGTGGCGGTCGTAAGCGCGCGAGCCCATGAATTCGGCCACGGCGATCTGCGCCAGCGGTTCGTTGGGCCGGCTTTGGGCGAACTTCAGCATGGCGATGCGGGCCTTCCAGCGGCCGCCCAGCAGCCAGCCCAGGCGCATGCCCGGCGCCAGCGTCTTGTGCATGGACGAGCAATAGATGACGTTGCCGGTAGCGTCCCAGGATTTGGCGGCGGCCAGCGGCGTGTCGTCGTCGGTCAGCGCGCCGTAGGTGTCGTCTTCGATCAGCGGCACCTGCTGGCGTTCGCACAGGGCGACGAGCCGCGCCTTTTCCGCGTCAGGCATGACGCAGCCCAGCGGGTTCTGGAAATTGGGCACCACCACCACGGCGCGGATGTTGCCGTGAGTCTGGAAGGCCAGGTCCAGCGCTTCGATTGACAGACCGTGCTGTGGGCTGGTGGGGATCTCGAGCGCCCGCATGCCCAGGCTTTCCAGTATTTGCAGCAGGCCGAAGTAGGCGGGCGATTCGACCGCGATCGTATCGCCGGGCCGGGCCACTGCGCGCAGCGCCAGATTCAACGCCTCGATGCAGCCATGCGTGACGATAACGTCATCGGGCGTGGCATTGATGCCATTGGCCAGCGCCCGGCGGGCGAGCACGGTGCGCAGGTCCGGATGTCCTTGCGGCGGGACCGGGCTCACCAATACCTCGGGCGACTGGCGCAGCGCGCGCATCATGGCCTGCTTCAGTTCCTCCAGCGGGTAGGCCTCGGGCACTGCCGCAGCCAGGGCGAAGTTGGCGCTGACCGGGTGCGCCTCACACTTGGCCACGAAGTCCGAAACCCGGTCGTGGATACCCACGTACTGCGCGGCGCCGAGCGTCTGGCGGATGTCCGGCTCGTCGACGGGCGGGATGGTGTTGCGCCGGGGCTTGAGCACGAAGTAGCCCGAGCGTGGGCGCGCTTCGATCAGGCCATCGTCTTCCAATTGGCGGCAGGCCTGCAGCGCCGTCGACAGGCTGACATGATGGGTCCGCACCAAGGTGCGGACCGAGGGCATGCGCTGGGCCGGGGCCAGCACGCCCGTCTGGATGGCGCGCCGGTAATGATTGGCCAGGCGTAGATATAGCGGTTGCGGGTCCATGCGCCGATCATGCTCCCCGAGGTTGGAATGAGGGTAGGCACAGATTCCGCCAAAGTACACCATAACAGCGTGGAAATCGAGGATCTGCATCGGTACAGAAACCCGGAGAGTGTGACTGTTGCGCATAGCAGGGCCCGCGTAGTCTGTAGTTGTCCGACAGGAGATGACGATGATTGCGACTTACGCCCCAGATGCCCAGGCCCGCCGCCTGGAACTTGCCGCCGGCGCCAGCCGGAAACTGGTCCTGCGCGCCGGCGCCACCCTTGTCTGCGTCAGCGGCAGCGTGCGAATCGAAGAGCCGGCCATCGGCCCGGAAGCCGCGGGCGGACTGCCTGGCGCGGTATCCGTGCGGATCAACGCGGGGGAGGGGCACGGCCTGGGCTACGGCGGCGTGGCGCACGTCACGGCCATTGGTCCGGCAGAGCTGATCTGCCTGGACAGCCCGGGCTATGCGCAGCGCTTTTTCCGGGCTGCCGCCGCTTTTTTTCAGTTGGAATCGGCCAAAAGCCAAAAAAAACTTCTGGGTGCGCTGCACAAGATTTCAAAATGATGTATGATTCACACATCAGACGCGGGGTGGAGCAGTCTGGCAGCTCGTCGGGCTCATAACCCGAAGGTCGTAGGTTCAAATCCTGCCCCCGCAACCAGTTTCAAGCAGGATTCGGATAGTCCCGGCGGCGTGTCGAAAGAGGCGCTTCGGATTATCCCTTGCAGAAGAAAGCCGCGATTTCCATCGCGGCTTTTTTTTCGCCGCGCGGCTGGATTTTCCGCGCCGCTTGCTCTGCGTCAAACCTTTGTTCCAGTCCGGACTTTCCCTGGTGTTCGCGGCCGCACAGGCCTCCAACCCTGCGCTACCATGGGTCACGCGCGCTAGGTTGCCGCACTCGAGGAGGGTCCATGGGAACAGCAAAATACGATCATCCTGGCTACGTCGCCGATACTGGCGCTGACGGCAAGTACCACGTGGGCATCTGGTGCCCGCACGGCTATCCTGCCCATATCCATATTGGCCGGCCCGCGGAACGCGGCGATCCCCAGGCGCTGCTGCGCCTGCGCATACCGGACGGGGTGTTCCAGTCCTTGCCCGACGATCCTGAAACCCTGTGCCGCCGCGCGCTCGGCCAGGCAATGGGCGCCGGCCTGCTGTCTGCCGTTGCGGTGGATGGCGAATACCAGGAACTGCGTTTCCAGATGGACGCCGAACCCTGGTCCGGCCCGATGCAGGCCGCAGGCCACGCCTGATTCCGCAGCGCATGTTCGGGCTGAATTACCCACAGCTACTGTGGACAAGCCTTGGGATAGTCTCTGCGTATTTCGGGTTTTCCCTGTCATAACAATGACTTGGTAACGCCGGTCAATAAACGCCCCATCGGGGCGTTTATTGCTTCCCGCCTGCCGGGCGCCGCAGCTATGCGACAATCTTTTCCCTTCCTGGCGCGCCCGCGCCTGTTTCGCCATTTCCTCCCGGTCGTTCCCCATGCCTAGTGCTACGCGTATCCATTCCTGCGGCCTGAAGGCGCCGGCGTCATGAGTCCGCCTGTCGCGCGCGTCGCCGTGATAGGCGGCGGTCCCGCCGGCTTGATGGCTGCCGAGCGCCTGAGCGCGCAAGGCGTGCAGGTGGATGTATTCGATGCGATGCCCTCGGTCGGCCGCAAGTTCCTGATGGCGGGGCGGGGCGGCTTGAACCTGACCCATAGCGAGCCGGCCGCGCCGTTCCTGGCGCGCTACGGCGACCGCGCTCTCCATATCGCGCCGTGGCTGCAGGCGCTGGACGCGGACGGATTGCGCGAGTGGACGCACGGCCTGGGCATCCAGACTTTCGTGGGCTCGTCCGGCCGCGTGTTTCCCCAGGAGATGAAGGCGGCGCCCTTGTTGCGGGCCTGGCTGGCCAGGTTGCGCGCCAGCGGCGTGCGCTTGCACATGCGTCACCGCTGGTTGGGGTGGCCGGCGGACTCGCGGCCCGGTGCGGCCGCCCTGCGCTTCCACACGCCCGAGGGCGAGCAGCACTACGCGGCGGATGCCGTGGTGCTGGCGTTGGGAGGGGGCAGTTGGGCCAAGCTGGGATCGGACGGGGGCTGGACCGCCGGCCTGCGGACGCACGGCGTCGTCATCGCGCCGCTGCGTCCGGCCAATTGCGGATTCGACGTGGCGTGGTCGGATCATTTCCGCGAGCGCTACGCCGGGCAGCCCGTGAAATCCGTGGCCATGGCCTGCGAGACGGCGGCTGGCACGACACCCGCCAGGCAAGGCGAGTTCGTCGTATCGGAAACCGGCATAGAAGGCAGCCTGGTGTATGCCTTGTCCGCGCCGCTGCGTGACCAGATCGACGCCCAGGGGCATGCCATCGCCATGCTGGATCTGGCCCCGGATTGGCCGCGGGAAAAAGTGATGGCCGCCGTGACGCATCCGCGGGGCGCACGTTCCATGTCCAGCCATCTGCAGAGCCGGCTGGGGCTGACGGGGGTCAAGGCGGGGCTGCTGCGCGAATGCGCTTCGGCGGAAGACTTCCGCGATCCCGAACGCCTGGCCCTGCGCATCAAGGCCTTGCCGCTGCGCTTGCTGCGCGCGCGGCCGATGGACGAAGCAATCAGCACGGCCGGCGGCGTGTCGTTCGACTCGCTGGATTCCGGCTTGATGCTGCGCGGCCTTCCTGGCGTGTTCTGCGCTGGGGAAATGCTGGATTGGGAGGCGCCGACTGGCGGCTATCTGCTGACGGCATGCATGGCAAGCGGCGTGATCGCCTCTGCCGGCGTGATGGAATTCCTGCGGTCTGGCGAGCGGACGCCGCCGGCCTGAGGTCGCGCGGCTTCAGGAGCCAGAGGAGTAGGGCGCCAGGCCCAGCGGTGCACGCGGCGCCAGGTCGCCGACGACATGTCCCACGACCGGCGCGCCGCCTTCGGGTTGGGTGACGATGCCGATGACGCGGGTAATCGCGCTGGCCGGGATTTCGGTGCCGTGCGCGGGATCCTGCACCAGTTGCCAGATGGTGGCTTCCGCAGGAATTGCGGCCTGATCGACCGCGAGTTCAGAGCTGTCCAGGCAACTGCGGGCAAAGGCCGACCAGTCCGACGCGTTGCAGGGCAAGCCGTGAGCGGTGGCCAAGCGGGCCAGGGCCAGTGGCGCATCCGCCTGGCTGGCAGCATGCTGGGCAGCGGCGCCCAGGGAGACATCCAGCGACAGCAAGCGCAGGAACTCTACGACGTTGTCGGTATTTTTCATTGTGCGGTCTCCTGCTTAACTGTTCTGGTTATGGCCCTAACCTGCTGGCAAGCCAGGGCGGCGTTTTCAGACGGGGCCTTGGCCCAGCATTGATACCAAGGATTGCTTCAGGCGCGCTGAAAAAATAGGTACCGTATGGGACACCCCGTCACGGTCCACGCCCTCTTTGAGTTCGACCGATTGGCCGAGGAAAATTTCCGGCGCGGCGCCTATTTCGTTGTAACGAGCCAGCAATTCATTCACGTGCTGCTGCGCGTCGGCCAGCGTGCTGCTTTCAGCCAGCTTGCCGGCGGTGTGGGCCTGCAAAACTCGATGAAGATCGTCGATGAAGAGCGCCAATGCCGCCTGTCCGCGGCATTGCGGCTGTTCCCAGCCCCAGGCCTGCGGGGCGGAGCCGCTGTTTTGCGATGCGTGTTTCTTGGTCATTTGCGAATCCTAATCGATTGGCGGTAATTGCGCGACAGGCGATCGCAAGCCTTTTCAACGGTGTTTGATCTAGCTCCGATCCAGGAGGCGGCGGCTGCGGCGCCTGCATCCGGCCGATGCCCAAATGAGGGTCTTTGAGGTATGCTGGCTTCACTTTCCAAGCCCAGACAGGAGATGTCCATGAAGAACAAAGTCTTTCTCGTCATGTTGCTTTCGATCGCTGCCCTTTCGGCGGGATGCAACACCGTAGCGGGGGCAGGCAAGGACATCCAGCGGGGCGGCGAGAAGATCGAGGGCGCCGCCACCAAGTAGGGCCCTGGTTCGCCCGCGCCGCGGTTCCGGCCTGGAAGCCGCGAGACATGCCTGTGCATTGCTCTCGCGGCTTTTTTGTTGCCGGATCGCAGCCCCCCTCCTGGCATAATTCGGGGAGTTGAATTCGATCGTGGGAAGTGTCATGCGCAAGTCTTTGTGGTTGGGAATGGCGTTTGCGGCCCTGTTGGCCGGCTGCGCGAGCAAAGGGGTCTACGAGTCCGATGCCGTGGTGACGGAGACCTTCACCGTCAATACCAACTACGAAGCGGCTTTCCGCCGTGCGGGCGAGTACGTGCGGACCTGCCACGTGCAAGTGCAGCACGCCTACAACGTGGCCTATGCCTGGCGCCACGTGAAAGGCGAGAAGGGCGCGCCCGACGAGGTACAGCTCTATAAGGTGTCGGAACCTGCCAAGGTGCTGGAACTGATCTCCGCCGAAAGCGCCAGCCCTTCGACCGCCAAGGTAACCATCACCGTGCTGGGTGAAGGCCGTTGGGATGCGGCCGAAATCGCCGCCGCCCGCGCTTCCATCCAGAGCGCCACGCCGGTCTGCCGCAAGGGCGGCGAAGGCTGATCCATGGATGCCCGCTCCCAGCAGATCCGCGCCAGCGGCCTGTCTTTCTCGCTGTTGGCGGGGGGCTTCCGCTTCCTGGGCTGGCTCAATGGTGGCGCGGCGCTGGCCCTGACGGGCTTTTCCCTGGGTGTGGTAGGGGGCGACATCGCCGCGCCGGATCTACAACTGCCGTTGGCGCTGCTGCTGGGCGGCCTGCTGGCCGCCTGCCTGGGAATACTGTTTGCCTACCTGGCGCAGGTCAGCCTGTTGCGCCAGGGCTACACCGGCCATCTGACGCGCGGCCACTGGCCCGCGCAGCTTCTGGCCATGTTTTGCTACCTGATCAGCGCACTTGCCTTCTGCGCCGCCTGCTGGCTCGCGGCTGGACAGGCAATCACCGATGCGCCTCAGATGTCCACGGCCTATGCAAGGCGGTAATTGCGGGTAAACCCGTGTGCGCAAAAGTGTTGGACTTGGATTTGTGTTGAGAATAATATGCGCACAGCGTATATAAATCTTCCGTTCGGGGCCCGTCATGACCATCTCCCAGCAAGCCTTCCTGCGCGACGCCATGCGACGCCTGAACCTCACCCGCGACGTTTTCGCGACGCGCATCGGCGTCAAGCGCCGCGCGCTCGATACCTGGCTGCTGCCCGAGGGCTCGCAGGAATTCCGCGCCATGCCGGAAGTGGTGCAGCGCTTCGTCAGCGAAATTGTCCAGAACGGCGTCTTGCTGGAAAAATATACGCAAAGCGTACAAGAAGGTCCTCTGCGTGACCGCATCGCAGTCGAAGGCAAACACCAGCTGCTGTCGGTGGACCAGTTCACCCGCGAATCGGTCGAGGACCTGTTCCGCGTGGCCGACATGATGCAGCCTATTGCCCGCCGCCAGAAGGTGTCCCGCGTATTGGAAGGCGCGGTACTGGGCAACCTGTTCTTCGAAGCCAGCACCCGCACCCGCGTCAGCTTCGGCTCGGCGTTCTGCCGCCTGGGCGGCTCGGTCTGCGACACCACCGGCTTCACGTTCTCGTCCATGGCCAAGGGCGAATCGATCTACGACACCAGCCGCGTCATGAGCGGCTACGTTGACGCCATGGTCATCCGCCATCCGGACCAGGGTTCGGTCGCGGAGTTCGCGCGCGCCACCAACATTCCCGTGGTCAACGGCGGCGACGGTCCCGGTGAGCACCCCAGCCAGGCCCTGCTGGACCTGTACACGATCCTGACGGAGTTCTCGCGCCTGGGCAAACTGCTGGACGGCGCGCATATCGCCATGGTGGGCGACCTGAAGTACGGACGCACGGTGCATTCGCTCATCAAGCTGATGGCGCTGTACAAGAACGTGAAGTTCTCGCTGGTGTCGCCCAAGGGCCTGGAAATGCCGTCCTACATCATCGAGCAGGCCAGCCGCAACGGCAACGTCATCGAGCAGAAGAGCACGCTGGCTGAGGGGCTGGCCGGCGCCGACGTGATCTACGCGACGCGCGTGCAGAAAGAGCGCTTCGCCAACGAAGAGAACGAAGGCTACACCCCGGACTTCCAGATCAGCCGCGCCATCATCGATGCCTACTGCGGCCCGGACACCATCGTCATGCACCCGCTGCCGCGCGACAGCCGTCCCGGCGCCAATGACCTGAGCGTGGACCTGAACCACGACCCGCGCCTGGCGATCTTCCGCCAGACCGACAACGGCATTCCCATCCGCATGGCGATCTTCGCGGTGCTGCTGGGCGTCGAGGGCCTGGTGCAGCACTCCTTGCGCGACGTGACCTGGCAGCATCCGTCCCATGTCGGGCCGGACGATTCGTCCTTTCACGGACTCGAATAAGCGCACGACGCCGGCCCGAATATCCCTAGGCCGAGGCCGCCGGGCGGCCCCGGCCCGGGGTTTTCAAGCATAATCCGCGCTGACTTTTTCTGTCGCGTGTCGCTTCCGGACACGCCGTGGAGCCTTCGGGCGGATTATCTATGTCTTCAAGCAGTCTCGGCGTCCCGCCATTTCCCGGCCGGCACGCTGGCGCATCCGATCAGGCGTGCTACCTGAGCGCGTCCAACGAGCAGGCCTGGATTGCGGTCTACCAGTCGGTTGACGCCTATACGCGCGGGCAAGTCGCCGCCGTGGTGGGCGACAGTCTTTCGGAGCTGGTCGACGCCTTTTATTCCACGCTGCTGGCCGACGCCGAGGCCGGCCCGCGACTGTCCCATGAAATCGTGTCGAGCCGCCTGCATGCGGGCATGACGCGCTGGCTCAAGGGGCTGCTGTGCGTGCGCGACCAGGGCGACATTGCCGCCCTGATGGCGACGCAGAAAAAAGTGGGCGAGGTGCACGCCCGCGTCCATATCCCCATCCATCTGGTGATGGCCGGCGCCCGCATCCTGAAAAACGAGATTGCCCTGCGCCTGCGCGCCAGCGACCTGGACGGCATGGCCGCGTCCGTGGCGACCCAGTACGTATGCAATCTGTTCGACCTGGCGGTTGAGCAGATGAGCCGCGCCTTCATGCGCGACATCAGCCGCGGCGCCCGCAACGACGAGGCCTACCGGCTGTTCGCCTTGGGCCAGAACATCTCCACGGAACGCGAGCGCCAGCGCGCCGCCTTGCTGGAATGGAGCCAGGCGGTGCTCATCGGCCTGCACTACCGCGCGCCGGGACAAAGCCTGCCGCGGCTGGCGGCCTCGGAGTTCGGGCTGTGGCTGCAGCACAAGGGCGGGGCGATGTTCGAAAGCGCGCCGGGCCTGCAGCAGATCACGGATGCCGTCGCGCAGTTGGACGGGGTGGTGCTGCCTCAATTGATGCGCGGCGAGGAACTGGGGCAGGCCTCGGCCATGCCCGACCATGTGCGTGAATTGCAGGAGCTGGTGGCGCGTATCAAGCACCTGCTCAACGGCTTGTTCGACATGGTGGCCGAGATCGAGAGCGGCAGCGATCCGCTGACCAATGTGCTGAACCGGCGCTTCCTGCCCTCGGTGATCGGGCGCGAGATCTCGATTGCGCGGCGCCAGCGCAGCGAATTCTCGGTCCTGTTGCTGGACATCGACCACTTCAAGGCCATCAACGACCAGCACGGCCACTCTGGGGGCGACCAGGTACTGCGCCAGTTTGCCGAGGTCCTGCACCAAGCGTGCCGCTCCAGCGACTTCGTGTTCCGCTATGGCGGCGAGGAGTTCCTGGTGGTGCTGGTGGACGCGCCGCGCGAGGCTGCGTTGGCCGCGGCCGAGAAGCTCGGCGCGGAAATCCGTCGCCATGTCTTCAATATTCCCGAGGCCGGACCGCTGCACATCACGGCCAGCATCGGCGTGGCGACGTTCGACGGCCATCCGGACTACGCCTATCTGATCGACCGTGCCGACCAGGCGCTCTATCAGGCCAAGCAGGCCGGCCGCGACCGCGTCGTGGCGGCCTGAGGCCAGTCTTGCAGACATGAAAAAGGCCGCCCTGCCAAGGGCGGCCCAGCTTGCAGGCGCGATGGCGCCAGCGGCTTACACCTTCTTTTCGCCGCCCAGGGCGTCGACCAGCTCGGCCATCATCTTGGCCAGTTCGCCCGTCATCAGCATCATGTCGGAATCGAACTTCTCGTCGTCGTTGGCGGCCACGCCTTCATTGCCTTCCTTCAGCACGTCCAGAGGCGCGACGCGCTTGACGTCCAGGCCTTCGGTCAGCACGAACGAAATGCGGTCGGCCCAGGTCATGGCCAGGCGGGTGCACTGCTTGCCAGACTGGATATGGCGGCGCACGTCGTCAGCGTCGATCGAGTGCTTGACGTAGCGGATGGCCGCGCCGCTTTCGCCCGAGGAGCGCAGTTCGGTGTCCTGGTCGATGGAGAAGTTGGCAGGGGCCTCGTCCTCGGCCAGCCAGCCGGTCATGGCCGAAGCGGGGGACTGCGCGACATACAGGTTTTCGAGCGGGAAGGGATCCACGCACTTGGCCAGCAGGCCGATGACTTCGTCGGCCTTGGCCGACGCGGCTGCATCGATGACCAGCCAATGGTTCTGGGGGTCGATCCAGACGCGGGTGTCGCGGTACACGCTGAAGGCGCGCGGCAGGAGCTCGTCGGTGACGCGCTCCTTGATTTCCTTCATCTGCTTGCGGCCCGGCTTGTAGCCTTGCTGCTCTTCGATTTCCTGGGCGCGGGCCTTGGCGACCTGGTTGACGACGGTGCCCGGCAACAGCTTTTTCTCGGCCCGCAGGCTCAGCAGGATCTGGCCGTTGACCACATGCGCCAGGCCGCCGTTCTCGCGCGGAGGAACCCAGCCCAGGCTTTGCATTTCGAGGTTGTTGCCGCTTTGGTAGGCATGCCGCGCGAGCGTTTCTTCAAGCTGGTCGCCGACCAGCGTCCACGGCGAGGAGAGGCGATAAATCTTGAGATTCTTGAACCACATGAGCGTCGGCCAAAAGGGTAGATTCTATACGACGCGAGCGCTTTGCCGAAGTGCGGCAATACCGCAGCGTGACGCGACACCTTCTGTCACTGACAGCGGCGGGCCTATGCGCTAATGTCCGCGCAGCTAGTCGAACTGGAGAGAAAAAATGAAGATCATCGGCGCCATCTTGATCGTCCTGGGTATCGCCGCCCTGGCCTACAAGGGCTTCAATTACAAATCCGAGGAAACCGTGCTGCAGATCGGTTCGGTGAAAGCAACCGCCGAGACGGAGAAATCGGTGGCGATCCCCGCGTGGGCCGGCATCGCGGCCATCGTGGCCGGCGTGGTGGCGATCGGCGTGGGCATGCGCCGCTGATCGCGGGCGGCCCAGGCGGCCGCCAGTTGGACCCGATAATGGCGACCGCGTGGCGGTCGCCATTGTTGTTTTGCCCCTGCACAAAAAAAGCGGCCCGGCTCATTGAGGGCCGGGCCGGTACGGGAGCACACAATACCGCGTCATAAAAGGCTCGCGGGGAACGCGGTATCGGTGTCAGAACACTGGCCCTGCAATCGCCCGACAGGGGGATCAATCGTCGGTCGATCTGGCGCAAGGCCGTAATCTGAGCGCTCAGTCTAATGGCCCGGGTCTGACATGGTCCTGAAAGTGCGGATCTCTTTTTTCGCCGGATCGGTCCGGTGGCAGCCAAGTCTTGAGCCGGCGCAAAAAAAAAGCTCCATAAGGAGCTTTTGAAAGGCCGGACGGGCGCAGCAGTCCCGTCCGGCGGGGGATGGCCTTTTAAGCGTTGATGTCGTTGTCCTTGGATTCGCGCACGAACAGCGTGCCTATGACCAGGGTCATGACTGCAATGATGATCGGGTACCACAGGCCGTCGTAGATGTTGCCTGTCGCGGCGACGACCGCAAAGGCGACCGGAGGCAGGAAGCCGCCGAACCAGCCGTTGCCGATGTGGTAGGGCAGGCTCATCGACGTGTAGCGGATGCGGGTCGGGAACATTTCCACCAGCATGGCGGCGATCGGGCCGTAGACCATGGTCACGTAGAGCACCAGGATGGCCAGCAGCACCACGACCATGACGTTGTTGCTTTGGGCGGGATCAGCCTTGGCGGGGTAGCCGTGGCTGCGGATGGCGGTGGTCAGCGACTTGTCCAGTTCGGCGGCCTTGGCCTTGAAGTCCGCCGGGGCCAGGGTCTTGCCGTCGAACGAGGCGAACTCGTCGTTGCCGATCTTGACCTTGGCGACCGAGCCGGCCGGCGCCGCTTCGTTCTTGTAGTTCACCGAGTTGCGGGCCATGAAGGACTTGACCACGTCGCAAGAACTGGTGAACGACGAGGTGCCCACCGGGTTGAACTGGAACGAGCAGGTAGCCGGGTCCGCAATCACCGTGACCGGGGCCGTGGCCTGGGCCTTTTCCAGCGCCGGGTTCGCGAAGTGCGTGATGCCCTGGAATATCGGGAAGTACGTGATCGCGGCGATCAGGCAGCCTGCCATGATGATGGGCTTGCGGCCGATCTTGTCGGACAGCGCGCCGAAGACCACGAAGAACGGGGTGCCGATCAGGAGCGCGATGGCGATCATGATGTTGGCGGTGTTGGCGTCGACCTTCAGCGTCTGCGTCAGGAAGAACAGGGCGTAGAACTGGCCCGTGTACCAGACCACGGCCTGGCCGGCGGTCAGGCCCAGCAGCGCCAGGATCACGACCTTCAGGTTCTTCCATTGGCCGAACGATTCAGCGATCGGCGCCTTCGAGCCCTTGCCTTCTTCCTTCATGCGCTTGAAGGTCGGCGATTCGCTCAGTTGCAGGCGGATCCACACCGAGATGCCCAGCAGGACGACCGAGATCAGGAACGGAATGCGCCAGCCCCAGGCCTTGAATTCGTCTTCGCCCATGAATGTGCGGATGCCGAGGATGACCAGCAGCGACAGGAACAGGCCCAGGGTCGCGGTAGTCTGGATCCAGGACGTGTAGAAGCCGCGGCGGCCATGGGGGGCGTGTTCCGCGACATAGGTCGCGGCGCCGCCGTACTCGCCGCCCAGCGCCAGGCCTTGCAGCAGGCGCAGGACGATCAGGATGGCGGGAGCGGCCAGGCCGATGCTGGCGTAGCTGGGCAGCACGCCCACGAGGAACGTGGACAGGCCCATGATCACGATCGTGACCAGGAAGGTGTACTTGCGTCCGACCAGGTCTCCCAGGCGGCCGAACACCAGCGCGCCGAACGGACGCACGGCGAAACCGGCCGCGAACGCCAACAGCGCGAAGATGAAGCCCGCGGTGGGGTTCACGCCCGAGAAGAAGTGTTGCGCAATGATGGCTGCGAGCGAGCCGTAGAGGTAAAAGTCGTACCACTCGAAAACCGTGCCCAGCGACGACGCAAAGATGACGCGGCGCTCATCCTTGGTCATCGGGCGCGGATCCGCGGATGGACCGCGGCCTGCCATGGTTGTTGTGCTCATGATGTCTCCTCGGTTTTTATGGCCGGCGGTTGTCCGCCGTGCTCCGCCCGCAGCCGGCCATACCGACATTGAGCTATACGCAACATTGGGGGGCGAGGCTGACGAGGTTCTGACGGGATCCTTACTTGAGTCTTAAAATTGCAACTACAAGTAACTTCCCCCTGGGGCGCTAGGGATAGTCCTAGGATGCGGCGGGCATATCCGGGGACTCGGCATAAAGCGGAAAAACCACGCGGATCCGCATGCCGGGCAGGTTCGAATGCGCCGTGGGGTGATCGCTGATTTCGACGCTGGCCTGATGCTTCTGGGCGATTTCCCGCACGATGGCCAGGCCCAGGCCGCTGCCGTCGGACGTGGTGCCCAACACGCGGTAAAAGCGGTCGAACACGCGTTCGCGCTCCTCAGGCGGGATGCCGGGGCCGGAATCCTCGACCTCCAGCAGCGCCTGTCCGTCCCGGCTCTGTGCGCGCACGGTGATGTGGCCGCCGCGCGGCGTGTAGCGCAGCGCGTTGTCCACCAGGTTGTTGAGCAGTTCGGCCAGCAGCAGGGGATTGCCGTTGATTTCCACCGGGTGGTCCGAGCCTTCGAAACCCAGGTCGGTGTTCAGCGCGAGCGCCTGCGGCACCCAGTGCATGGCCTGTTCGTAGGCGATGGTGTTGATGTCCGTGCGTGTCAGGCCGATGGCGCTGGGATTCTCGGCCCGGGCCAGCAACAGCAGCTGGTTCACCAGGCGCGTGGCGCGCTCCGAACCCGTCACCAACTGGCGCAGGCTGGACTG
Organism: Achromobacter sp.; assembly: GCF_036567245.1. Taxonomy (GTDB): domain Bacteria; phylum Pseudomonadota; class Gammaproteobacteria; order Burkholderiales; family Burkholderiaceae_B; genus Achromobacter. Next base: position 6,065 of record NZ_DATCUY010000481.1, on the reverse strand, counting down.
CATTTCCTCAGGGCTGGCGTCGCGCAGGGCCAGTTCGGCCTGGGTGCGCAGGCCGGCCAGCGGAGTTTTCAGCTGGTGCGCCGCGTCCGCGACGAAGCGGCGCTGCGCTTGCACGTTGGACGAAAGCCGGTCCAGCAGGTCGTTCATTGCGGCCACCAGCGGCGCGATCTCGGTGGGTGCCGCGCGCTCGTCGATGGGAGAAAGGTCGTCGGGCCGGCGGGCCCGCAGGCGTTGCTGCAGCGCGTTCAAAGGCGCCACCCCGCGCGACAGTCCGAACCAGACCAGCAGCACGGCGACGGGCAGCACCACGAACTGCGGAATGATTACGCCTTTGATGATGTCGTTGGCCAGCTGTGTGCGTTTTTCGACGGTCTCGGCCGCGATCAGCAGCGCTGGCTGCGTATCGGGCAGGTGCAGGTCGACCCACGTAAACGCCAGCCGGATGCCGAAACCGCGCAAGGTCGCGTCTTCGTACTGGACCTCGCCGGGGCGGGGCTGGCCCACGGTGGAGGGCAGGGGCAGGGCGCGGTCGCCGCCGAGGTATTCGCCGCGGCTGCCCAGCGCCAGCCAGAACACGCTGTCGGTCTCGTCGGCGTGCAGCACCTCGCGCGCGGTGTCGGTCATCTTGAGCACGGCCCGGCCGTCCTGCGCGTGGACCTGCAAGGTCAATACGTGGAGATTGTTGGCCAGTGCGCGGTCGTAGGGCACGTTGGCGATGTTCTGCGCGACCACATAGGTGATGGCCACGCTCATGGGCCACAGGAGGAACAGCGGCGCCAGCATCCAGTCCAGGATCTCGCCCAGCAGGGAGCGCTGCGGCGGCGCGAAGCTTGGGCCCTTGGCCCCCGCCCGCATGACATCCAGTGCTTCCTGGTTCAGCGCTTCCGGCGGCGCCGCTTCAGCTTGCGAGGTACGCCGCACCCTGGTCCCGCTCAAGACAGTAGCCCAGGCCGCGCACGGTCACGATCTTCACGCCGCTGGGCTCCAGCTTCTTGCGCAGGCGATGGACGTAGACCTCGATGGCGTTGGTGCTGACCTCTTCGCCCCATTCGCACAGGTGGTCGACCAACTGGGTCTTGCTGACCATGCGGCCGCTGCGGGTCAGGAGGATCTCGAGCAGGCTGACTTCGCGCGCCGACAGGTCCAGCGTCTGGTCGTCGACCATGGCGACGCGGCCCGTCTGGTCGAACAGCAGGCGGCCGTGCTTGATCATGGTGGCGCCGCCGCCCGCGCCGCGCCGGGTCAGGGCCCGCACGCGGGCCTCGAGTTCGGACAGCGCGAAAGGCTTGGCCATGTAATCGTCGGCGCCCAGGTCCAGGCCCTTGACGCGCTGCTCGATGCTGTCGGCCGCCGTCAGGATGAGCACTGGCAGGGCGGAGTTGCGGGCGCGCAAGCGGCGCAGCACTTCCAGTCCGGCCAGTTGCGGCAGGCCGAGGTCCAGGATGAGCAGGTCGAACGCCTGGGCAGCCAGCGCCGAATCGGCAGCCAGCCCGTCGCGCACCGCATCCACGGCGTAGCCGTTGTGGCGCAACGAACGGGACAGGCCGTCGGCCAGGATGCTGTCGTCTTCGGCGATCAGGATACGCATGGGCTACAGTGAAAAAAGACCCCGCGGCGCAAAGGGGACAAAACGCCGGATTCGTCTGGCATTCTGGCATATGGCGCCATGCTTGCCACTCAGGGTATACGTGCAAAACACTGGCACACTGTTTTTTTGTACAGTATAATCCGATGCCATAATCTGATCCGTAGCTCAAAGCACCGCCGGACCACAGGGCTAGGCAAACCCGGCAAACCGGGCCCGGCAGAAGCAAGACTGACTCTCCCAGCCAGACCCGCAATCCCCTCGACACCAGATACGTTACAGACAGGACTCTACATGGACGACAAAACCACCAAGGCCGCCGCATCGGAAAAGGCCAAGGCGCTTGCCGCCGCGCTTTCGCAGATCGAAAAGCAGTTCGGCAAGGGCTCGATCATGCGCTACGGCGACAACGAGGTCTCGCATGATATCCAGGTGGTTTCCACGGGCTCGCTGGGTCTGGACATCGCGCTGGGCGTCGGTGGCCTGCCGCGAGGCCGCGTGGTCGAAATCTATGGCCCGGAATCGTCGGGCAAGACCACGCTGACGCTGCAAGTCATCGCTGAAATGCAGAAAATCGGCGGCACCTGCGCCTTCGTCGACGCGGAGCACGCGCTGGATGTGCAGTACGCCTCCAAGCTGGGCGTCAAGCTGACCGACCTGCTGATCTCGCAACCGGACACGGGCGAGCAGGCGCTGGAAATCACCGATGCGTTGGTGCGCTCGGGCTCGGTCGACCTGATCGTCATCGACTCGGTGGCGGCGCTGGTGCCCAAGGCCGAAATCGAAGGCGAAATGGGCGATTCCCTGCCCGGCCTGCAAGCCCGCTTGATGAGCCAGGCGCTGCGCAAGCTCACCGCCACCATCAAGAAGACCAATTGCATGGTCATCTTCATCAACCAGATCCGCATGAAGATCGGCGTGATGTTCGGCAACCCCGAAACCACCACCGGCGGCAACGCGCTCAAGTTCTACGCCTCCGTGCGCCTGGACATCCGTCGCATCGGCTCCATCAAGAAGGGCGACGAGGTGGTCGGCAACGAAACCCGCGTCAAGGTCGTGAAAAACAAGGTCGCGCCGCCGTTCAAACAGGCCGAATTCGACATCATGTACGGCGCCGGTATCTCGCGCGAAGGTGAAATCATTGACCTGGGCGTGGCCGCCAATGTGGTGGACAAGTCCGGCGCGTGGTACAGCTACAACGGCAACCGCATCGGCCAGGGCAAGGACAATGTCCGCGAGTACTTGAAAGAGCACAAGGACATGGCTGTCGAGATCGAGAACCGCGTCCGCGAGAACCAGGGCATCGTCAGCCGTGCGGCCGAATTCGTGCCCACCGCGGAAGACACCGAAGAGTAAACGGGTCGATGCCTTTGCGCGCGTGGATCCTGATCCGCCCGCGCAAAGCTCCCATCTCGCGTCGGGGTCGCCCGAATACTTGCGGCAGGCGCCAGGACGGGCCTGCCGTTATGCATAGCAAGCAGGAAACGCATGAGCTGGAAACCGCCGCCCGCCTCAGCCGAGCGCCTACGCGCCAAGCTGGACGATGAATTCGAAACCGTGGCCAAGCCCCAGGGCTTGCGCCGTACTTCGGATGCGCGCAGCGAACAGGGCGCGGAATCCAGCGATGGGGCGGACCAGTGGAGTCGCAGTTCGGAAGCGGGCGGTGCGCGCCGCGGCCGCCGCGCCACGGCTGCCGAGGGCGGGCAGGATGCCGACAACCAGTCTGCCCGCAAGGGGCCGTCGCTGAAGATGCGGGCCGTGGGCTATCTGTCGCGGCGCGAGCACGCCCGCGAGGAACTGGCACGCAAGCTTGCGGCCTACGCGGAGGACCCGGCCGAAGTCGAGGCCGTGCTCGACGCCCTGGAAAAAGAAGGCTGGTTGTCCACTGAACGCTTTGCGCAAAGCCTGGTTCATCGGCGCGCGTCGCGCCAGGGGGCGGCGCGCATCGTGCAGGAATTGCGCCAGCATGGGGTGGACGACAACCAGGTCGCCGAGTTGCGCGAACAGCTGCGGGCCACCGAGTACGACCGCGCGCTGGAAGTCTGGAAGAAGCGTTTCAGCGCCAAGCCGGAGGACCGCGCGGCCTACGCAAAACAGGCCCGCTTCCTGGCCAGCCGCGGCTTCGCGCACGACGTGATCCGCCGCATCCTGGGCGCAGGCGACGAGGACTGAGCGCTTGGGCCCGAAACGCCTGGCGCCTTACTTTGCCGACTTGATTCCCGAAAGCGTCTTGAAGCAGACGTCGCGGGTAATGGTCAGGAACTCGTCGATATACGAGGCGTCCGTGTCCTCGCTGCGCACCGTCGCGTAAAGCGTGCGCCATACGCCTTGCGGGCCCAGCCGGCACAGGCGCAACCAGCCCTGATTCATGTATTCCGTCAGCGCCCAGTTGGGCAGCGCGGCCACGCCGCGGTTGCTGGCCACCAGCTGCGCAATGATGGGCGTGAGTTCCGCGCGGCGGATGGCGGCCGGCTCCACGTCGGCGGGGTCGAGGAAGGCCGTGAAAATGTCCAGGCGCTGCTTGTCCACCGGGTAGGTGATGAGCGTCTGGTCGGCCAACTGGTCTGGCATGACGAACTTGCTGCCGGCCAGCGGATTGGATTCCGACACGGCCAGCACCAACTCGTACTTGAATAGCGGCAGATAATCCACCGCGTCCAGCGGCTGGGGGTCAGACGTAATGACCAGATCCAGGTCGCCGCGCACCAGGGCGGGCAAGGGGGCGAAGGAAAACGCCGCCGACAGGTCCAGCGCCACGTCCGGCCATTGCGCGCGGAAGGCGTCCAGCGCCGGCATCAACCACTGGAAGCAGGAATGGCAGTCAATCGCCAGGTGCAGCCGGCCGGTGCGGCCAGCGGCCAGTCGCTGCAAGTCCCGTTCCGTCGCGCGGATGCGCGGCAGCACCTCGTCTGCCAGCGCCAGCACCCGCAAACCCGCCGTCGTCAGTCGCGCCGGCCGCGTTCGGCGGTTCAGCAAGGAGGTGCCCAGCCGGGTTTCCAGGTCGCGCAACTGATGCGACAGGGCCGACTGGGTCAGGTGCAGGCGCTCGGCGGCTTCCTGCAGGCTGCCGCCGTCGCGGATGGCAGTCAGCGTTTCAAGATGGCGGATTTCAAGCATGAGTGACTGCGGGGACTGGGAATAAGTTCATATTCTATGAGATTTTCTCATTTTATGAATGTAGACATTGATTTTGATTCATGTTGATTTGACCGCAGAATAGCTGCTACTTGAACAAATCTTGTCTAACGGTGGCGATGTCATGACTATTATTCATAATTTGGGGTTCCCCCGCATCGGCGCGCAGCGTGAACTGAAGCGTGCGGTTGAAGCCTATTGGGCTGGTAAGCAGACCGCCGAAGAACTCGAACAGACCGGCCGCGACCTGCGCGCCAAGCACTGGAAGCTGCAGGCCGCCGCGGGCCTGAAGTTCGTTCCGGTGGGCGACTTTGCCTGGTACGACCAGATCCTGGAATGGACCACGCTGCTGGGCGCCGTGCCCGCCCGCTTCGGCCAGAAGGACAACGAGCCCGTCACGCTGGACACGCTGTTCCGCATGGGCCGCGGCCGTGCGCCGTCGGGCAAGCCCGCCGCCGCTTGCGAAATGACCAAGTGGTTCGACACCAACTATCACTACATCGTGCCGGAACTGGTGCCGGGCCAGACCTTCCGCATCGCCCGCGAATCGCTGTTCGAACAGATCGAGGAAGCGCAGGCCCAGGGTTACGCCGTCAAGCCCGTGATCCCCGGCCCCCTGACCTGGTTGTACCAGGGCAAGGGCGACGCCTTTGCCGCCGGCGCCGCCGACGCGGGCAAGCTGCAACTGTTGGCCGCGCTGCTGCCGGTCTACCGGGAAGTGCTGGCGCGCTTCGCCAAGCTGGGCGTGCAGTGGGTGCAGATCGACGAGCCCATCCTGGCTTTGGACCTGCCGCAAGCCTGGCGCGATGCGTTCAAGCAGACCTATGAGCAGTTGTCCGCCAGCCCCGTCAAGCTGCTGGTGGCCACCTACTTCGACGGCCTGAAGGACAACCTGCCGACCGCGCTGGGCCTGCCGGTGGCCGGCCTGCACGTGGACCTGGTCCGCGCGCCCGAGCAACTGGCGGAAGTGGTTTCCGGCCTGGGCGCCGAGCAGGTGCTGTCCGCCGGCGTCATCAACGGCCGCAATATCTGGCGCACCGACCTGGACGCCGCCATCGCCACGCTGATCCCGATCAAGCAGCAATTGGGCGACCGCCTGTGGCTGGCGCCATCCTGCTCGCTGCTGCACGTGCCGGTGGACCTGGCCCATGAAACCGAGCTCGACGCCGAACTCAAGAGCTGGCTGTCCTTCGCCGCGCAAAAGCTGGAAGAACTGAGCCTGCTTGGCCGTGCCCTGGACAGCGCGACGCAAGCCGCCACGCAGGACGGCCTGGCCAGGCAGCGCGCCGCGCTGGCCGCCCGTCGTTCGTCGGCACGTATCCACAATCCGGCCGTCGGCCAGCGC
>NZ_DATCUY010000480.1:0-5869 GCF_036567245.1 Achromobacter sp. | reverse complement strand
AGGTCGTAGTGCTCGCCTCCCAGCCCGAGGATCGTGGCGCGCATCGAGCGCCCCATGTCGAAGGCGAAGATGCGCGAGCCGCGATAGCGGCGGAACTGCATCGCCAAAATGGCGAGCAGTACCGACTTGCCCATGCCGGTCGGGCCAGCGACCAGCGTGTGGCCCACGTCGCCGATGTGCGTCACCAGCCGGAACGGCGTCGCGCCATCGGTGCGGGTGACGATCAGCGGCGGGCCGCCCAGGTGGTCGTTCTTCTCCGGCCCGGCCCATACCGCCGACAGCGGCATCATGTGCGCCAGGTTCAGCGTCGAGACGATGGGCTGGCGCACATTCGCATAGGCATTGCCGGGAATGGACGACAGCCAGGCATCGACCGCGTTCAAGGTTTCGGGGATGGTGACGAAGCCCCGGCCCTGGATGACGCGCTCCACCATGCGCAGCTTTTCATCGGCAGCGGCCGGGTCGGCGTCGAGCACCGTCACCGTGGCGGTGAGGTAGCCGAAGGCGACTTGATCGCTGCCCAGCTCCTGCAAGGCGGCATCGGCATCGGCCGCTTTGTTGCTGGCGTCGGTATCGACCAGCGGGCTTTCCTGCTGGAAGATGGTTTCGCGCAGCAGCGCCACCACGTTCTTGCGCTTGGCGAACCACTGGCGGCGCAGGCGGCCCAACTCCTTTTCCGCCTCGGCTTTGTCCATGCAGACAAAGCGCGTACTCCAGCGGTAGCCAAAGCCCAGGCGGTTGAGGTCGTCCAGCAGGCCCGGCCAGGTGGAAGTCGGAAAGCCCCGTACCGACACCACCCGCAGGTGCTGGTCGCCCAGCGTCGGCGCGAGGCCGCCGACCAGAGCGGAATCGGCCAGCAGCGCGTCGATATGGAACGGCACTTCCGGCACGCTCACGCGGTAGCGCCGCGTGGACACCGTGGCGTGCAGGTAGGTCAGCGTTTCAGCGTCATCGAGCCAGGCGATTTCCGGCATCACACCATCGAGCAGGTCAAAGACCCGATCCGTTTCCGCCACGAAGGCATCGAGCCGGCCGCGCCAGTCCACGCCGTCGCTGGGCGTGTTCTCGTAAAGTAGCTTGGCGGCGCGGGCGCGGGATTCCTCCGGCGGCAGGTAGGCCAGCGTCAGGTGATAGCCGCTCTCGAAGTGATGGCCCGATTCCTCGAACGCGGCACGGCGTTCTTCCTCCACCAGCCACGACAGTGGTTCGGGGAAGTCGGAACGCGGATAGTCGGCGGCGGGACGGCGCTCGGCCTCGATGAACAGTGCCCAGCCCGAACCCAGCCTGCGAAGCGCGTTGTTGAGCCGGGCCGAGGTGGCGATCAGTTCGCCTTGCGTGGCGCTGTCCAAGTCCGGTCCGCGAAAGCGCGCCGTGCGCTGGAAAGCGCCATCCTTGTTCAAGATGACGCCCGGCGCGATCAGCCCGGCCCAGGGAAGCCAGTCGGCCAGCAGCGCGGGCCGCTGGCGGTATTCGGCAAGGTTCAGCATGGCGGCATCCCCCTACACGTCCAGCAGCGGCTTGTGCTTGATGTGCCGGGCAAACACGACCATGAACTGCGGATCGACGCGCGCGCCCCACACCGCCAGCGAATGGCCGACGATCCAGAGCACCACGCCAGGAATCCAGAGTTGCAGGCCCAGTCCGACGGCGGCGGCCAGCGTGCCGTTCGCAATGGCGACCGTTCGCGGCGCACCGCCCATGAGGATCGGTTCGGTCAGCGAGCGATGCAGCGGCACCTCGAAGCCCGGAAGATCGTTGGCCGTACTCATACGACAGCCCCGCCGGAGAAGCTGAAGAAGCTCAAGAAGAACGAGGACGCAGCGAAGGCGATGGACAGGCCGAACACAATCTGGATCAGCTTGCGGAAGCCGCCCGACGTATCGCCGAAGGCGAGCGCGAGGCCCGTGGCGATGATGATGATGACCGCGACGATGCGCGCCACCGGCCCCTGAATCGACTCCAGAATGGATTGCAGCGGCCCTTCCCAGGGCATCGAGGAACCGGCGGCCTGTGCCGTGCCAGCCAGCAACAGCAGCAGCGCGGCCAGCAGCAGACCTTGCCCCGCCGGGTGGGCTAGGCTGCGCAGCCGCGCAAGGCTGGACAGGCGGGGAAGCGGATTTACGGAAAAGCGGAAAGCGTGAGCGTGCATCTGCGTCATGGCAGTTCTCCAGGTTGGTCAGGGGACGGAGAAGAAAGCGGCGGCAACTCGGGAAACGGCGTTTCCAGCGCGTCCGCCAGGCGATAGCCCATGCCGTCGAAGCCGACGACGCGGGCAATGCTTCCGACGCGGCGCTTGCGGCCACGTCCGGCGATGTGGATGACGACGTTGACCGCCTCGGCGATCAGCGCACGCGGCGGGTTCACCGCGACTTCGAGAATCAACTGTTCGAGGCGCAGCAATGCGCCCAGCGCGGAACCAGCGTGGATGGTGGCGATGCCGCCGGGGTGTCCCGTTCCCCACACTTTGATGAGGTCGAGGGCTTCGCCGCCGCGTACTTCGCCGACGATCACGCGGTCGGGGCGCAAGCGCATCGTGGCGCGCACCAGCTCGGTCATCGACACGACGCCGGCGCGGGTGCGCAGCGGTACATGGTCGCGGGCCGCGCATTGCAGCTCGATGGTGTCTTCGAGCACCAGCACGCGGTCGCCCGTGGCGGCGATCTCGGCCAGCAGCGCATTCGCCAGCGTGGTCTTGCCGCTGCTCGTGGCTCCGGCGATCAAGATATTCTGGCGCTCGCGCACGGCGCGGCGCAGGAAGTCCGCTTGGCTTGCGGTCAGGATGCCGTCGCTGACGTAGCGATCCAAGCCGATGATGCTCACGGCCCGCTTGCGCAGCGCGAAGGCCGGGCCAGGCGCGGCCGGCGGCAAGATGCCCTCGAACCGCTCGCCGGTTTCGGGTAACTCGGCGGTCAAGAGCGGTTGGCCGCGATGCACTTCCGCGCCGACGTGCGCGGCCACCAGGCGAATGATGCGTTCGCCATCGGCTTCGGGCAGTTCGACGCCCAGCGGCGTGCGGCCAGACGACAACCGATCCACCCATAGGGTGCGGTCGGGGTTGAGCATGATTTCCACCACGTCCGGGTCTTCCAGCGCGGCGGCGATCAGCGGCCCCATTGCCGTGCGCAGCATCTGGATGCGGCGATCCAGCGAGGTCGCGGCCGATGAACGGGGTTCGGGCGGGATCTGCGGGACGGCGCTCATGAGGCACGCTCCGCAGCACGTTCATGGGCTTCGGCCTGCGCCGCCGCGTCATCCATCCGCATTGGGTCGGGGTGCAGTTCCTCCACCACATCGCGCACCAGGCTGCGCCCGCGCAGCAGGTGGCGGCCCAACTGTTCAACGAACTGCTCGAAACGGGCCTTGCCCTGCGCGCGGGCCGCGTCCTGATGCGCTTCGGGCACCGGCGTGCTGACCGTCAGGAAGTAGCGCACGAACAGCGCCAGCGTTTCGATCTGGATGTTCTGGTCGCGCTCCAGTCGATCGGCCTGCCGCGACAGGCGATCCAGCCGCTTGGCGATGGCCGCCTCGCGCTGGTCGCCCGCGTCCGGCGACAGCCAGGACGCCAGCGCCGCCGCGACGATGGACGACTTGGACACGCCTTTCTTGGCGGCCAGTTCTTCCAGCCGCTTGGCGTGCTCGTGCTGGATGAACAGATTGAGGCGGTATTGGCTCATAGGTCGATTCCGTCGTTGGGGTCGAGGGAAGCCAGCCGGGCCGTGCGCTGCATGGCCGGGTCGAGCTGGCCGGGAAGCGGTAGCGGCAGGTCGTCGTCGTCATCGAGCAGCCCCAGGTCATTGCCTGCGGACAGCGGTTCGGGGCTGTATTCGGTAACTTCGGATAGCTCCGGCTGGCGGCGCGGGCCGCCGTCATCGGTGCCGCCCAGGTCGTCGGCGGATGCTGTGGCCGGCGCGGCGGGTACGGCCGACGACGGCGGCCCGCGCCGCCAGCCCGAGCTATCCGAAACCGTCGCCTACGACCCCGAATTGGCTGCGCCCGCGGCCGACCTCGGGCTGCTCGATGACGACGACGATTTGCCGCTTCCCCTCCCGCGCCAGCTTGATCCAGCCATGCAGCGCACGGCCCGGCTGGCTTCCCTCGACCCCAACGACGGAATCGAGCTATGAGCCACTACCGCCTCAACCTGTTCATCCAGCCGGAGCACGCCAAGCGGCTCGATGAGCTGGCCGCCAAGAAAGGCGTGTCCAAGTCATCCATCGTCGCGGCGGCGCTTGCATCGTGGCTGTCGCCCGATGCCGCCGACCAGCGCGAGGCAGCCATCGCCAAGCGGCTGGATCGCCTCTCGCGCCAGGCCGAGCGCATGGAGCGCGACCAGAACATCCAGATCGAGACGCTGGCGCTGTTCATTCGCTACTACCTCACGGTCAGCACGCCAGTCCCCGAAGCGCACCAAGAGGCCGCTCGCGCACAGGGCAAAGCGCGCTTCGAGCAGTTCGTTGAACAGTTGGGTCGCCACCTGCTGCGCGGGCGAAGCCTGGTGCGCGACGTGGTGGAGGAGCTGCATCCCGACCCGATGCGGATGGAGGACGCGGCGGCAGCCGCGCAAGCGCAGGAGCGTGTGTCATGAGCGCCGTTCCGCAGTCCATGAGTGCCACGTCGCTCGACCGCCGCATCCAAATGCTGCGCACGGCGATGGGGCCGCTGATCGCCGCCGCGCTCGAAGACCCGGACGTGGTGGAGGTGATGCTGAATCCTGATCGCACCCTTTGGGTGGATCGGCTTTCCAGTGGACGCGCGCCGATGGGCGTGGAACTGCCCGAGGCGGACGGCGAGCGAATCATCCGCCTTGTCGCCGCCCACGTCGGCGCGGAAGTCCATCGCGGCCAGCCGCTGCTGTCCGCCGAGTTGCCCGAAACGGGCGAACGCTTCGAGGGCATCTTGCCGCCGGCCGCGCCGGGACCGGCCTTCGCGCTGCGCAAGCGCGCCATCGGCGTGATTCCGCTGGAGCGGTACGTCATCGACGGGATGATGACCAGCGCGCAGGCGGGCTTTCTCGTTCGCGCCGTCCGCGAGCGGCAGAACGTCTTGATCGCCGGCGCCACCAGCAGTGGCAAGACCACGCTTGCCAATGCGTTGCTGGCCGAAATCGCCGCCACCGGCGACCGCGTGCTGGTGCTCGAAGACACGGTGGAACTGCAATGCGCGGCCCGCGACCACGTTCCCCTGCGCACCCGCGCAGGCGTGGTGTCGATGACCGAACTGGTGCGCTCGTCCATGCGTCTGCGGCCGGATCGCGTCGTCGTCGGCGAGGTGCGCGGCGCCGAGGCACTGGATCTCATCAAGGTGTGGGGCACGGGCCATCCGGGCGGCATCGCCACGATCCATGCCGGCTCCGCATTGGGCGCGCTGCTGCGCCTGGAGCAACTGATTCTCGAAGTGGCGGTGAACCCGCCGCGTGCGCTGATCGCAGAGGCGGTCAACGTGGTGATCCACATCGCCGGGCGCGGGCGCAAGCGCCGCATCGAGAGCATCGCCCGCGTCGTCGGCTTCGACGGCGTGGGCTACCAATTGGCGGACGCGCTGGAAACGCCGTTTCCCGAGCTGCCGCCACGTCCCGATGCCGCCCCCGCTGCGGCGACTTCCCCATCCCCTCACTCACTTGGAGAACTGCCATGACGCAGATGACCATTCCTGCTTTCCGTTTTTCTGCAAATCCGGCTTTGCGTCTTGCGCGGCTGCGCTGCCTGGCCCGCCCTGCGGGGCAAGGGCTGCTGCTGGCCGCGCTGCTGTTGTTCCTGGCCGGAACCGCGCAGGCCGCCGGTTCCTCGATGCCGTGGGAAGGCCCGCTGCAATCCATCCTCGAATCCATCCAGGGGCCGGTGGCGCGCATCGTCGCGGTCATCATCATCAT
>NZ_DATCUY010000479.1:0-11162 GCF_036567245.1 Achromobacter sp. | reverse complement strand
CACGCCGGGCCGGGCCGCCGGGGCGCTGGCGGGACCGTTCATGCTGGCGGCCAGGGCCTGCACGTCCTCGCCGTAGAGCGCGCGGCCGCCCATCATCATCTTGAAGCCGTTGTACTTGGGGGGATTGTGGCTGCCCGTGATGGCGACGCCCGATCCCGTCTGCATGACGTTGGCAGCGAAATAGACCAGGGGGGTGGGCACCATGCCGATGTCCAGGGTGTCCACGCCGCCTTCCAGCATGCCTTCCTGCAGCGCCACCGACAGCATTTCGCTGCTCAGGCGGCCATCGCGGCCGACGACCAGGGTCTGCACGCCTTGGTCGCGCGCGCGGGCGGCCAGCGACACGCCCAGGGCACGGGCGAAGCGGGCGTCGATCAGGTCAGGCACTGTGCCGCGGATGTCATAGGCCTTGAAGACCGAACTCGGAAATTGCGTGTTGTTGCCCACGGCGGTTCCTTGATGAGGGTTGCAGCTCGGGTTCTGGCGCGGATTCTGGCAACCCGCGTATCAAAACTCGCCTGGCTAGGGATTAAACCGGAATTATCCCCCATTGGCGCTCCCCCTTCATCCGGCAGACGGCGTAGGGCCTTTTTCGTCTTTGCACCGTGACAGACCGTCCGCCCTGATCTGGTGCGTGCGCAGGCGTCGGCGCCTTGTTCCGGTGCGGCGCGCGGCCGGGTTCCGGGGCTGGCCCAGGGGCGGCGCATGGCATAAAACTTGCTCATCGTCCGAAGGTGATACGCTTGCTATGCAAGCAGAAAGACCGGGAGGGGCCATGGGCGCCAAAGTTTCTACTGTAATGTCATCCAGGGGCGCCTCAAGCCGGCGGGGTCCGCCCACGGATCACGCCGGACCGGCCGCAGGCCGCGAGCGCCGGCTCGACATCCACGTGTTCGTTTCCGAAGCGGGCGGCTTGGCCACGGGCCGGGCCTGGGAGCGCTGCGTTTGGCGCGACGCCCGCGTCCTGATCGCCGAATCCCCGGCGCCGCATCTTCCTGTCTCCGTGGAAAGCGCCTTGCGCGCTGTCGCCGCCGATGTGGCGCGGGACCGCGGCTGGCAGGGCATGGGCACCGTCGCCTTCGCGCTGGACGACCGCAGCGGCGTGTTCCGCGTGATCGACGCACAGGCGCAGGCCCATTCGGGCGCGGCCGTGTATGACTGCGAGCCGGTCGCCGCCCATGCGCTGGAAGTGCGCATCGACGGCTGCGTGGACCGCCGCCTGCCGTGCACGCGGCTGCTGGTGTGCGGCGCGACCCGGGGCGAGGTCCTGCGCCGCGCCTACCGCGCTTTGTCGGAAATGCCCGGACCTGCGGGCGTGGACCGCGCTTTCCTGATGAACCGCATCGCCTCGCGGGCCTATTGTTCCGGCCTGACGGGCGCGCGGCTGGACCAGGCGGTCGGCTGAGCTGCTTTTGCCGGCGGGCTCCGCGAGTCCGCCGTGCCGCGCTCCGGGGCATTTCAGCCCCTACAATAGTCCGCACATCCCTGCCTGGCCCCGACCAGGCCTTACTAGTGCGGCGCATATGACCTTGCTGAGCGATCTACAGTCCCTTCTGGGCGCTTCCCATGTGCTGACGGGCACGGATGCCGACAGCTACGTGCTGGATTGGCGCCGCCGCTATCGAGGCGCCGCGCTGGCGGTGATCCGTCCCGGCTCGACCGCGGAAGTGGCTGCGGCCGTGAAGTTGTGCGCCAGGCATGGCGTGCCGGTGGTGCCGCAAGGCGGCAATACCGGCTTGTGCGGGGGAGCCACGCCCGACTTGTCCGGCAGCGCGGTGATCCTGTCCACAGCCCGCCTGACCGCCGTGCGTGCCCTGGATACCGACAACGACACGATCACCGTGGAGGCGGGCTGCGTCCTGCAGGCGGTGCAGGAAGCGGCAGCGGCGGCCGATAGGCTGTTTCCGTTGAGCCTGGCCGCGGAGGGCAGCTGCACCATAGGCGGCAACCTCGCGACCAATGCGGGCGGCACGCAGGTGCTGCGTTATGGCAACACGCGCGAGCTGACGTTGGGCCTGGAGGTCGTCACCGCCGAAGGCGATATCTGGAACGGCCTGCGCGGCCTGCGCAAGGACAACACCGGCTACGACCTGCGCGACCTGTACATAGGCAGCGAAGGCACGCTGGGCATCATCACCGCCGCCACGCTGAAACTGTTTCCGAGGCCGGTGGCTTCGTGTACGGCACTGCTGACGCTGGACGGTATCGACCAGGCCGTCGAGCTGCTGTCGCGCGCCCGCGCGGGTTTTGGCGCGGCGCTGACCGGCTTCGAACTGATGAGCGGCGCCTGCCTGCAGGCGGTCGTGCGCCTGTTCCCGCAGCAGCGCCTGCCCTTCGAGGGAGATTCCGCCGCGTCGCCCTGGTTCGCCCTGCTGGAGCTGTCCGACAGCGAAAGCGAGGCGCATGCGCGCGAACGCTTCGAGACGGTGCTGGGCGAGGCCATCGAGAGCGGGCTGGTGAGCGATGCCGCCATTGCCGCCAACGTGGCGCAAAGCAAGGCGCTGTGGCATCTGCGCGAGAGCATCCCGCTGGCCGAAGCGGAGTTGGGCAAGTCGGTCAAGCACGACGTGTCGATCCCGATCTCCGCCATCGCCGGCTTCGTGCACAAGACCAACGCCTTGCTGCAGGCGCGCTTTCCGGGCGTGCGCCACGTGATCTTCGGGCACCTGGGCGACGGCAACCTGCATTACAACGTGGCCCACGCGCTGGGACAGACCGAGGCCGAGCTGCTGGCGCTGCAAGGCGATATCTACGGCGTGGTGCACGACAGCGTGCACGCGCACAACGGTTCGATCAGCGCGGAACATGGCGTGGGCCAGCTCAAGCTCGACGAGCTGCCGCGCTACAAGAGCGCCGTCGAACTGGATCTGATGCGCAGGATCAAGCGCGCGCTGGACCCGCAAGGGCTGATGAATCCGGGCAAGGTGCTGCGGGCCTAGCCGCGCACGACAGGGGATCGCAACCATGGCAACCAGTCCCGCGGCGGGCGCGAATTACAGGGTCTTGATCGTCGAGGATGACCCCGTCATTTCCGGCAATCTGTACACCTTCCTGGAGGCGCGCGGCTTCCTGCCCGATGTCGCCTATTCGGGTCCGGCCGCGCTGGAGCGGCTGAACGAGCAGCGTTTCGACGCCTTGATCCTGGACATTGGCCTGCCGGGCATGGATGGCAATGCGGTGCTGCACACGCTGCGCAACGACAGGCGCGTGGATGTGCCGGTGCTGATGCTGACCGCGCGGGACAGCCTGGAAGACAAGCTGGCCGGGTTTTCGCATGGCGCGGACGATTACCTGACCAAGCCCTTTGCGCTGTTGGAGGTGGAAGCGCGCCTGATCGCGCTGATACAGCGCGCCAAGGGCGCGACGGTGGACTCGGTGCGGGCGTTCGGCCCCTTGTCTTACGACACCCGCAACCGCGCCGTGTCGGTCAACGGCAACCCCGTGCACCTGACGCGCAAGGCCGGCCTCATCATCGAAGCCCTGTTGCGCGATCCCGGCAGGGTGGTGTCGCGCGAGGAGCTGGAATCCACGCTCTGGGGCAACGAGCCGCCTTCGTCGGACGCTTTGCGCAGCCAGGTCCACCTGTTGCGTCGCGCCTTGGCCGACGCCGGTTTCGACGGCATCGAGACCATACACGGGACCGGCTGGCGCCTGACGCTGGAAGCCGGAGCGGCGAGATGAGCGGCATTTCTTCGGCGTCTGCCGGGGGCACGCTGACCCAGCGCGTGGTGTGGGCATTGACCGGAACCGTGGCGCTGTTCGTGACGGCGCTGGCCCTGCTGGCCTACCTGACCTTCGACCAGATGGAAGACGATCTGGTCAACGACATCCTCAATACCGAAATGGACCGGCTGGTGCAGCATGCGCGCGTCAGCGATGGTTTTCTGCCGCGCGACGGCGTGCGCGAGCTGGGAGGCTCCATGCGGGCCTGGGTCAGCGTGGAGGGCAAGCGCCCCGCGGGCATGCCGCAGGAAATCGAATCCCTGGATAGCGGCCTGCATCTGGTCGAGCCGGGCGCATACACCTGGCACGTGATGGTGGCCGAAACGGCGCGAGCCAAGGTGTACCTGCTGTACGACGCCACCGAGAACGAAGGCCGGGTGCATGACTTCGGCCTGATCGTACTGGGCGTCGGCGCCATTTGCGTGGTGGGCGCCTACGCGCTGTCGCGGCGCGTGGCCGCCATCGCGGTCGGCCCGCTGCTGGACCTTACCGACCGGCTGGCGACCTGGGCGCCGGGTTCGCCCGACATGGCGGTGACGCGCGACGACGAGGCGGGCCGGCTCATAGAGGCCTTCAACCGGGTGCAGAACCAGGTGGACAGGTCGATTGCCCGCGAACGCGAATTCGCGGGCAATCTCAGCCATGAGGTGCGCACGCCCTTGGCGGCGATCCGTTCGGACAGCGAGTTGATGCTGCTGACGCAAGCGTTGACCCCGGACCAGCGCCAGCGCCTGACCCGCGTGGTGGACAACGTGGACGATGTGATCGTGTCGCTGGAGAGCGCGCGAGCCATGGCGCGCGATGAACTGCGCCCGGCAGAGCCCGTCGACCTCGCGGAATGCATGGACAATGCCTGGCGCGGTTATGAAGCCCAGGCGGGCTTGGCCAGTCTGGGGTTCGAGAACCGGATCTCCGCCGGCCAGATTCGCTCGCTGGACCGCTACGCCTTGCTGACCGTGCTGCGCAATCTGGTCCGCAACGCAGTCGAGCACGCCGCGCCGGCGACGCTGACCGTCAGCATTGCGGCTGATGGCGCGCTGGAATTGAGGGACGATGGCAAGGGCATCGCCGCGGAGGACCTGCCGTTCCTGTTCCGGCGCTATTACAGCGGCCGCATGCGGGATTCCGGCGCGGGCAGCCCGGACGAGACGGCGCGCGGTCTGGGGCTGGCGATCGCCAAGCGTGTCTGCGACATGCAAGGCTGGTCGCTGACAGTCGATTCCTCGCGGCAGGGCGAGCAGCGCGGCACCCGCTTCACGCTGCATTTCGAGGCTGGCGAGGGGCAGGCGATATAGGTGGCGGGCGGGGCGCAAGGTCAAATTTGACGAAAGTTCGACTGTCGACAGCCTAAGCTGCTCGTTTGCCTGACGGACCGCCTGTCGCCTACCATGCCGCCACCATCGCCGCCCGCGCTGCGCCAGCCGACGCCGGCCTCGTATCTGTTCAGCCATGTCATCGCGATCACGCTGGCGCTGGCCTGTCTGGCGTGGTGGGCCAATGCTTCCGGGCTGGACTTGCGGATCGCCCGGGCGCTGTTCGATCCGGTACTGGACGATTTTCCACTGCGCCTGAACCGTTGGCTGGAACTGGTGGGCCACCGCATGGTGCTGGCCTTGCCCATCGGGATAGGACTGGCTGCGGTGGGTGTGGTGGCGGCGAGCTATCGCATTCCGGCCTGGCGGGCGTGGCGCGGGCCAGCGCTGGCGCTGGCGGCAACCTGCCTGGCCGGGCAGGTGCTGGTGAACCAGCTGAAGCATTACACGACGCTACCCCGTCCCTATGACCTGGACTTCCTGGGCGGCTATACCCCCTATCCGGTGCATTGGTGGACCTGGGCGCGGACGGGGGCGGGCGGCGCCTTGCCCAGCGGGCATGCCGGCGCAGGCTTTGCGCTGCTGACCCTGTACTTCGTGGGGTGGGCGCTGGGGCGCCCAGCCTGGCGCTGGTGGGGCCTGGCCGTAGGCATCGCGGCCGGCGTGGGTTTTTCCGTGGTGCGCATCCTGCAGGGCGCCCATTTCCTCAGCCAGACGCTCTGGTCCGCGGCGCTGATGTGGTTCCTGGCGACCCTGTTTTTCTATCCCCTCATCGTGGCCCGGCCGGCTGCCAGCCGCCCTAACGGTTAGCCGCGGGACGCCCCAAAGTACAATGGGCGCCGACGCTCGGCCCCTGGGCCGTGCTCAACCGCTTTCGGATAATTCCCAATGAACGTTCCCGCCGATTCTCCCGTCACGCCGCGGCGTCGTCCCCGGAACCTGGCCCAGGGGCTGGTCGAGAGCATCACGGAACGCATCCGTGGCGGGAACATCCGGCCTGGCGACAAGTTGCCGACGGAATCCGAGATCATGCGCGAGTTCGGCGTCAGCCGGACGGTGGTGCGCGAGGCGCTGTCCCGGCTGCAGGCATCGGGCCTGGTCGAGACGCACCATGGCGTGGGCACCTATGCGCTGGAGCCCAGCGGCGGCAGCGATTTCCGCGTGGACCCCGCCGATATCGCCACGGTGCGGGACGTGCTGGTGCTGCTGGAGCTGCGCATCTGTCTGGAAAGCGAGGCTGCCGGCCTGGCCGCGGCCCGGCGCAGCCCGGCGCAACTGCAGGAGATGAGGCGCGCGCTGGACGCCTTCAAAATCGCGCTGGACAGCGGCGGGGACACCGTCACGCCGGATTTCCAGTTCCATCTGCTGGTGGCGCAATCCACGGACAACCGCTATTTCGCGGACCTCATGTCGCATCTGGGTTCGGCCATCATTCCGCGTACCCGCATCAATTCGGCCAAGTTCGCGCACCAGGATCGCGCGGCCTATCTGGCGCGCGTGAACCTCGAACACGAGGACATCTACGGCGCGATCCAGCGCCAGGACGCGGAGGCTGCGCGCGCGGCCATGCGTACGCATCTGAGCAACAGTCGCGAGCGGCTGCGGCGCGCCCAGTAGGGACGTCCGCCGGTGGCTCGCGCAAAACCGCGTTAATCTTTGCGCGTTTTCAAATTTCGGACCACGAGGCGGCATGGCTCTGCTCGGCATACACGGCGATATTTCTTCCACATCTGACCGGGCGCTGCGGCGCCAGCGGAGGGCGCTCGCATGCGCCGTCTGACGCTACGGTTCGTTATTGCGGTCCTGGCGCTGCTGACGCTGTCGCGCCTGGGTCTGGCCTTCTGGATGTGGGACCGGGTCGAGGCTGCCGGCGGGCTGGGTCCGCTGCTGCTGGGCGGCTTGCGCATCGATGTCTGCCTGATGTCCATGGTGATCGCGCTGCCGGCGGTGTTTTCGCCCTGGTTCGGACACCGGCCGCTGGCGGCCCGCATCACCGCCTGGTGGTTCCGCGCCTGGTGGATGCTGTATGTGCTGCTGGAAGTCTCCACGCCGCAGTTCATCGCGGAGTACGACACGCGGCCCAACCGGCTCTATTTCATCTATCTGCTCAACCCGAAGGAAGTCGGGTCGATGCTGTGGCAGGGCTACAAGGGCGTGCTGTTGGCGGCCTTCGTGGTGCTGGTGCTGGCCGCCTGGCTGTCGGTCCGGCTGTTCCCCACCCGCGTGCGCGATCCGTTCATGTCGTGGTGGAAGCGGCCGGTGGCGTCATTCCTGATCCTGGCGCTGGTGTTCCTGGGGGCGCGCGGCACGCTGGAGCATCGTCCGATCAATCCGGCCAAGGTGGCCTACAGTTCCGACGCCATGGTGAATTCGCTGGCGCTCAACTCCTTGTACAGCGTGTTTGATGCGGCCTACCGGATGCGGGACGAACGCTCATCGGCCGCCATGTATCCCAAGATGGCGGTGGATGAGATGAACGCCATCGTGCGTGAGAAGGCCGGGCTGACGGGCGCGCCGTTGGATCCGCGCTATCCCAGCCTGCACGAGCAGAAGGCGACGGTGCGCCGGGACAAGCCGCTGAACCTGGTGATCATCCTGCAGGAGAGCTTGGGCGCGCAGTATGTGGGCAGTCTGGGCGGGCGTGATCTGACGCCCAATATCGACCGGCTGGGCAAGGAAGGTTGGATGTTCCATCGGGCCTATGCGACGGGCACGCGCTCGGTGCGGGGCATCGAGGCGGTCACTGCGGGCTTCTTGCCGAGCGTGGCGGACGCGGTGGTGAAGCTGCCGCGGTCGCAGACGGGGTTCTTCACGCTGGCGCAGGTGTTGGGCAAGCATGGCTACCATTCACGCTTCGTGTACGGCGGCGAGTCGCACTTCGACAATATGCGGGCGTTTTTCCTGGGCAACGGTTTCGATGAAATCGTGGATCGTCCGAAGTTCGTGAATCCGGTGTTCGAGGGGTCGTGGGGAGCGTCGGACGAGGACATGTTCAACCAGGTGGACCGGCTGTTGCGCGCGGATGGCGACAAGCCGGTGTTCACGCTGGCGTTCTCGGTATCCAACCATTCGCCGTGGGAATATCCGGAAGGGCGCATCAAGCCGGTGGGCGATCCGGCGACGGTGGATAACACGGTGCGCTATGCGGACTGGGCGCTGGGGCAGTTTTTCGACAAGGCGCGCAAGGCGCCGTATTGGGACAACACGGTGTTCCTGGTGATCGCGGATCACGATTCGCGCGTCTATGGCTCCATTCCGGTGCCGGTACGGCATTTCCAGATTCCTGCGCTGATCCTGGGGGCTGGCGTTGCGCCGCGGCAGGATGAACGGCTGGTGAGCCAGATCGATATGGCGCCCACCATGCTGTCCTTGATCGGGCTGGACAATGTGAATCCGATGCTGGGGGTGGATCTGACGCAGCGGGATCCGAACCGGGCGATGATGCAGTACGCGGATAATTTCGGGTACCTGCAAGGGGATCAGCTGCTGGTACTGGAGCCTGCCAAGCAGCCGCGGCAGTTCCGGTATGAGGCGGCGCCTGTTGGGCGTGACGAGGTTTATGCGCCTGTGGAGCCTTTGGATCCTGGACTTTCCGATGAGGCGTTGGCGCATGCGTTGTGGGCTAGTTGGGCTTATCGGGAAGAGCGGTATCGGTTGCCTTGAGGTTGAGGTTTTTGTTCGGTTGCTGGTTCTTAAGACGCTTGGGGCGTCGGGGGCCTGGGGCGCGCGGGGCAACGATTGCGGTCCGGAGCCTTCGCTCCGGACTGCCCCTTCGTCATCTTCGTCAAGGCCTTTGGCCTTTCCTTCAGATTCCCTCGGGCTTATCGACGCCCCGCGCGCCCCAGGCCCCCGACGCCCCAAGCTCTGGCGGCTGAATGCCACAGGTCGCTGGGGAGGGAATTTTTCTTAGGGTTCTTGCTGCCGGAGTGTTACGGTGGAAGATCTTGCGATGCCCGCCTCTAAAGGCCGCCCGGGCGGCCTTTAGAGGCTTACGCGGTGGCTTGCCGTGGCGGATGGCGCTGCGCGCCATGGCTGTGCTTGATTCTGCGCAAGTCGGATTCTTGTTGAAGGTAGGAAACTGGCGCATGACTTTTCCTGAATCGTCTTCTGATGCTGCTCGCGCTGCTGCGGGCGCTCAATCAAACAAGCCTGATTCCCATGTGCCTGTGCGGCGCCGCGCGCTGCCCTTGCCGCGCGGGCGGTTTGCATGGATCACGGGTGTTGTCAGCACCGTTTGGCTGGCGGCCAGCACGCTGTTCTGGTGCCTGCTGTTGTTTCCGGTCTCGTTGCTGAAGCTGTTGCTGCCGTTTCCTGCGGTCAGGCGGCACATTGACCCTGTACTCAATGGTATTGCGACGGCGTGGGTGTCCAGCAATGCGGGGTGGTTGGCGCGGATCCAGCAGGTGCCTTGGGATATCCAGGGCAATACGGGGCTGCGCTACGCGGACTGGTATCTGGTCAACTGCAATCATCAGTCGTGGGCGGATATCTTTGTGCTGCAGTACTCGCTGAACCGGCGTATTCCGTTGCTGAAGTTCTTTCTGAAGCAACAGCTGATCTATGTGCCGGTGATCGGGCTGGCCTGGTGGGCGCTGGACTTTCCGTTCATGAAGCGCCATGGCAAGGCGGCGTTGCGCCGCAATCCGGATCTGGGGCGGCAGGATCAGGAGACCGCAAGGCGGGCATGCGCGAAGTTCTCGTTGGTGCCGACCAGCGTGATGGTGTTTGCGGAAGGGACGCGGTTTACGCCGGCCAAGCGCGATGGGCAGGGTTCGCCGTATCGCCATTTGCTCAAGCCCAAGGCGGGCGGGCTGGCGGTGGCGCTGAATGCAATGGGCAAGCGCTTTCGCTCGATGATCGATGCCACCATTGCCTATCCGGATGGCGCGCCCAGCTTTTGGGATCTGGCTTGCGGCCGCGCGGGCCAGGTGCTGGTGCGCATGCGGCAGTTGCCGGTGCCGCCGGAGTTCTGCGACGCCGACTACACCGGCGACAAGGCGTTCCGCACGGCCTTCCACCACTGGCTAGGCCAGCAGTGGCAGGCCAAGGATGATGAGATCGAGGCGTTGACCGCGCGTGCGCGGTCGAACGCCAAGACCGATTAAACGCGAGCCGGCAGCACCAGGCCCGAGCTTTCGCCGAAGCCGATGCGCGGATAGCCGGCCTTCACGCATTCGGCGCGCATGATGATCTGGTCGCCGTCCTGCAGGAAGGTGCGCTTTTCGCCCCAGGGCAGGTCGATCGGGGTTTTGCCGCCATTGCACAGCTCGAGCAGCGAGCCCGCTTCCGAAGGCTGCGGGCCGGACAGCGTGCCGGTGCCCAGCATGTCGCCCGGTTGCAGGTTGCAGCCGTTGACGGTGTGGTGAGTGATCAACTGCGCCACGTTCCAGTAGGCATCGCGGAAGTTGCTGCGCGACAGGAAGGCAGGCGGCTGCTTGTCGGCGCGCGACTTTTCGGTGGTCAGCAGGACCTCCATCTGCACGTCGAAGGCGCCTTTGGCGCGGTTCGCGTCGGAGGCGAGGTAGGGCATGGGCTGCGGCTCGGACGGGCCACGGTTCCATTGCGTGCGGAACGGCTCCAGCGCTTCCATGGTGACGACCCAGGGCGAGATCGTGGAGGCGAAATTCTTGGACAGGAAGGGGCCCAGGGGCTGGTATTCCCAGGCCTGGATGTCGCGCGCAGACCAGTCGTTCAGGATGCACAGGCCGAACACGTGCGATTCGGCGTCGGTCAGGGGGATGCGGTCGCCTTGGGCGTTGCCGGTGCCGACGAAGATGCCCAGTTCCAGTTCGTAGTCCAGGCGGGCGCAGGGGCCGAACTGCGGCGCTTCGCCTTCATTGGCGGGGCGGGTCTGGCCGACGGGGCGGGGGAACTTCTGGTCCACGCCGATGCTGGAGGCGCGGCCGTGGTAGCCGATGGGCACCCACTTGTAGTTCGGCAGCAGGGGGTTGTCGGGGCGGAATTGCTTGCCCACGGCGGTGGCGTGGTGCACCGAGATGTAGAAGTCGGTGTAGTCGCCGATGCGGGCGGGCGTGGTGTATTCGGCGTCGGCCTGGGACACCAGCAGGGGCTCGACGGCGCCGCGCAGGGCCGCGCCGTCGCGCAGCGCGCGGGACAGCGCCAGGC
>NZ_DATCUY010000478.1:0-2228 GCF_036567245.1 Achromobacter sp. | reverse complement strand
CTCGGCCCTGACCCGCCAGCGCCCCGACATCCTCGCCGCCGAGGCGCTGTGGCGCCAGGCCTCGGCCAACGTGGGCGTGGCCGTCGCCAACCAGTATCCGCAATTCACCCTGACCGCCAGCGTCGGCTCGCAGCGCACCCGCGTGGGCGACCTGTCCAATGGCCTGAACGTCTGGAGTCTGGGCCTGGGACTGGTCCAGCCGCTGTTCCACGGCGGCGAACTGCGCGCGCGCACGCGCTCGGCCGAGGCCGCCTACGATGCGGCGGCGGCCGGTTACCGTCAAACCGTGTTGGAGGGCTTTCGCCAGGTGGCCGACGCCTTGCGTGCGGTCCAGACCGACGGTGATGCCTACCAGGCCAGCGACGAGGCATGGCGCCG
This sequence comes from Achromobacter sp., assembly GCF_036567245.1. Classification (GTDB taxonomy): domain Bacteria; phylum Pseudomonadota; class Gammaproteobacteria; order Burkholderiales; family Burkholderiaceae_B; genus Achromobacter. The sequence continues at coordinate 1,850 of NZ_DATCUY010000478.1, read as the reverse complement.
CGCCGACGAGGCCGAACGCATCGCGCAAGGCCGCTACCAGGCCGGCGGCATCAGCCATCTCAGCCTGCTGGATATCCAGCGCCAGTTGTTGCAGACACGCATCGCGCGCACCGCCGCGGACGCGGCACGCCATGCCGACACCGCCGCCTTGCTGCAGGCGCTGGGCGGCGGCTGGTGGAACGAAGCGCCCGGCGACGCACCATAACGGTGCGGTCTATGCGCAATGCGTAACCATGTCCGAGAATTCGGGTAAGAAACTGGCGTTGTGCGAGGTTTAGGAAACCGCTGTATCCGATGCATCATGCATGCGCTCATGCTGCACAGACACAACGATTCATGAATGACCTACTAGACCTGATTGTCTTCTCGCCCGACCCCAGAGTACGCGCGCAGCGCAGCGCGGCGCTGGCGGAAATGGGCTTCTCGCCCCGGCTATGCGAAGACTCCAACAGCCTGTTCCGGCTGTTCCAGGCCCACCGCACCCCATTGCTGGTGATGGAAGCCGGACTCTCCGATCTCTGCATGGCGGTGGCTGGCCTGCGCGCCATGGACACCACCGCCGGCATCGTCGCCGTGTCCACCTTCGATACCCCCGAGAACCGCATCCTCGGCCTGCATTGCGGCGCCGACGTCTGCCTGCCGCCCGACGTGTGCACCGCGGAAATCGCGGCTGCGCTGCAAGCGCTGGTGCGCCGTATTCCCGCCACCGGCAGGCGCGCCGCGGACGCAGAGCCGCGCCCGACGCAGCCCGCTCCAAGCGAAGCGGCCGGCAAATGGCAATTCCATGACGCCGCCTGGACCCTGGTCAGTCCGCAAGGCACGCGGCTGGCCTTGACGCTGGCCGAGCGGGAATTCCTGCTCAAGCTGACGGCGTCCGCCGACAAGCGCCTGCCGCGCGCCGACCCGGGCACGGATCCGCACAGCGGCCACGAAACCATCCGCCGCACCGACGTGCTGGTCAGCCGCCTGCGGCGCAAGGCGCAAGACCTGAACCTGGAACTGCCGATCCGCACCGTCTGGGGCTGGGGCTACGCCTTCACCGGAGAAATCTAGGGCCATCGGCCGGGCTTCAAGGACGCACCCGCCGCCGCGGCCCGCGGCGGGCGTATCATGCGGCGTACGAGGCCGACTCCCGGCCCGCGCCCGCCACGCCCACCTTCGCGCCGACATGGAAGTCTACGAACGCCTGCAAGCCCTGCTTGCCCTGAACCAGGCCCGCTACCGCCTGATTGAACACCCTGCGGCCGGCCGCTCCGTCGAGGTCGCGGCGATCCGCGGCACCGAGGTCAGCCAGGGCGCCAAGGCCCTGGTCTGCCGCGTGAAGATATCCTCCAACCAGCGCAAGAACGTGCTGGCGGTGTTCCCCGCCGACAAGCAGGCGGACCTGGACGCCATCGCCCGCGCGGCGGGCGGCAAGAAGGCTTCGCTGGCGTCGCAGGACCTGGCGCGCGAACTCACCGGCTGCGAAATCGGCGCCATTCCGCCCTTCACCTTCAACCCTGAACTGCACCTGCTGGTGGATCCCAGCCTGCGCCAGCGCCATGATGAAATCGTGTTCAATGCGGGGCGCCTGGACGCCTCCATCCTCCTGAACACGGAAGACTATTTCCGCCTGGCCGCGCCCGAAGAGGCGCCGCTGATCAAGGCCTGATCGCAGGCCGCGCCACGAGGCCGCCATGTTCCGCTCCTCGCTGAAACATGCTGCACGCGGCTCCAACATGCGTTGGCTGATGAGCCTGGCGCACATGGAGCCTTCGCCCGTCAGCCGGTGGGTGGCGCTGCGCGCCGCCCTGGCCATCGGCCTGCCCTCGGCCGTCGGGCTGGCGCTGGACCAGAGCGCGGCCGCGGCC
>NZ_DATCUY010000477.1:0-21650 GCF_036567245.1 Achromobacter sp. | reverse complement strand
GTCACTTATCCAGCTTCAAGCTCAACGAGGAGAAACATGAACAAACCCTCCAAATTCGCTCTGGCGCTCGCCTTCGCCGCCGTCACGGCCTCTGGTGTAGCTTCCGCGCAAACCGTGGACAACTGGCGCAACCCGTTCGGTGACGTTTGGAAGAACGGCACGAACGAACTGTGCTGGCGCGATGCATTCTGGACCCCGGCCACCGGTATCCCCGGTTGCGATGGCGTTCCGGTTGCACAACAGAAGGCGAAGCCGGCCCCGATGGCGGCCAAGGTCGTGTTCAATGCTGACACGTTCTTCGACTTCGACAAGTCGACGCTGAAGCCCGAAGGCCGTCAGCTGCTGGACCAAGTCGCCCAGCAAGCTCGCGGTATCGATCTCGAAACCATCATTGCTGTGGGCCACACCGACTCGATCGGCACGGAAGCCTACAACCAGAAGCTGTCCGAGCGCCGCGCCGCTTCGGTCAAGACCTATCTGGTCAGCAAGGGTATCGACCCGAACCGTATCTACACGGAAGGCAAGGGTGAGCTGAACCCGATCGCTTCCAACAAGACGAAGGAAGGCCGCGCCCAAAACCGTCGCGTTGAAATCGAAATCGTGGGTAGCCGCAAGTAATTGCTGGACTAGCTACAATAAGGGGGCCTCGCATAGCGAGGCCCTTTTTTTCGCCGGCCACGCACCAAAGCGGTGCAAGGCTGCGCCGCCCCTCCCTCGCCCGGCGCGACGGACCCCTCTATATATAGAGTCATAGAGTCGCCTTACGCTGAACCTGCCCATGACTACGCAAACTCACGACACCGTCCGCCCCGCCATCAACGCCGACCAGGCTGAACTGGACAAGTTCGCCGCCCTGGCCAGCCGCTGGTGGGATCCCGAAAGCGAGTTCAAGCCCCTGCACGCCATCAATCCGCTGCGGCTGGAATGGATCCAGGAATGCGCCGGCAGCCTGGCGGGCAAGAAGGTCCTGGACGTGGGCTGCGGCGGCGGCATCCTGTCCGAAGCCATGGCGCACGGCGGCGCCGACGTCACCGGCATCGACCTGGCCGACAAGTCCCTGAAGGTTGCACGCCTGCATGGCCTGGAATCGGGCGTGAAGGTGGAGTACCGCAAGGTTCCCGTGGAGGAACTCGCCGCAGAGCAGCCCGGTCAGTACGACGTGGTGACCTGCATGGAAATGCTGGAGCACGTGCCGGATCCGGCTTCGATCGTGCGCGCCTGCTCCACGCTGGTCAAACCGGGCGGCTGGGTTTTCTTTTCGACCTTGAACCGCAATCCCAAGTCATTCCTGTTCGCCATCGTGGGCGCTGAGTATGTCCTGCGCCTGTTGCCGCGCGGCACGCACAGCTATGACCAGTTCATCAAACCCAGCGAGCTGTCGGCGGCCGCTCGCGGCGCCAAGCTGGAACCGGTGAGCATGCGCGGCATGGAATACAACCCGATCACCCAGATTTACACCCTGTCGTCCGACACCTCGGTCAATTACCTGATGGCTACCCGCAAATGAGCGCCCTGATCCTGTTCGACTTCGACGGCACGCTGGCCGACACCGCCCCCGATCTGGCCGCCGCGGCCAATCGCCAGCGCACCCGCAAGGGCCTGGAACCGATGCCGTACGAAGCCCTGCGCCCGGTGGCGTCCCAGGGTGCGCGCGGCCTGCTGCGCGTGGCGCTGGACCTGAAACCCGGCGACGCCGATTACGAGCCGACCCGCCTGCAGTTCCTGGAAGACTACGCCGCCAGCTCCACCGTCCACAGCAAACTGTTTCCCGGCATCGAGACGCTGCTGGCGGACATCCGCGGCCGCGGGCTGTCCTGGGGCATCGTGACCAACAAGGTCACCTACCTGACCCTGCCGATCGTCGAATACCTGGACCTGACGCGCGACAGCGCGGTCCTGGTTTGCGGCGACACCACGGCGCACGCCAAGCCGCATCCGCTGCCGCTACAGCATGCGGCGCGCGAGGCGGGCTTCGCCATCGACCGCTGCGTCTATGTCGGCGACGACCTGCGCGACATCCAGGCCGCCCACGCCGCGGGCATGCCGGCCGTGGCGGCCGCATACGGCTATGTCGGCGAAGACGACAACATCACGACCTGGGAAGCGGAAACCTGCGCCAACTCCCCCGCGGAACTCTGGTCCGCCATCCAGCCGCTGTTGCCCAGCGACCTGCGCTAAGCCAAACCGGACGGGCCGCCGCGCGGCCCGCTCCAGGTCTTGCAGTGACTCCCGACTATTAGTTCATTTTGTCGAACAATCTTTCCGGGATCGCGGCCTTTATCCTGAAACCAAAGTCACTTAAAGTGTGACCTATGCAAGGCATGCGGGTGCATCCCAATTGCCTTTTCCGGCTCATGCCGCAGGTTGCGGACACTGCTGTCCGCCACCATTGCTCTCACGCATCGGCGCCCTTCGGCCCCGACGCACTTGCCCGGCGCTCATGCCGGCGCACCCCTGACCTTTTTTTAGACCGCCCACACCGCCGCCCGCGCGCCGCCCTCCAGCGCCGCGCCAGAGGAATGCCTATGCTATTGCCCATCCTGTTACTTTCCGCCGCCGGCTTCACCATCCTGACGACAGAGTTCCTGATCGTCGGGCTGCTGCCCAGCCTGGCCCGCGACCTGGACGTCACCGTATCCCAAGCCGGCCTGCTCGTCACGCTGTTCGCCTTTACCGTGGCGGCGACCGGCCCGCTGCTGACAGCGCTCATGGCCAACATCGAGCGCAAGCGGCTGTTCATCAGCGTGCTGGTGCTGTTCGGCCTGTCCAACGCGCTGGCCGCCGTGGCGCCCAACATTTGGGTCATGGCCGTGGCCCGCTTCGTTCCTGCCCTGGCCTTGCCCGTGTTCTGGTCACTGGCCAGCGCCACGGCGGTGGAGCTGGTCGGCCCGGCACGCGCCGGCCGCGCCATCTCCATGGTCGCCTTCGGCATCGTCGCGGCCACGGTGTTCGGCATACCCATCGGCGTGCTGATTTCGGACGCCTTCGGCTGGCGCGCCGCCTTTGTCGTGCTCTCGGTGGTGTCGTTCGCCAAGGCGTTGCTGCTGTTGTTCGCCTTCCCCAGCACCCGCATCCGCGCCGACAGCGTCAAACTCGTCACGCAGTTGCGCATCCTGCGCAATCCCATCGTGGTGGGCCACGTGCTGTTGTCGCTGCTGGTCTTCACTGGCATGTTCACCGCCTACACCTATCTGGCGGACATGCTGGAGCGGCTGGCCGGCTTCAACGGCCAGATCGTGGGCTGGACGATGATGGCCTTTGGCGCCGTCGGCCTGGTCGGCAATACCCTGGGCGGCCGCATGGTGGACCGTAGCCCGTTGGGCGCGACCGCCCTGTTTTCGGCGCTGATGGCGGCCGGACTGGCGGCGGTCGCCCCCGTGATGCAGTCGCATGGCCTCTTGGCCGTGGCGCTCGGCGTCTGGGGCATTGCGCAGGCCGCACTCTTCATCGTCTGCCACGTGCGGCTGATGAAATCGGCGCCGGAAGCGCCGGCCTTTGCCGCGTCCCTGAATATCTCGGGTGCCAATATCGGCATCGGCCTGGGCGCCGTGGTCGGCGGGCATGTCATCGACAACTACGGATTGGCCTCGCTGGGCTGGGCCGCAGCCGTCATCGTCGGCATTTCCGTGATCCTGGCCTTGGCGCTGATGACCGCCTCCCGCCCGCGCCGCGAGCCCAAGGCGGCCTGCGCCAACGCTGCCTGAACGCCTGCTGTATCGTCCGCGCCACGCCCGGGCAAGGCGGCACAGGCGATACAGCAGGCTATGGCATTTACCAGTACAATAGATCTTCTTGGGGCCGATCCGGATTCGACGTGGGTCGCGAAACAACTCAGGGCATGCCGAGCACCAGTACGCTCGTTAAACCACTGGAAACACTACAAACGCCAACGACGAGCGTTTCGCTCTCGCCGCTTAAGCGGTGAGCCGCTGCACTGATCTGTCCTTGGGTCAGGCGGAGGAAGGCAACTTCCTAGGGGGGTAACCCTCGAACCGCAGCAGCGACATTCACAAGGAATCGGTTTGAACTGGGGTCACACGGTTCAAATTTAAATTACGTGAATCGCTTTGGTCCGGCCTGTCGGTTGGCTAAGTCCAAGGTTAAATCCAAATAAATCGACTACGCATGTAGAACTGATTGCAGAGGGCTTGCGGACGGGGGTTCAATTCCCCCCGGCTCCACCAAATACCGCAGACGCAAGACTAAGACCGGTCCAACTTCCCAGTTGGACCGGTTTTTTCTTTGTACGCAAGGCAAGATCACCCGATTCCCGCGCCGCGCAATCAGGCTTCCAGCTTGAACTGCGGCAACGTGATGTCATCCGACACCTGCTCGAAGCACACCCGCACCCTGCTGCCTATCCTGACCGCCTCGGGCGGACTGTCGATGATGTTGGCCATCATGCGCACGCCTTCGTCCAGGTCGATCATGGCGACGACATAAGGCACTTTCCCGCTCAAGGCCGCGTTGCTCGGGCGCCGGTTGATGGTGTAGGTGTAGACGGTTCCCTGGCCGGCGGACTCGATCCACTCGACGCTGTCGGACAGGCAGGCCGTGCAGAATTCGCGCGGATAGAACTGGCGCGTCTTGCAGCAGCCGCATTGCTGGACGACCAGGCGGTGTTCCTTCGCGGCATCCCAGTAGGGCTGGGTGATCCGGGTCGGTTGCGGCAGCGGGCGTTGGGCTAGTTCCATGGTCAGACTCCGAGTATCAGGGTGGTGTTGCAGGAAAAAACCAGGCCGGGCGCATGCACCAGGGCCAGTTCGGCGCGGGGCAGCTGGCGCTCGCCGCATTCCTTGCGCAATTGGTGCACGGCTTCGAGCAGCAGCAGCATGCCGAACTGGCCGGGATGGTTGTAGGACAGGCCGCCGCCCGAGGTATTGATGGGGAAGTCGCCTCCAGGGGCCAGGCGTCCGTCCGCCACGAAGGCGCCGCCCTCCCCGCGTTTGCAGAAACCCAGCTCCTCCAGCGACTGGATCACGCCGATGGTGAAGTGGTCGTAGATCTGCACCACGTCGATGTCCGCGCGCGTGACGCCGGCCATGGCGAGCGCGGCATCTGCCGTTTGCGCCACATTGGTGTCCAGCCAGTCCGCCGTATTGAAGGGCGTGTAATGGTGCGAGAAGGATTCGGCGATGCCCATCACGTAGACCGGCGGCCGTTTGAGCTCGCGGGCACGCGCGGCGGAGGTGATGATGACGGCGCCACCGGCGTCGGTCACCAGGCAGCAATCGCGCTGGCGCAAGGGGTCGGCAATCATTTTGGAAGCCATGACTTCCTCGATCGAGGTGTCCTCGCGGCGGTAGGCCTTGGGATTGAGCTGCGCCCACTTGCGCGCCGCCACCGCGACTTCTGCCAAGTCCTTGTGGGTAGTGCCGTAGCGCTGCATGTGCAGTTGCGCCACCATCGCGTAATAGCCTATGGGGCTCAACTGCCCATAAGGCGTGATGAACTGTCCGCGCGGCAGGCGCATGTCCTCGGGCGTGCCGCCCACCTTGCGCGTGCCGTCCGACAACTGGGTGCTGCCGTAGGCCACCAGCGCCACCTCGCACATGCCGGCCTCGATGGCGGCCATGGCGTGGCGGATGTGCATGACGCTGGACATGCCGCCCACGCTGGTCGAATCCACGTAGCGCGGCCGTATGCCCAGGTATTCCGCCAGATGCAGGCCGGCGAACTTGTCGTCGACGTGCGCGAACACGCCGTCGACGTCCTGCAGCGTCAGCCCTGCATCGCGCAGGGCGCGGCCGGCGGCCTGCGCCTGCAGGTCCAACGAGGTCATCCCGGGCACTTTCCCCAGGTCGGATTCGGCGGCGCCGACGATGGCGACCGATTTCGATAGATGCTTGCTCATGTAGGGATCTGTTCCTGTCGAAGTCGAAGAAGAAGGTTCAAAGCGTCCGGGCGATCAGCTCGCGCATGACCTCCGAAGCGCCGCCGTAAATCCGGTTGGGCCGCACGTCGGTGTAGGCGCGGGCTATCGGGTATTCGCGCATGTAGCCGTAACCGCCGTGGAACTGCAGCAGGTCGTCGATGGCGCTGGTGGCTTCAGACGCCCACAGCTTGGCCATGGCCGCGCCGCCGGCGTCGAGTTCGCCGTCCAGGTATTGCTGCACGCAACCGTCGACGAAGGCGCGGGTGGCGGCGGCCAGGGTCTTGATGTCGGCCAGCTTGAAACGGATGTGCTGGTTGTCGATCAAGGCCTTGTCGAACGCGCGCCTGTCCTTGGTGTAGTCCACCGTCCATTGCAGCGCGCTCTCCAGCGCCATGGCGCAGCGCACCGCGATCATCAGGCGCTCGCGCACCAGTTCCTTCATCAGGTAGCCGAAGCCCTGGCCCGGTTCGCCCAGCATGTCCTCGTCCGGTACGAACATGTCCTGGAAGAACAGTTCGGCCGTGTCCTGCGCCTTCTGCCCGACCTTGTCCAGGAGACGGCCGCGCGTGAATCCGGGCGTCGCGGTGTCGACCCAGAACAGGCTGATGCCGCGTGCGCCGGCGGCGGGATCGGTCTTGGCCACCACCAGCACGCGGTCGGCATGGAAGCCGTTGGTGATGAAGGTCTTCTGGCCGTTGATGACGTAGCCGCCCTGCGCCCTGGCCGCCGCAGTGCGGATCGCCTTGACGTCGCTGCCCGCGCCCGGCTCGGTCATCGCGATGGATGCCACGATGTCGCCTTGGGCCATGCCGGGCAGGTCGCGCAGCTTCTGGCGCTCGGTGCCGAAGTTCAGCAGATAGGGCGCGACGATGTCGGAATGGGTGGTGAAGCCGGTGACGCCGGTGGCCAGCGCGCGGGCGATCTCCTCCACCACGATGATGGTGTGCAGGAAATCGCCGCCGCCCCCGCCGTATTCCTCGGGCGTGCTGGGCAGCAGGATGCCGGCCGCGCCGGCCTTGCGCCACAGCTCGCGCGGCACCAGGCCTTCCTGTTCCCATTGGTAGTGGTGGGGCGTGATCTCGTCCGCAATGAAGCGCGCCACGGTGTCGCGGAACAGTTCATGCTCCGCCGAGAAAAGCTTGCGCTGCCGGTTCATGCCGTCTCCTGTGTCATGGTGGGCCTCCCTAGGCTTGCGGCCAGTAGCGCTGTTTGACCAGGCGCTTGAGCAGCTTGCCGGTCTCGGTGCGCGGCATGTCGCTGGAAAAGTCCACGCTCTTCGGGCACTTGATGGGCGAGATCCGGTCACGGCAATAGTCGATCAGCTGCTGCGCCAGGTCGGAGCTGGCAGCGGCGGGATCGCGCAATTGCACGACCGCCTTGACCTCCTCGCCGAACTCGTCGTTCGGCACGCCGACCACTGCCACGTCGGCCACCGCCGGATGCGTGCTCAGCAGGTTCTCCGCTTCCTGGGGATAGATGTTGACCCCGCCCGACACGATCATGTTGGACAGACGGTCGGTCAGATACAGATAGCCGTCCTGGTCCAGGTATCCGATGTCGCCATAAGTGGCCCAGCCGCGCGCGTTGTAAGCGCCGCGCGTCTTGGCCGGATCCTTGTGGTATTCGAAGGAACCGCCGCCGGAAAAGTAGATGACGCCGGGCTGGCCCGCGGGCAATTCGTTCAGCCCGTCCTCGCTCACGATGTGGGCCTGGCCAAATTCCGGCCTGCCGACCGAGCCGCGGTGCGCCAGCCATTCTTCGGAGCCCAGCGAGGTGCGCCCTACCAGTTCGGTGCCGCTGTAGTACTCGTACAGGATCGGCCCCCACCACGCGATCATGGCTTCCTTGACGTCGACCGGGCATGGCGCGGCCGCATGCACCGCGTAGCGCAGCGAGGACAGGTCGTGGCGCGCACGCGCTTCCTGCGGCAGCCGCAGCAGGCGGATGAACATGGTCGGCACCCATTGCGAATGCGTGACGCCGTAGGCGGCGATGGCCTCCAGCGCCGCGGCCGCGTCGAATTTTTCCATCATGACGCAGCTGCCGCCCGCGCGCAGCGCCGCCATGTTCCAGCGCACCGGGGCCGCGTGATAGAACGGCGCGGTGGACAGATAGACCGTGTCGCGGTCGAAGGCCTTCCAGGCGCTGCTGGGCGCATCGCCGACGCGGAAGTAGCGGTTGGCCACTGACAGCGGGCGCTTGATGCCCTTGGGCAGGCCGGTGGTGCCGGACGAATACAGGAAATCCGTGCCTTCCGGGGTTTCGGGCAGGACCACGTCATCGGCATAGCGGCCGGTCCAGGCCTCGTACGGGATCGCGCTGGCGTCCGCGCCGTCCATGCAGACGCGCAGCACGCCGCGCGCATCCAGGCTGTCCGCATCCGTTTCGGCCTGGGTGTGGCCGGAATAGAACAGCACGCGCGCGTCGCAGTTGTCGATGATGTAGCGCGCCTCTTCGCGCTTCAGGTGGCGGCTGATGGTGGTGTAGTACAGGCCGACACGATGCGCGGCCCACAGCAGTTCGAAGAAGCGCGGATGGTTTTCCAGGAATACCGCGATCACGTCGCCGGCCTGCAGGCCGGCATCCAGCAGGGCCGCCGCGCATTTGCGGCTGCGCTGCTCCAGCTCGCGCCAGGTCACCGTGGTTCCGGACGGAATCATGCGATAGGCGATGCGGTCGGGCATCTCGCGCGCATGGTCTTCAAGTGCAGACATGAGGACTCTCCAGTTTGCTCAATGCGCCAGGCTGGCGACGCCGTTGCTCAGCACCACCGTGCCGCGCTCGTGGGCCAATGCGCGGAATTGCAGGCTGTCGCCGTCGCGCCATATTTCCACCCGCAGCGTCTCGCCCGGGAAAAACGGCGCCGAAAAGCGCGCGGCGATGGCGCCCAGGCGTTGTGGCGCCGCAGGCGCGCAGGCCTGCAGCAAGGCCCGCGCCGCCATACCGTAAGTGCACAGGCCATGCAGGATGGGCCGGTCGAAGCCGGCCGCGCGCGCCATGTGCGGCAGCGCGTGCACCGGATTGAGGTCGCCGTTCAGGCGATAGAGCAAGGCCTGCTGCGCCAACGTGGACAGCAGCACGACCTGATCGGGTTCGCGGCCGGGCGTGGCCGGCAGGGCCTCGGGCGCTTCATCGCCCTGGCCGAAACCGCCGTCGGCGCGGCAGAACGACACGTGCTCCACCGTCGCCAGCGGCGCGCCGCTATCGGCGTCGGAAATATCGCGCACGGTCACCACCAGCGCGCCCTTGCTGGCGCCCTTGTCCACCACCCGCGTGACGCGGGTCTGACTGCGCACTCCCCCGGCCGCGGCCAGCGGCGCATGGAAGGTCATGCGGTGCTCGCCATGCAGGATCTTCACCCAGTCTATGCCGGTGGCCGGATCGGCCGCCCAGCCGTTGGGCGCGCCAATGGTGGCCAGGAAGGTCGGCACCACGGCCGTCCCTTCCTCATGCACGTAGCGCAGTTCGCCTTCGTTGGCTGGATCGCTGCCGTAGCCCAGGCCCAGCGCATAGATCATGCAGTCTCGCGGGCTGTAGCGGTCGATGCGGTCCTCGAACTTCCAGTTGCGCAGGTTTTGATAATCGATTGCCATGGATCATGCCTCCCTGTGCATGCCGGCGGCGTCCAGCCGCCAGCATGCGGCTCATTCCGCCTTGATGCCGGCGGCCTTGATGATTTTTTCCCAGCGGTCCTTTTCCGAGCGGATGAAGCTGTCGAACTCGGCCGACGTGCCGCCCAGCGGAATGCCGCCCTGCTGCGCCAGCTGCTTCCTCACCTCTTCATCGGCCAGGACCGCGTTGAGCTCCGTGTTCAGGCGTGCGACCACGGCCGGCGGCGTGCGCGCCGCGACCAGCACGCCCAGCCAGGCGCCGACGTCCACATCGGGATAGCCTTGCTCGGCCAGCGTCGGCACGTCGGGCAGGATCTGGCTGCGCTCGCGGGTGGTGACGGCCAGCGCCCGCAGCCTGCCGGCCTTGACCAGCGGCGCCACGGTGATGACGTTCTCGACCGTGAAGTCGACCTGGCCCGCGACCAGGTCATTGGTCGCCGGCGCCGCGCCCTTGTAGGGCACGGTTACCGCGGTGAAATCCAGGCGGTTCTTCAGCAGCTCTCCGCCCAGGTGACCCGACGTGCCGATCATGGAAACGGCCATGGACAGGTTGCCCTGCTTCTTGCGGGCATAGTCACGGAACTCCGCCAGCGTCTTGACCGGCGCATTGGCATTGACCACCAGCGCATTCGGCATGGTGATGATGCGGATCACCGGAGCGAAGTCGGACATCGCGTAAGGCAGTTTGCTGTACAGCGTGTAATTGACCGCATTGGGCCCGCTGCTGCCCATGACCATCGTGTAGCCGTCGGGCTCGGCGCGCAGCAGGCCTTGCATGCCCAGGATGCCGGCCGCGCCAGCCATGTTTTCCACCACCACCGGCTGCCCCAATCGTTCGGACAGTTTCTTGCCGACGATCCGGCTGGTGATGTCCAGGATCCCGCCCGGCGAACTGGGCGCGATCAGGCGCAAAGGTTTGTTCGGGTAGCCATCGGCCGCGCGCGACATCTGCGGCAAGGCCATCGCTGTCATCAGGCTGGCCAGCACTGCCAGCGTGTTTCGCCTGCGTGTGTTCATGTATGTCTCCTGATAGTTCTATATGCCGCGGGCTTGTGGCGCCCGCTGTTGCGAATCCGCCGGGCGGACCCGTTGCCGCGCGTCAATCCACCTTCATGCCGGTGGCGTCGACCACGGCCTGCCACTTCTTCACTTCGGACTTCAGGAAGGCGCGGGCCTCTTCCGGGCCGCCGGTCAGGGGCCGGGCGTAGATCCGGTCCATGAACTCCTGCACGTCGGGCTGCTTGTTGATGTCGGCCACGGCTTCAGCCAGCTTCTTCAGCACCAGCGCCGGCACCTTGCCGGGCGCGGCCATGAAATACACCGCTTCGACGTCGTAGCCCTTGAGGCCGGCCTCCTCGATGGTGGGCAGGTCCGGCATCGCCTTCATGCGTTCGCGCCCGGTCACGGCCAGCGCCTTCAGCTTCTTGGATTGCACCAGCGGGATGGCGGTGGAAACGCTGCCGAACATCATGTCCACGGTGCCCGACATCAGGTCCACTTCCGCCGGCGACACGCCCTTGTAGGGCACGTGGGTCATGTCGACCCCGGCCATGACCTTGAACAGTTCGCCCGCCAGGTGGATGGACGAACCCATGCCGGCCGAGGCGAAGGTCAGCTTGTTGCCGCCCGCCTTGGCCTTGCGGATCAGGTCGTCGACGCCCTGGATGTTGGAGCCGGGCGGCACCACCAGAATGTTCGGCGTGGACGCCACCATGCCTATGGGCATCAGGTCGCGCTCCCAGTCGTAGGGGTTGCGCTTCATGGCGGCGTTGGCCGCCACATAGTTGGCCGCCATCGCAATGGTGTAGCCGTCGGCCGGGGCCTGCGTCAGCGCCTGGATTGCGATGTTGCCGCCGGCCCCCGGGCGGTTTTCCACGATGAAAGTCTGGTTGAAACGTTCGCCGAGCTTTTTGGCGTACAGGCGGGCGAGCAGGTCGGTGGCGCCGCCGGGCGCGAAGCCCACGTACACCCGCACCGGCTTGTCCGGATAAGCGTCGGCCCCGCTAGCTGCCCCGACGGCAGCCAGGCTCAGTACCGCGGCCAACAATCCCTTCAACATTGCCATGAGTCGATCTCCTTCCATTTTTTAGAGATATGGGAATGTCGGGCCAACTTATTCCGACATGCCGAACAGTATAACGACGTGCCGATATTAATTGTCAACATTTCCGATGATGTGTATATTCATTCGGAACCTCGGAATACATTCAAACCTGCTTGGCGCAGTCTCGAGATATCGGATTTCGGGCTCAGGGCGCCGGGCACCATCAGCTACAGAAGGGGAATGAAGATGGACCTGCAACTCACCGGTAAAGTCGCTGTCATCACGGGTTCCGGCCGCGGCATCGGCTATGCCTCGGCGCTGGCCCTGGCGCAGGAAGGCGCCCGCATCGTCATTACCGACATCAACCCCGAATCGGTGGAGCAGGCGGTCGGCAGCCTGAAGCAGGCCGGCCACGACGCCATCGGCGCCGTGCTCGACGTCTGCGATCCCGAGCAGGTCCAGACCATGGCCGAGCTGGCCGCGCACAAGTTCGGCGGCATCGACATCCTGGTCAACAACGCCGGCTTCACGCGTGACAAATACCTGCTCAAAATGCCGGTGGAAGATTGGGACTCGGTGGTGGACACCATCCTCAAAGGCGCTTACTACTGCACCAAGGCCGCCCTGCCCTCCATGATGGAAAGGAAGTGGGGCCGTGTGATCAACATCGCCTCGCGCGCGCACTGGGGCAACCCCGGCCAGACCAACTATTCGGCCGCCAAGGCCGGCCTGATCGGCTTTACCCGCGCGCTGGCGCTGGAACAGGGCAAGTTCAACATCACCGCCAACGCCATCGCCCCGGGCTTGATCGAAACGCCGCTGGTGCGCGGCCTGTCCACCTACGAAACCCTGCGCGCCAACGCGCTGGCGCGCCAGCCGGTGCCGCGCCTCGGCGCGGTCGAGGACATCGCCAACGCCGTGGCCTTCCTGGCATCCGAGCGGTCCTCCTTCATCACGGGCGAGCTGCTGCACGTGACTGGCGGCCGCTACGCTTCGTAAGACGCCTCTCCACTCCGGAATCCGATCAGCCATGCAAAGCGCAAGCCCAGCCAGCCAGTCCCCGCATCCCATCCAGCAGCCCCTGGAAGTCGGCCACAGCTTCGAGTCCGCCGGCCGCACCATTACCGAGAGCGACATCGTCAACTTCGCCTGCCTGTCGGGCGATTTCAACCGCCTGCACGTCGACCATGAATACGCCAGCGCCACGCCCTTCGGCCAGCGCATCGCCCACGGCCTGCTGGTGCTGTCCGTGCTGTCCGGACTGACCACCCAGTCCAGCGGCTACCGCCAGCTGGAGCCCTACGTACTGGCGCTGATCGACATCAATTGCCGCTTTCCCAAGCCCACCTTCATCGGCGACACCATCGTGGTGCGGGTGACGGTGACGGAAAAGGCCGGGCAATACCGGCCCGGCAAGGACAAGGTGGTGTTCCGGCGCGAAGCCATCAATCAGCGCGGCGAGGTGGTGGTCCAGGCCGATTTCGCCATGGTGCTGCGGTCCATGGAGGACGCGGCATGAAACCGTTCGCAGACCTGACCCGCTTCACCAATCCGCGCAATATCGCCGTGGTCGGCGCCTCTGCCCGCGAATCCAGCCAGGGCCGCCGCCTGTACGACAACCTGGTGCAGCATTCGTCGGTGCCGGGCGAGGTGTACGCGGTCAATCCGGCCTATCAGGAAATCGGCGGCCGGCCCTGCTGGCCGTCCATCAGCGCCTTGCCCGAGTCCGAGATCGACGTGGCCCTGATCATGATCAACGCCTCGCTGGTGCTGGACTCCCTGCGGCAATGCGCGGCGCGCGGCATTCCATTCGCGGTGGTCATGACGTCCGGCTTCTCGGAAGCCGGCGAGGAAGGCCAGCGCCTGGAACGCGAGATCGCCCAGCTGTGCGAGGCCACCGGCTTGCACGTCTACGGGCCGAACTGCCCTGGCTTCGTCAATGTGCGCGACCGCCTGGGCATGACCTTTTCCCCCGCCTTCAAGGACGATCTGAACACCGGTTCCATCGGCCTGGCGACCCAGGGCGGCGGACTGGGCCGCAACCTGCTGCAGGGCCTGTCCTTCGGCCAGGGCGTGGGCCTGTGGTTTTCCGCTGGCAACGAGGTCGACCTGGAGATTCCGGACTTCATCGCCCACATGGCGAACGATCCTCAAACCAGCGTGATCGCCTTGCTGATGGAAGGCGTGAAACATGGCAGGCGACTGACCGCCGCGCTGGAGCTGGCGCGCGCCCGCAACAAGCCGGTGGTGGTGCTGAAAGTGGGACGCTCCGAAGCCGGCGTGCGCGCCGCGCAGTCGCACACGGCATCGGTGGCCGGCACGGCCGCCGTCAACAGCGCCGTGTTCCGCCAGTTCGGCGCGATTGAAGTGGATGACCTGGACCAGCTGCTGGCAGTCTCACGCCTGCTGACGCGCATTACCCCCAAAAGCGGCAACGGCCTGTGCATCTATACCTTCTCGGGCGGCACCGCCGCGCTGGCCGCCGACATTGCCGGCGCCGCCGGCTTGCCGATGGCAGTGTTCACGCCCGAGACCAAGGCCGCCTTGCGCAAGCTGTTGCCGGATTTCGCCAGCATGGACAATCCGGTCGACACCACTGCCGACATCCTGCGCAACCCCGAAGCTTCGGCCGCCTGCCTGCGCGCGATATGCGCCGACCCCGCGGTGGGCACGGTGCTGTTCCCCATCCCCATGGACTACGGGTCCATCACCGACGGCATGGCGCAGGCCATCGCCACGGTGGCGGCCGAAACCGACACCCTGATCGTGCCGGTCTGGATGAGCCGGCGCCTGGGCGGCGGCTTCCAGCTGCTGGAAGCCGCCGGGCTGCTGCCCTTCCTGTCCTTGTCGGACGCGATCGCGGCCCTGTCCAAAGCCATACCGTGGCAGCGACCCGAAGGCGGGACGGCTACTGCCTCCAGGCACGCAGATGACGCCGTCCTGCCGGCCCGCATGCTTAGCGAAGCCGCGGCCAAATCCTTGCTGCGCGAAGCCGGCCTGCCGATTCCTGAGGGGCTGGTGGTCGCCAGCGCCGAGCAGGCGGCCCGCGAGGCCGAGCGCCTGGGCTTTCCCGTGGTGATGAAGGTGGTCAGCGCCCAGATCGCGCACAAGACCGAAGCGGGTGGAGTCAAGCTGGGCATCGCCAGCGCCGCCGCGGCGCGGGAGGCCTATGCGGCCATCCATGAGTCGGTCGCGCGCCATAGTCCGGACGCCATCATCGACGGCATCCTGGTGGAGCGCATGCTGCCGCCGGGCGGCCGCGAGGTGCTGGTCGGCGTGCACAGCGATGCGGCCTTCGGCCTGGTGCTGACCTTCGGCCTGGGCGGCATCTTCGTCGAGACCATTCGCGACGTGGCCCACCGCATGCTGCCGCTGTCGCGCAACGATGCGCGCGCGCTGTTGCGCGAGATCCGCTACGCCGAAGTGCTGGACGGCGTGCGCGGCCAGGCGCCGGCCGATCTCGCCGCGCTGGAGGAGCTGATCCTGCGGGTCTCGGATTTCGCCTGGAGCCACCGCGACGCCTTGCAGGAAATGGAGCTCAACCCGGTCTGGGTCGGCGTCGAGGGACAAGGCGCGATGCCGCTGGACGCGCTGATCGGCCTGCGGCCCGACGCCGATGCCGGCCTGGGGCTGCGCCTGTCATGACCGCCGCCGGATTTCTCTCTTCGACCATACCCGCCTAGGACCCGCATGGACTTCTCACTGGACTCCACCCAGATCGAATTGCGCGATTCGCTGCGCCGCTACCTGACGGCCGAAGTCGCACCCATCGTCAACCGCTACGAGGCCGAAGCCCGCGTGGTGCCGCAGGAAATGGTCCGCGCCATGCGCGACTTCGGCCTCCTCGGCGGCATGCTGCAGGAAAAAGACGGCGGCTATGGCTTGCCGATGACGACCTACGGCATGCTGATAGCCGAGCTGGCGCGCGTCTGGCCATCGCTGCGCAGCATCGTCAGCACCAGCAATCTCGCCGCCTCGGTGCTGAGCGACGGCGGCTCGCCTTATCTCAAGGAAAAGTACCTGCCGCGCGTCCTCTCGGGCGAGGCGATCGCCAGCTTCGCGCTCAGCGAACCCAACATCGGCTCCGACGCCGCCAATGTCGAAACCCGCGCCGTCGAAACCGCCACTGGCTGGCGCGTCAATGGCCGCAAGCTCTACATCAGCCTGGGCACGGTATGCGAATTGGGCGTGGTGTTCGTGCAGACCCAGCGTCAGAACGGCGAGCGCGGCGTGTCCTGCCTGCTGTTCGAGCGCGCCATGCCGGGCTTCTCTTCCAGTCCCATCGACAAGATGGGCATGCTGAGCTGCCCGCTGGGCGAGCTGCTGTTCGAAGATGTGGAGATCCCCGCGGCCAACCTGATCGGCACCGAGGGCAAGGGCTTCGCGCTGGCCAAGAAATACCTCAACATCGGCCGCTGCGTGGTGGCGTTCTCGGCGCTGGGCATTGCCGAGGCGGCCTATGAGGCAGCGGTAAAATACGCCGGCGACCGGGTCCAGTTCGGCCGGCCCATCGGCGGCTTCCAGCTGGTCCAGCATATGATCGCCGACATGATGACGCTGGTCGAAACCTCGCGCCTGCTGTGCTGGCGTGCCGCCGACGCGCTGGACCGCAACGCCGCCGACAGCCAGATGCTATGTTCGATGGCCAAGCGCCACGCCACCGACGCCGTGCTGCGCGTGGCGGAGCTGTCCATGCAGGTGCATGGCGGCGCGGGCTACACCACGTTGTTCCCTGTCGAGCGTTACTACCGCGACGCCCGCCACCTGAGCATTGCCGAAGGCACCAACCAGATCCAGGCCCTGCTGATGGCACAGAGCGTGCTGGGCATTTCCGCGTTGAAATGACCGACTACGCAACCGCCCGGGCCGGCTCCCCACTCAACTCCGACATCCTATGCCGCAAATCCTCCCTACCGCACAGCGTGTACTGCAAGTCTTCGAAGTCTATGCGCGGGAACGCCGTCCCCTGACGAATTCGGAAATGGCGCGCTTTCTCGATCTGGCCGACAGCAGCTGCTCGGACCTGCTCTACACGCTGCGCCAGGCGGGCTACCTGCTGCGCACGCCGAAATCGCGCTACTTCCACCCTACAGGCAGGCTGCTCGATGTGGCCCAGGGCATCTCGGCGGCCGACCCGCTGCAGTCCTTCGCTTCGGAGGCACTGGAGATCCTGACGCGCCAGTCGGGCGAATCGTCGATGTGCGGCTTGCTCGACGGCAACAAGGTGAAGATCTACGCCAGCCAGGAGAGCCCCCGCGCCTTGCGCTACGTGGTGAAGGCCGGCACCACCTTCGACCTGCAGGCTGCGGCATTGGGCAAGGCCCTGCTGGGCGAGATGGACGCGGCGGAACGCAATGCGCTCATCGATACGCTGCCGTTCGAACACGTCACGGCCAGCACTATCACCAACCCCGATACCTTGCGCGCGCAGATCGAGTCGCAGTTGCCCAAGCACTACTTCAACAGCCGCGACGAAGGCAATGAAGGCGTATCGGCCGTCGGCATTGCGGGACGCGTGGGCGGGCAGCTGACCGCCCTTTCCATCGTCGGCCCGACCCACCGCATGGACGCCAACATGGAGCAGTACGTCCAGATCATCCTGGACGCGCGCGCCGAATTCTTCGAATCCTGAGAACCCGATACATCATGGAGTGACGATAGACATGGCTGGTCCCCTGAGCGGATTTACGGTGGTGGAAATGGCCGGCATCGGGCCCGGCCCCTTTTGCGCCATGATGTTGGCGGACATGGGTGCGGACGTGATCCGCATCGACCGGCTGGCGCCCGGGTTCCTGGGCGGCGGCGGCACCCTCATCGATCGGGGACGCCGCACGATCGCGCTGGACCTCAAGAAACCCGGCGCAACCGACATCGTGCTGCGGCTGCTGGACAAGGCCGACGCCCTGCTGGAAGGTTTTCGGCCAGGCGTCATGGAACGGCTGGGCCTGGGGCCCGACGAGTGCCTCGCGCGCAACCCGCGACTGGTGTACGGCCGCATGACGGGCTGGGGCCAGGATGGCCCGCTGGCGCAGGCTGCGGGCCATGACTTGAACTACATCGCCATCACCGGCGCGCTGCACGCCATGGGACACGCCGGGCTGCCGCCGACGCCACCGCTGCATCTGGTCGGCGACATGGGCGGCGGCGCCATGATGCTGGCCTTCGGCGTGCTTTGCGGCCTGCTCGAGGCCGGCCGCACGGGCCGGGGCCAGGTGGTGGACGCCGCCATCTGCGACGGCGCCTCGCTGCTGGCCAGCGCCTACCACGGCAAGCTGCGAGACGGCAGCTGGATCAACCAGCGCCAATCCAACATGCTGGACGGCGGCGCCCACTTCTACGGCTGCTATGCCTGCGCGGATGGCAAATACGTTTCCATCGGCGCGATCGAACCGCAGTTCTATCGCCTGCTGCTGGAACGCTGCGGCATCGACGACCCGGACTTCCAGCAGCAATGGGAGCGCGCGCAATGGCCGCAGCTGCGCGCCAAGCTGGCCGGCATCATTGCCGGCAAGACCCGCGAGCAATGGTGTGCGCTGCTCGAAGGCACGGACGCCTGCTTCGCGCCGGTGCTCGACTTCGAGGAAGCGCCGCGGCATCCCCACCATCAGGCGCGCGGCAGCTTCATCGAAACCGGCGGCAGCGTGCATCCCGCCCCCGCGCCGCGCCTTTCGCGCACGCCGGGACAGGCCGGCACCGTACCCGCGCCCGGCGCGCACACAGAAGAACTGCTGGCGGAATTGGGCTTGGCGCAAGCCGAGATCCAGGCATTGCGCGAACGCGGCGCCATCGCCTGACGGCCCGCGACAGCTTGCGGCCAGGCCCGCATCGCGCGGCCAGGCCATCATGAAAGGCAGACATGGAGACCGATACGATGCAAGTCATCTCTAGCGAGTTCAAGACCCTGCTCTATGCCGTGGAAGACGGCGTCGCCACCATCACCCTGAACCGTCCCGCCCAGCGCAACGCGCTGGACATGGTCATGCGCGAAGAGCTGGCTCACCTGGTGGGCACGATCCGGCGCGACCGCGGCGTGCGCGTCGTGATCCTGGCCGGCGCCGGCGGGGCCTTCTGCTCGGGCGGCGACATATCCACCATGGGCTCGGGCGGCTCCGCCGAAGAAGCGCGCGAGCGCATGGCCGGCCTGCTGCAGACGATAGAAGGCCTGATCACGCTGGACCGTCCGGTGATCGCGGCGGTCGACGGCCCAGCCTACGGCGCCGGGCTGGGCCTGGCCCTGACCGCCGACCTGATCCTGGCCTCGCCGCGGGCCCGCTTCTGCCTGTCCTTCCTGCGGCTGGGCGCCATCCCGGACTGCGCCACCATGTACACCCTGCCGCGCATGGTGGGCCTGCAACGCGCCAAGGAACTGGCCTTCTCCACGCGCGAGTTCCAGGCCGAGGAAGCGAAGGAGATGGGCATCGTGTTCGAAATCCAGCCGCAGGAACGAATCCACGAGCGCGCGCGGCAGATCGCGCTGTCCATGGCCGAACTGCCCATGGCGGCGCTGGCGATCACCAAGCGCGGCTTCAACGCTTCGCTCAACAGTGACCTGAACGCGATGCTGGACCTGGAGGCTGCCGGCCAGGGCGTCGCGCGCTCTTCCGAGTACCACCGCGAGGCTGCCGGCCGCTTTCTCGACAAGGTGGCGCAACGCTTCCAATGGCCGGCGGCCGACGCCCGATAGGCCATGGTCATCGCGCGAAAGCAACAGATGTCCCCAAATTTTCCGATACCCCCCCTTTGTTGAAATAAACCGTCACATATTACGAATACTTTCAATCCATAATCTACGCAAGAAAATGCCACCGGCGCAGGGGGCCCGTTCTTGCGATGAAAGTCCTTTCCATATTCGGGACCCGTCCCGAAGCGATCAAGATGGCGCCCCTGGTGGCCGCGCTGCAAGGCGAACCCCAGATCCAGAGCGTCGTCTGCGTGACCGGCCAGCATCGCGAGATGCTGGATCAGGTGATGGCCCTGTTCGATCTGCGGGCGCAGCACGACCTGGACATCATGGTGCCCAACCAGACGCTCAACGGCCTGTACGCGCGGCTGATCAGCCGGGTGGACAGCGTGCTGGAGGCGGAGCAGCCCGACTGCGTGCTCGTCCATGGCGACACCAGCACCGCATCGGCCTGCGCGCTGGCCTCGTTCCACCGCCGCGCGCGCATCGGCCACGTCGAAGCCGGCCTGCGCACCGGTGACCTGGCCAAGCCCTTCCCCGAGGAAATGAACCGGCGCGTGGTCGATGCGGTGGGCGACTGGCTGTTCGCGCCCACCGCGCAATCGCGCGCCAACCTGCTGCGTGAAAACCTGTCGGGGCGCATCACGGTCACCGGCAATACCGTGATCGACGCGCTGGCCTTGACCTGCGGCAAGCTCGCGCCCGAAGGCGCGCTGGCGCAGCAGCTGGCGGCGCGCTACGGCTGGCTGGATCCGCAGCGCCGCCTGCTGCTGGTCACCGGACACCGGCGCGAGAGCTTCGGCGATGGCTTCCGGCATATCTGCGCCGCCCTGGCCGAACTGGCCCGGCGCGAGGATCTGCAGATCGTCTATCCCGTGCACCTGAATCCGCAGGTACGCAACGTGGTGATGACGCAGCTGGACGGCCTGTCGCGCGTGCATCTGATCGCCCCGCTGGATTACCTGGACTTCGTCTGGTTCATGCAACGCGCCTACCTGATCCTGACGGATTCGGGCGGCGTGCAGGAAGAAGCGCCCTACCTGGGCAAGCCGGTGCTGGTGATGCGCGACGTCACCGAGCGTCCGGAAGCCGTGCAGGCCGGCACCGTGACGCTGGTCGGCAGCGACACCCAGCGCATCCTGGCCGAAGTGAACCGCCTGCTCGACCACCCGGAACTGCACGCCTCTTTCTCGCGCCGCATCAATCCCTATGGCGATGGCCTCGCCAGCCAGCGCATCGTCGACGCGCTTTGCGGCCGAGCCGTAACCGAGTTTTCGCCTCAAGCACAGGCTGCGGTCCGCTAGCCGTCCCTGCCCCCACCCCCGGAGCCTCCATGCATCATGCCCCGCATTCCCACGCCGCCCGCACCCTCTGCCGCGCCCTGATCGCCGCCGGGTTGCTGCTCCCCTTGGGAGCGATAGCCAGTCCCGCGGGCGACGCCTTGCGGCGCTTGCTGGGCGACGACTGGGTCACGCGCGACACCAGCCTGGAAGACCTGGGCATCCGCGAGCCCGTGGTGCTGAGCAATAGCGATGCGCGCCAGGAGTTCTACCTGCCGGTGCCGCGCGGCGTGCCGATAGCCGACGCCACGCTGGACTTCGACGCGCGCTACATCAAGGGCGAACCGGGCCGCGCCAGCATGGTGCTGTGGGTGGACGGCGTGCCGCAGACCGCCCAGCGCATCGCCGACGGCGAGGGTTCGGCCACGCGCAAGCTGAACGTGGAACAGCGCGTGCGCGACACGGGCTTCGTGCGCCTGGCGGTGGACTGGCAATCGGAAATCGCGCAACGCCAGTGCGAGAGCAACCGCGCCACCGCCAACGCCTTGATGGTGTCGCCGCGCACGCGCCTGAGCTATCGCTACGACGCCTCGGCCATCGGCAGCCTGGACGAGGCCTGGAGCACCCTGCCCGGCAAGCCGGTGTTGATGGTGGCGGGCGCCAAGCTCGACCAGCAGGCCTTCGACAGCGCCTGGCGCATGGGCGCGGCCATGGAACGCAGCGGCAAACGGGTCGCGGTGCGCGCTTTCCCGGCCGTGGGCGACGAGATCGACACCCGCGGCCTGCAAGCGCCGAACGGGCTTGGACAGGTGCCTGCGTTCGCGGCCCTGGCGGGCAATGACAAGCACAAGCTGGCCAGCCCCGCCGAAATCGGCGCGCTGCTGGTCATGGGCGCCCCGGCGGTCAGCGGCGACGTGGTGATCGCGGACGCCGCGCTGCGCGCCCGCTACACCGAGGCGCTGGACGCCTTGCAGGCGCAATTGGCGCAGGACGCCGACGCCGCGGAGGCCTTCAAGACATGGCGCCAGCGACGCATGCCGCTGGCTGGCCAGGACCTGCCATCCAAGGAGATCCGCCTGGCGCCGCTGGGCAAGCAGGCGGTGATCGCGGTGGCCGCCGATGCCGGCGCGCAAGGCGCGGGCGCCTTCGACACGGCCTG
>NZ_DATCUY010000476.1:0-7515 GCF_036567245.1 Achromobacter sp. | reverse complement strand
GGGTCCATTCCAGCGCGTCTTCGAGGCGGTCGTTGCCCCAGAACATCTCGCCATCCACAAAAAAAGTGGGCGCGCCGAACAAGCCCAGGTTGCGCGCCTGGTCGACCTGGCCGCGCAGCGCTTCCTTGGCGGCTTCGGACTTGCCGCGGGCGATCAGGACATCGGCGTCCAGGCCCAGGTCCGTCAGCAGTCCGTGCACGACATCCTCGGACTGGATGTCCAGGTCGTGCTGGAAATTGGCGCGGAACACCGCCACGCAGAAATCGCGGCCCCAGGGTTCGTCCTGGCCCAGCAGCGCGATGCGCGCGGGCAGCACGCTCATGCGCGGAAACAGGCGCGGACGGTTGTAGACCAAGCCATATTTTTCGGCCAGACGGGCGATATCGCGCATCATGTAGGCGCCCTTGCCGGGGAACAGCCGGAACGGCGTGTCGTTCCAGCCCTGCGCCTGGAAGATCGGGCCCAGCAGGAAGGGCCGCAGATCGACCCGGACGGCGGCCTCTTGCGCCAGAGCGTCAATGCGTTCTATCGCCAGGTAGCTGTACGGGCTGGCGAAATCGAACCACATCTCGATGCGGGGCGTGTCGGGCAGGGGCGCGGTCATGACTGGGGCTCCGAAGCTGCTAGGAAATTAGCGCGACCTGCGCATCCGGCAGGCCGCTGAGAACGACATCGCGATCGCTGCCGACGGTGATGGAATCACCGGCTTGAAGCACGCTGTCATCGAAGCGCTGGTATTCGGACATCCATAAGGTGCCGGCGTGACACACGATGCGAACGCCCGAAGCGTGTTTGAGCAGCATAGTCGAGCCGCCGGCCAAACGAAATGACATTCCCGCAGTGCAACATACCTGGATCATGGCGTACCCCTGGGCCGCGGCGGCGGCGATCGCGGCGGGTTGCGGGGCCGTGCGCCCTTTACCCGTCGTCTGAGTCTTATTGAACGCCCGGGAGGTACTATTGCTCAAGCGACATTTCCGTCCGACACGCATGAGTTTTACGAATGCCATATCCGCTGGCCAAATTGCCGCCGCTTGATCTGGTCCGAGGCTTCGTGGCCGTGGGCCGCCGCATGAGCATCACGCTGGCCGCGCAGGACCTGCATGTGACGCAGTCGGCCGTGAGCCGCCAGATCCGGGCGCTGGAGGCCCACCTGGGCGTGCCGCTGCTGGTGCGCGGATTCCGCAGCGTGTCGTTCACCTCCGAAGGCGCGCAATTGTTCCGCATGGCCGACGTCTGGCTGAGCCAATTGGGCGACCTGACCGAGCAGCTGCGCGCGCCCGAGCGCCGCACGCCCGTCACCGTCACCACGACCATAGGGGTGGCCTCGCTGTGGCTGCTGCCGCGGCTGGGAGACTTCCAGGCGGCGCACCCGCATATCGACGTGCGCGTGGCGGCCGACAACCGGCTGATCGACATCGACCGCGAAAGCGTCGACATCGCCATCCGCTACAGCCTGCGCGACGGCGTGCCGGACAACGCGGCCTGGTTGTTCGGCGAGGCGGTGGTGCCGGTGGCCCACCCCTCGCTCAAGGCCCGCCTGCTGGACGCCGAGGAACTACAACGCCATGTGCTGTTGGAATTCGACGACCCGACGCGTCCCTGGCTGCAATGGTCGGAATGGCTGAACGCGCGCGGGCTGGGCCGGGCGCCCGCCCGGGGCATGCTGCGCTTCAACCAGTACGACCAGATCGTGCACGCCGCGCTGGCGGGCCACGGCATCGCGCTGGGACGGCTGGCGCTGATCGCGCCGATGCTGGCGGACCAGCGCCTGGAGGCTGTCGGCGGCCAGGCCGCCAGCGCCACCGAGCACGCCTACTGGCTGGTGCGCAATACCCGCCGCGCCACGCCGGACGCGGACGTGGTCACGCGCTGGCTGATGGAACAGGCGCAAGCGACCGCGCGCGACCTGACGCTCTAGCGCGCTGACATCACCACGCGCCGCTATACAAATCTTTATACATTGCAGCAGTGATTCCTGTAGATTGCGGCCTGCGCTTTCGCGCTGCGGCGAACTTGCCGCCCTCCCGACGCAAACCACCGCGGCATCCGCAACCTTGCTCCCAAGACCTTGATGAAGTTTTTCCGTTCGGCGCTTGGATGGCAAGACTGGCTCATCAACTTTCAGCGTTCCTTCCTGATTCTGCTGGCCCCCTGGGCGGTCAGCGTGCTGGCGCAAAGCGCCGGACGAAGCTATCTGCTGCTGCGCTATGCGGCGCCGGGGACTTATGACGCGCTGCCCCAGGACGTGCGGCGCAGCCTGACCACCGGGCTGCTGTTCGACATCAAGGTCGCCAGCATCGCCTGCGCGGCGCTCCTGCTGCTGTCCATGGCGGCGGCCGCCAGGCCCGGCCTGCAACAGCGCTGGCAGCGCTATCTGCCAGGACTGGGCGCGGTCATGGCGACCTTGTTTGCCGCCATCACGATCATCAGCGTTTTCTACTTCGACACGTTCTCGCGCTCGATCGACATTTTCGTGTTCGGCCTGGTCGACGACGACACCCACGCCATCCTCATGACCCTGTGGCACGGCTACCCCTTGGCGCAGGCGGGCCTGCTGCTGGCGGCGGTGCTGGCCGGCGCCTGGTGGCTCGGCCGCCGCTGGCGGGATCGGGTGCAGCGCATGCCGCTCAAGCGCCGCGCCGCCGTTCCCGGTCTGCTGCTGTTCACGCTGATCATAGGCATCACCGTGGTGGCGTGTAGAGGCTCGTTGGGAAAGTTTCCGCTCAACAAGGACGACACCAGCATCTCGTCGCTGCGCCTGCTCAACGACATTGCGCCCAACGGCATCTCGGCCTTTTCCTGGGCCCTGTCGGACCGCGGCAACGACAAGCGCTTCGAACCCGTCACCACGCGCGAAGGACGCCTGCTCTCCGAGCGCTTCCTGGGTTGGCCGGAAAACGGCCTGCGGCCCTTCATGGCCGCAACCGGGCCCAATCCGGCGGCTGCGGCGCAACCGCCCCATGTGGTGCTGCAGGTCATGGAGAGCATGGGCGCGCATCTCAACGCTTACGACGGTCCCGGCCGCGATCTGCTCGGCGCGCTGCGGCCGCACTGGCGCCAGGACTGGGTGTTCGATCGCTTTGTCGCCGAGGGCAACGGCACCATCGAATCATTGAGCCTGCTGCTGGTGCGCAGCCCGATTGCTGCCATCGGCCAATCGTCGGCGGTGGACACCCCATTCGCCAGCAATGCCTTCACGCCTTTTCTGCAACGCGGCTACCGGGTCATCTTCGTCACGTCCGGCGCCGCCACCTGGCGCAACCTCGGTGTCTTCGCCACCAAGCTGGGCGCGCACGAATTCGTGGACCAGCAGACCCTCAGGGCGCGCTATCCCCAAGCGGAGACGGGAACCTGGGGCGTGCCCGACGAATACATGTTCCGCTACATCGAGGAGCGGCTGGCGCAAGGCACCGACGACGGCCAACCGCTATTCATCGTGGCCTTGTCCACCACCCACCATCCGCCGTTCATCGTGCCGGAAGGCGGCCAGCGGGGCGGCCTGCCCCTGGATGACGTAGCCGGCCTGCCGTACTTCAAGAGCTGGGATGCGCTGGCGGACGCGTTCGACACGCTGCGCTATGCCAACGATCAACTGGGCGGCTTCCTAACCCGACTGAAAGCCTCCCCCGGCGCTGCCCGCACCATCGTCGCCGTGACCGGCGACCACAACATCCTGGGAATCGACTATCAGGATCCGAAGGACGCGGCGCTGGCCCGCGCCGTGCCGTTCTATCTGTACGTGCCGCCAGCCTATCGATCGCAGGCGCGCTACGACCCGGCGCGCGTGGGCAGCCACAAGGACATCCTGCCCACGCTGTACCACCTGAGCCTGCCGCAAACGCCCTACTTCCGCAGCGGCTGCGACCTGCTGGCCGCGCGGCCCGACCCGGCCTGGTGCTTCGGCTTCAATAACAAGCACGTCATGCTGACGGATGAAGGGGTGTTCCGGCAGGACAAGCCCGGCCGCATCCTGCCCTGGGCAGGCCAGTCAGGACTGGCGCTGGGGGAAGAACAGGATGCCACGGCCGAGCAATGGGCGGAGCAGGTGCGGCTGAACGCCTATCCGCGGCTACTGCACTGGCAGATCAACTACCAGGTGCAGGAATTGGGCCGCGCACGCCAGGAGCGCTAGCCCCTTGGGCAGCCGGCGCTTCAGTCGACGCGCACTTCCGGTTCGCCCGCGCGCATGTCGCCGATGATGGCCGCCTGTTCGAAACCGTGCTGGCGGAACAGGTCCAGCACCGCCTGCGCGGCATCCGGCGTACACGCCACCAGCAGGCCGCCCGCGGTCTGGGGATCGGTCAGCAAGGCCCGCTCCGTGTCGTTCACGCCCTCGCCCAGGCGCACCGACGCGCCGTAGGAAGCCCAGTTGCGGCCGGACGCGCCGGTGATGACGCCGTCCGCGGCAAACGCCTGCACGCCGGGCAGCCAGGGCAACGCATCGCGCCGCACATGCGCCGTCAGCTGCGCGCCGCGCGCCATTTCCAGCGTGTGCCCCAACAGGCCGAAGCCGGTCACGTCGGTGATGGCATGTACGCCTTCCATGGCGGCCAGCGCCGGGCCCGGGCGATTCAGGCGCGTGGTCTCAGTGATCATGGCGCGGTAGCCGGCGTCGTCCAGGCGGTTCTTCTTCAGCGCGGCCGACAGAATGCCCACGCCCAGCGCCTTGCCCAGGATCAGCACGTCGCCGGCGCGCGCATCGGCATTGCGCTTGATGCGGCCGGGATGCACCAGGCCCATCGCCGCCAGGCCGTAGATGGGTTCGACCGAGTCGATGCTATGGCCGCCGGCCACCGGAATGCCGGCGTCCTTGCAGACCGCCTCGCCGCCGCGCAGGATATCGGCGATGACGCTGTGCGGCAGCACGTTGATCGGCATGCCCACGATGGCCAGCGCCATGATGGGCGTGCCGCCCATCGCGTACACGTCCGACAGCGCGTTGGTCGCGGCGATGCGGCCGAAATCGTAGGGATCGTCGACGATGGGCATGAAGAAGTCGGTGGTGGCGATCAGCGCCTGCTCGTCGTTCAGCCGGTAGACCGCGGCGTCGTCGGCCGTCTCGGTACCCACCAGCAGATCGGGATAGCTGACCGCCGGGCCGAAGCGCTTGAGCAGCTCGGACAGCACGCCTGGCGCGATCTTGCAGCCGCAGCCGCCGCCGTGCGAAAGCGAAGTCAATCGCGGCACCGCCGCGCTGGCAACATCCTGGGTGGTCATTTGAATCTCCGTTGGTCAGTGGAAAAGGATAGCACCGCCCCCGCGATTGGCCCTATGATGATCCGGCAGCACGCAGCAACGGACGGCCGCCCGGCCCCGGGCGCACCGACAGCCAATCTTCACCGTGAGTGAGGGCTACATGGATCGCCGACACTTTCTCCGTTTCTCCGGCGCCCTGTGCGCCGCCAGCGCGGCACTGCCCAGGGCGGCGCGCGCGGAGCTCGCCCCCGTCAGCGCCGACTGGCGCGGCTTTGAACTGAGCACCGACATCACCGTGCAGGATCCGGGCGCGCATGCGCGCATCTGGATTCCGGTTCCCTATGCCACGGACACCCCCTACCAGCGCGGCGCGCAAAGCACCTGGCAGGTCAGCGGCGGCGGCAACGCGCAGCTGACGCAGGCGCCCGGCTATGGCGTGCAGATGCTGGCCGTGCAATGGCCGGATGCGCAAGCGCCGCGCCAGGTCACCGTCACCAGCCGTTTCCAGACCCGCAACCGGCGCGTGGACCTGAGCCAGCCGCCGGCTGCCGGCATCCCGCAGGAAAGCGCGGCGGCGCTGCGCGAATTCCTCCAGCCCACCACGCTGCTGCCCACCGACGGCATCGTCAAGAGCACGGCCGACCGCATCACCCGCGGCCATCGCGGCGATCTGGCGCAGGCCCGCGCCATTTACGAATGGGTGGTCGAAAATACCTGCAGGACCGCGTCCACCCGCGGCTGCGGCGTGGGCGACGTGCGCTACATGCTCACGGCCAACGATCTGAACGGCAAATGCGCCGACATCAACTCCCTGTTCGTCGCGCTGGCCCGCGCCGCCGGCATTCCCGCCCGCGACGCCTACGGCCTGCGCGTGGCGGACTCCGAGTTCGGCTACAAGAGCCTGGGCAAGGCGGGCGACGTCACCAAGGCGCAGCACTGCCGCGCCGAGTTCTATGCCGCTGGCTACGGCTGGGTGCCCGTGGACCCGGCCGACGTGCGCAAGGTCATGCTGGAAGAGCCTCCCGGCGAACTGCCGCTGACCGATGCCAAGGTGCGCGCCGCGCGCGTCATGCTGTTCGGCGCCTGGGAGATGAACTGGGTCGCATACAACCATGGCCACGACGTGGTCCTGCCTGGCGCGGCCCACGGCCCCGTGCCCTTCCTCATGTATCCCAACGGCGAAACCTCGGCCGGCCGGCTGGACAGCCTGGATCCCGACAGCTTCAGCTACAAGCTCCGCAGCAAGCCTCTAGCCATCTGAGTCCAGCCACGGGCACTGCCATGATCAGCCGCCGCCTACTCCTGCAGTCCGGCCTGTCGCTGGCGGCCCTGCCCTGGTTTGTCCGGGCCGCCAGCGACGATGCGCTCAAGAAGGCCACCGGTCCGGACTGGGCGCCCTGGACCGCGCCCACGCCACCCCTGGCCTTGCCTGACCTCTCCGGCCGCGAGAAAAAGCTCTCATCCTGGCGCGGCAATGTGGTCATCGTCAGTTTCTGGGCCACCTCGTGCGAGCCCTGCCGCGACGAAATCCCCATCATGTCCGCCATGGCCAAACGCCACCGCGAGGAAGGCTTGCGCCTGGTGGCGGTCAACGTGGGCGACTCAGCGGCCAAGATCAATACCTTTCTTGCGAAGTGGCCGGTCGCGGGCATCGTGCTGCACGACAGGAACAGCACGGCGTCGAAACAATGGGACGCGGTCGGACTGCCCGCGAACTATCTGGTGGACCGCGGCGGATCCATCCGATATTGGCACCTGGGGCAACTGGACTGGAAATCGGACCGCGTCGGCGGCGTGGTGACGGGGCTGCTGCGAGCCTAGCGCGCGGGCGCTGCGCGAAGGATGGCGGAAGGCAGCAGGAGTCGAACCTACCTGGGAACGTCTGACGCCCCCAACTGGGTTTGAAGCCCAGCCGTGCCACCGGGCACGAATGCCTTCCGCGGTGGCTGCCCATGATACCGGTTACTGCGCCGGGCGCGTGCTGCCGTAAGCGCTTTCCTGGCGCAGCACGTGCGCATCGCGCACCCGCCGGGTGTATCCCACGCGGTCGAAGAACTCCAGGATCTGGATCGCGCGCTTTCTGCCCAGTCCCGTGGCGTCGCGGAACGCCGCGGCATTCAAGCCCGCCGGCTGCGCCGTCAGGCCTTGCGCCAGCGCCGCCAGCCCGGCCACCTGATCGCGGTGATAGAACAGATCCTTTACCACCTGAGCCACTTCGCCGCGCCGCAGCAACTTGCGCAGCAGTTGCCGCACGCGGTCCTCGGGCTCGCCCAGCATGCGGGCCAGGTCGCGCACCCAGGGCGGGTCGAAGGCGCC
>NZ_DATCUY010000475.1:0-10524 GCF_036567245.1 Achromobacter sp. | reverse complement strand
GCTATAGCGCCGGATGACGAGCCGCTGGCCGGCATGGTACTGGGCGTGAAGGCTTGCTTCGACGTGCGCGGATGGACGACGCACGCGGGTTCACGGGTGCTGGCCGACGCGCCGGCCGCCAGGCAGGACGCTGCGCTGGTGCATGCGTTGCGGCGCGCGGGCGCAGTGCTGCTGGCGCAGAACAACATGACCGAATTCGCCTATGGCGCGCTGGGCCTGAATGCCTGCTATGGCACGCCGCTATCGCCGCTGATGGCCGACGAGCCCCGTGTCGCGGGCGGCTCCAGCAGCGGCGGCGCGGTGGCGGTGGCACTGGGCATGGTGAGCCTGGCTCTGGCCTCGGATACGAGCGGATCGGCGAGGATTCCGGCGGCATTCTGCGGCGTCGCCGGCTTCAAGCCGTCCCGCGGACGCTATGACGACGCGGGCATGATGTACCTGTCGCCCACCTTCGATGTGCCCGGCATCATCGCCGCGGACGCTGCACGGTGCCTGCTTGTGGATAAGGTGCTGGCGCCCTGGGATGCCGCCGAGCCTTCATCGGGCGTACACGGCGCGACGCCGCTGGCGAGCAAGGTGTTCGTGGTGCCGGACCACGTGGAGGATCTGCTGGAACCGGAAGTCAGGCGCGCCTTCGCCGGATGGCTGGAATGCCTGATGGATGCGGGCGCCGCGCTGCGCCGCGAACCCATGCCTTGCCTGGCGCTGGCCGGCAAGGCGGCGCGCGACGGCGGCATCATAGCGGCCGACGCGTATGCCTTGCATGCGTCCCGCTTGGCGACGGACGCAGCCCGCTACGATCCCCGCGTGGGGCCGCGCATGCTGTTGGGAGCGCAGGTGCCGGCGCATGCCTATATCGCGGCGCAAGGCCGGCTGGCCGACTTGCGGCGGGAGTACGACTGCGCCATCGCGGGCGCGGATGCGGTGCTGACGCCGACAGTGCCCATGCTGCCTCCACCGGTCGCCCGGCTGGACGACAACGACAGTTATCTGCGCGAGAACGGCCGGGCTTTCAGCCTGACGGAATTCGCCAATCGCCTGGACCTGCCCAGCATTTCCATACCGGGCGATCCGGCCGCGAAACAAGCGGTGGGGTTGATGGCGACCGGCCTGCGCGGCGGTGACCGGGCCTTGCTGCTGACCGCTGCGCAGATCGAAGACGCGCTCGGATCGGCCTCGCGCCGCCGGCATTGATTTTTTCCACCCATACGCGGATCTGATCCATGATAGTTATCCACAGCGACGACCTGACCGACACCGAACGCCACGCCCGGGGACCGGGCTGGGAGAGCAAGCGCATCATCGTCAAGCGCGACGGCATCGGGTATTCGGTGCACGAAACGCGAGTCTTCGAGGGCGCCGAGCTGCACCTGCACTACAAGCATCACTACGAGGCGAACTACTGCATGGAAGGCGAAGGCGAGGTGCTGGACGTAGCCACGGGCGCGACGCACGCTATACGCCCGGGCACCCTCTACGCGCTCGACAAGAACGACCAGCATGTGCTGCGGGCCGTGAAGGGAGACCTGCGCCTGGTCTGCGTCTTCAATCCGCCCTTGAGCGGACAGGAGACGCACCGGGCGGACGGCAGCTATGCCGAACCTGAAACGGAGGCGCGCGCATAGGCGCCTGTCCGTCGACCGCGTCCTGCGGTCCCTATTTGGCCTGCTGCTTGAGGCGGGTCAGCACGGCCATCAGCGTGCGTTCGGAATCGTCGAGATAGTCAGTGAGGGCTTGTGCGGCCAGGTCGCGCCGGCCCTCCACCAGCAGGCCGTGGATGCGGCGCTCGCGTTCGATCCAGTCGGGCGTCTGGATCAGGCTTTCGTCGACCTCGGACGCGAATACCAGGCGCAACTGCGCACAGAGCGTATGAAAGAACTCGTCCAGCAGGCGGCTGCCCAGCTGCGCGACGATGTGCTGGTGCACCTGCAGGCTCAGCGTGCCGACATTGCGCCATTTTTTCTTGGATAGCGCGCGCTCGGCGGCGTCAATGGCTGCAAGCATCTTGTCCAGCAAGGCGGGTTGCAACGGCAGGCTGCCGGCGATGGCCTGCAGTTCCAGGGCGCGGCGGGCCGCGTAGATCTCGCGCAGATCCTTGCGTTCCATGCGGCGCACCACGACTCCCTTGTGGCGGATGAACGTGGCGAGCCCTTCGCGGCCCAATTGATGCAGGACTTCACGGATCGTGTTGCGCGACGCGCCATAGTCAGCAGCCAGATCGACTTCGACCAGTTGCGTGCCGGGTGGCAGCTTGCCTTCCATGATGTCATCGCGCAGCTGGTGGCTGATGCGTTCGGCGATCGAGATTCCGCTGTCGCGTTCGGCGGGCATGATGGCATGGGCTCCTGGCAAGGCGCCGCGGCGTGGCCGGGCGCCTGTTGTTGTTATTTCCACTCGACCTTTTCAGGGTGCAGTCCGTGGACGCCCTTATACGGTGAAACCTCGGGCGGTGTCCAGCCTTGCA
The DNA here is from genome assembly GCF_036567245.1 of Achromobacter sp. GTDB lineage: Bacteria > Pseudomonadota > Gammaproteobacteria > Burkholderiales > Burkholderiaceae_B > Achromobacter. The sequence goes on along the minus strand of NZ_DATCUY010000475.1, from coordinate 8,060 downwards.
GCAGGGCGGAATCCAGCGCATAGACCTCCACGCCCAGGGGACGGCACACGTCGATGGGATCGCGCGCATCGGGGCCCCACATCGGCACGGACAGGTCGCCGCCGGGGCAGGTGGACAAGGCGCAGAGCAGGTCCATTTCGGCGAAGAACTCCAGATAGTCGCCCGGTTTGGCCGGACATGCCTTCATGAAGTACTTGTCGTCGTCGTTCAGCCCGGTGACCTGGAACACGTTGAGAACATCGTGGACATCGAATTCTGTCAGGCCATGCGGTGCCACGGCGCGCGTCAGGTTGGAATGGCAATGGAAGTGGAAGTCCTCGCCGCTGAGCAGCTTGTTGACGTAGGGATCGCAACGCGTGCCCAGCAGATCGTGTACCCGTCCGCCGTCGCTGTCCGTGCCGTAGCCGGCCAGCGTGTCATCGGTGATCGTGACCATGGGGCGCAGGTACGGCAGCGTGGACCAGATGCGGTCGTGGGTGCTCACATGCGCCTGTTGCAGCTGGCGGGTCCGGGATGCCCACATGCGTTCGCGCGGGTTGTGCAGGTTCCACATATTGAAGTCCGCGACTTGCGGGCCTTCAAGCGTGACGATGCGGAAGACATGGCCGGCGGGGACTTTCCAGGCGAAGCCGCTGCGGATGGGAACGACGTGCGATTCAACGAGTTTGCGTCGCGCCGGGTCGGCGACGAGTGTCCGGTAGAAATCCCGGTCCACATTCAATACCGAACCCTTGCTCATCTGGTACGCCGCGGGGTAATTCGACATGGCCTGCCTCCTGGAAACGCTCCTGGATCCAATGCCAGGATTGTTGAACAATTGTGAGGCAGTATACAGGAGAGGGAAAGGCCGGGAACCCTATTTTTACGGGGTCGAGGAAGCCTCCGCGGGCGTGCCGCAGACCTGCTTGATCGTCTGTCGCAGCCAGCGGTGCGCGGGGTCGCTGTCCAGCCGCGGCGGCCAGGCTTGCACCACGGTGACCGGGTGCATGGGCACCGGCACCTGGAACGCGCGCAGCTTCAGGCCCAGGCGTTCGACGCCGGGCATCAGGTTCTCGGGCATGGATGGCAGCACCAGGTCCGAATCGGCCAGGGCGAAGATCGCGGCATGGAAAGTGGGCGTGATCAGCGTGACGTGGCGCGCCAACCCAAGTTCGGCCAGGGTGTCGTCGATCGGGCCTTGCGCGCGACCACGGCGCGAGACGCTGACGTGGTCGTAGGCGCAGAAGCGCTGCGGGATGATGGGGGCCTTGAAGATCGGGTGTTCGTTGCGCGCCAGGCCGCAGAAGGCGGTGGTGAACAAGGTTTGCACCTTGATGTCGGCGCCGAACTTCTGGGAAGAACCGATGTAGAGGTCGGCATCGCCGCTGAGCGCGTCGGCGTCGTGATTGCCTTCGGAGACGAAACGCAGCACGGCGCGAGGCGCGTAGCGGCGCAGGTGCTCGCGCAGCCGGCCGCCGTAGCCGCCCACGAAAACGTCGTTGGCGCGCAAGGTGAAGACCCGCGTCAAGGTCGCCAGATTGACGTCTTCGCCGAAGGCGGTGAAGACGGCCTGCGCCTGTTCGATCACGTGGCGCAGCTGTTCGTGCAGCGCCAGCGCCCGAGGCGTGGGCGCCAGGCCGCGGCCGGAGCGCACCAGCACGGGGTCGCCGACGGCTTCACGGATGCGCGCCAGGCTGCGGCTCATGGCAGGCGTGCTCAGGTTCAGGCGGCGCGCCGCGCCGACGACGCTGCCTTCCTGGATCAGCACATCCAGGGTCAATAGCAGGTTCAGGTCTAGCGATTTCATGCGGCCTAGCATAGCGCGGCGGGTAAATCGGATGGGCGCTCCAGGATTGCGTCTGATGCACTTCTCGATTGCACCGGACGGCATTCCCCGGCGTTCGGGCCGGGACCAACATTCCAGCCTTGGCCGCGCGTGGGCGCAGGCCGATCAAAACCAAGGAGAGACAAATGGCGCTGGAAGTTCTGGAGCTGCATCATCACGCCGTGCGCATGCCGCTGGACAAGGTCGCGGCCATGGGGGCGTTCTATGGGGATGTATTGGGACTGGACACGGACCGGGGCCGCTGGGAGATTCCGGGCATTGCCGGGTACTTCCTGGACATGGGCAACGACTGCCAGATCCATCTGCTGGGCAGCGACGGTCCGTCGCCTTATTCCCAAGGCCCGGGCTGTGACCCTGTGGAAAACCACGTGGCGCTGGCGGTGCGCGATATCGCGGCGGCCGAGGCGGAACTGCAGCGCCTGGCCGTGGACTACTGGAAGCTGGACAACGTGGCAGCGCCGGAGCTCATGCAGCTGTTTTTGCGCGACCCGGTCGGCAACCTGATCGAGCTGCATCAGATCGGCCGCTGCCGCTGCAAGCGCAGCGACCGCGCCTTCGCCGACGCGAAGGCCGCGCAAGGCGCCGCGCCCAAGCAGGGCCAGGGCTGAGAGGCCTGGGATAAGCCATGTTCATCGATCTGAACGACTTGGCGGGCCCCGCCCGCTACAAGCTGCTGACCGCGGCGATCGTGCCGCGGCCCATCGCCTGGATCGTGTCGCGCGACGCCGAAGGGACGACGAACGTGGCGCCGTTCTCGTTCTTCAACCTGATGTCGGGCGATCCGCCGCTGATCTGCGTCGGCATCGGCGTGCGTGGCGATGCGCCCAAGGATACCGCGCGCAATATCGCCGAGCGCGGCGAGTTCACGGTCAGCCTGGTGTCCGCGCCGCAGGCAGGCCGGATGAATGTGACCGCGGTGGATTTTCCCCCCGGCGTGGACGAGTCCCGCGAAGCCGGCCTGGAGCTGGCGCCGTCGCGACGCATCGAGGTGCCATGGGTAGCGCAGTCGCCGGTGGCGTTCGAGTGCCGCGTGCATGAATTGATGCGCATCGACCGCCGCAGCCTGATCGTGGCGCACGTGGCGGCCATGCACGTGCGCGAGGACGTGGTTGCCGACCGGGAGCATCTGTATTTGGATGGCCCCGCGATGGACCTGCTGGCGCGCCTGCACAATCCGGGCTGGTATTGCCGGCCGCAGGCGGCCTTTCAGATGCCCCAGCTGACGCTGGCGCAATGGGAGGCGATGAAGCTGTCCGGCGAGGCCGGGCGCTATCTGGAGCAAGGCGCCGCAGAGCGCTGATGGCACAAGCGCGCGGCGTCACCGCCCCGATCGCGCTTTCAAGTCCCCCATCTCTTCCAGCATGAGCTGATGCGCATAGCGTGAAAACACGCTGACCAGCCGCGTGCGCGTGTGGTACGGCGGATAGAGCAGCGCCACCGTGACCGGCACGGCCGGGCTGAAGGGGCGGATCTCGACGTTGTGGGCGGTGTATTCCTCGCGCGCGGCCAGCGGGTTGATGAGCGCCACGCCCAGGCCCGCACCGACCAGGGCGCAGATGGACGAGCCCAGGCCGGCTTCGGCCACGGTCTGGCGTTCGACCTTGGCCGCCTTGAACACGGCGTCGATCTTTTCGCGCAGCGGCGTGCCGCTGGTGAATGCCACGAACGGCTCGCCGGCGAAGTCGGCGGGCTTGAGCTTCTTCAGCTTGGCCAGGCGATGCCCCTGGGGTACCACCGCCACGCAGCTCATGGTCAGCACCGGTTCGACCTGGATGCCGGGGGAATCGCCCGACAGCATGGCCAGGCCCGTATCGCAGAACCCCGAACTGATCCAGTTGTGCACCGTGCTGGCGTTGCCGGAATGGATGGACACCATGACATCCGGGTATTCCGTCTTGAAGGCGGCGACGATGCGCGCCAGCAGGCCTCCGGCCAGCCGCGGCATGGCGGCCACGCTCAGGCGGCTGGCGCTGAACGAGCGGATGCTGGCCGCCGCCGATTCCAGACCGGCCAGGCCGATGAAGGTCTTTTCCACCTCCTGGAAGAAGCGCGAGCCGTCCTGCGTCGGGCTCAGGCGGCTGCCATTGCGGTCGAACAAGGCGAACTGGGTAATGGCTTCCAATTGCGCAATTAAGCGGCTAACGTGCGGCTGCGAGGTGTGCACGCGCCGCGCGGCGGCAGTCATTGAGCCGGTCATCATGACGGCGCGGAACGCCTCGATGTGCCTCAGGCCCATCCGTGGAATGGCCATGTCAAATCCGTATAGAGGAATACTTGATTGGAACTGGATAAAACCATACCGCTAGTTGATACTTTTTGCCAGCCGCGGGGCTCATCGCGGGACGAGGCGGCTGTCAGCCTGGCTGGCGCCGTCGATCGTGAACATAAGCATGCGCCGCTCGAACGGCGCCAAGGGAATCAGATGAAAGCACTTGCTGCGATCTCCGCCGCCGTGGCCCTCTTGGGGGGCGCGGCCTCCGCCCACGCCGAAGGCCCCAGCCGCCTGGACAAGATCAAGGAAACCGGCGTGATCACGCTGGGCCACCCGGAGACCTCGGTCCCCTTCGCCTATCTCGACGGCAACCAGAAGCCGATCGGCTACACGGTGGAGATCTGCCAGGAAGTCGCCCAGTACGTGAAGGCCGCCCTGAAGCTGCCCAAGCTGGAGGTGCGCTACAACCCGACGACTTCCGCCACGCGCATTCCGCTGCTGGCCAACGGCACCATCGACCTGGAATGCGGCAACACCACCAACAACCTCGACCGTCACAAACTGGTGTCGTTCGCGCCCACGACCTTCGTGGCGCAGGTGGTGCTGGTGGCGCGCAAGGACGGCGGCGTGGACCCCAACAACCTGGAATCCTTCCGCGGCAAATCCATCGCAGCGCAGGCCGGCGGCCAGACCTTCCGGCTGATCTCGCAGTTGAACGCCAAGGGCAACCTGGGCATCACCATGGCGCCTACCAAGGACACCGCTGAAACCATACTGATGGTGGAGTCGGGCCGCGCCGCGGGTTCGGCCAACGATGACGGCATCGCCTACGGCGCGGTGGCTTCGTCGAAGAATCCCGACGCCTTCGTGATCGGCACCAAAGGCCTGGAAATGGCGCCCTACGGCATCATGGAGCCCAAGGACGATCCGGCCTTCAAGAAGGTGGTGGACGACGCGGTGCGCGATCTGATCAAGACGGGCAAGGTGGCCGCGATCTACGACAAGTACTTCAATGCGCCGATCCCGCCCAAGCAGATCAACCTGAAGTACCCGATGAGCGATGCCCTGAAGCGCGCGCTGGCCAATCCGACCGATTCCGGCGATCCCAAGGCGTACGAGTAAGCAGGCTGCGCGCGGGACGCCCGACGTCCCGCGCACTGCCGGGCAAGGACGCTGGCCGCCCGGCGCGGCCGGTGAGCTCATCAAGGGACGAGGATGAATTACAACTGGAGTTGGAGCGTCTTCCTGGAGATGTCGCCAGACGGCGTGCATACCTTCCTGGAGACGATCTTCATCGGCGTGGGCTGGACCTTGGCGTTGGCCCTTACCGCATGGGTGTTCTCGCTATTGTTCGGGGCGTGGCTGGGCGTGATGCGCACCGCCAGTTCGCGCCTGCTGAATGCGCTGGGCGCGACGTATGTGGAGGTGTTCCGCAACATCCCGCTGCTGGTGCAGATGTTCCTGTGGTATTTCGTGCTGCCCGAGCTGCTGCCGCATGCCTGGGGCCTGGCCATGAAGCAGATGCCGCAGCCCTGGGGCCAGTTCGTGCCGGCGGTGCTGTGCCTGGGATTCTACGGATCGGCGCGGGTCGCCGAACAGGTGCGCGCGGGCATACAGTCGCTGCCGCGCGGCCAGTTCCAGGCGGGCACCGCGCTGGGCCTGACCGAGACGCAGGTGTACCGCTACATCATCCTGCCCGAAGCCTTCCGCATCGTGTTGCCGCCCCTGACCTCCGAGTTCATGGGCACCATCAAGTATTCGTCGGTGGCGCTGACCATCGGCCTGCTGGAACTGACGGGACAGGCGCGTTCCATGCAGGAGTTCAGCTTCCACATCTTCGAGGCGTTCTCCGCGGCCACGGTGATCTATCTGATCATCAACGGCATAGTGGTGCTGGGCATGCGCCTGCTCGAGCGCCATGTCGCGGTTCCCGGACTGATCGGTTCGGCGAAAAGGCCCTAGGGTAGCGACATGGGCAAATTCGATTTCGATGTGATCTGGGCGGCGCTGCCCTATCTGTTCAAGACGGGCATGACGTTCACGCTGACGCTGACCGCGCTGGCGGGCGTGATGGGCCTGGCGCTGGGTACGCTGCTGGCGATGATGCGGCTGTCGCGCTTCAAGATACTGTCGGTGCCGGCGGGCATCTACGTCAACGTGATGCGTTCGATTCCGCTCTTGCTGGTGATCTTCTGGTTCTACTTCCTGGTGCCCTACATTGCCGCCTGGGTGGTGGGGTCGCCCACGCCGCTGCGCGTGGGGGCGTTCAATTCGGCCGTGATCACCTTCACGCTGTTCGAGGCCGCGTATTTCTGCGAGATCATGCGCGCCGGCATACAGTCGATTGCGCGCGGCCAGGTGTCGGCCAGCATGGCGCTGGGCCTGAACCACTGGCAGGGCATGCGCTACGTGGTGCTGCCGCAGGCCTTCCGCAACATGCTGCCGGCGCTGCTGACGCGCATCATCATCCTGTTCCAGGACACCTCGCTGGTGTATGTGCTGTCCTTGACCGACTTCCTCGGCGCGGCGGCCAAGATCGGCCAGCGCGACGGCCGGTTGGTGGAGCTCTATCTGTTCGTGGCGGTGGTGTATTTCGTGATCTGCTTCACGGCGTCCCGCCTGGTCAAGCTGCTGGAAAAGCGCACGCGAGTGCTGCGCTAGCGCAGCCCTTCCAGTTATCCACAGGTTCCAACAATGCAACTCTCTTCCCAGCCTCCGATGATAGCGATCAAGCAGGTCAGCAAGTGGTACGGCGACTTCCAGGTGCTGGACGATTGCTCCACCACCGTGGGCCGCGGCGAAGTCGTGGTGGTGTGCGGGCCGTCGGGCTCGGGCAAGTCCACGCTGATCAAGACCGTGAACGCGCTGGAGCCCTTCCAGAAGGGCGAGATCCAGGTCAACGGCATTTCGGTGGGCGATCCGCGCACCAATCTGCCCAAGCTGCGCGCGGTGGCCGGCATGGTGTTCCAGCACTTCGAGCTGTTCCCGCACCTGTCGGTGACCGAGAACCTGTGCCTGGGCCAGCTCAAGGTGCTCAAGCGCGGCAAGGACGAGGCCCGCCAGCGCGCGCTGTCACTGCTGGAGCGCGTGGGCCTGTCGGCGCACAAGGACAAGCATCCCGGCGAACTGTCGGGCGGCCAGCAGCAGCGCGTGGCGATTGCGCGCGCCTTGTCCATGGACCCGGTGGTCATGCTGTTCGACGAACCGACCTCGGCGCTGGATCCGGAGATGGTCAACGAGGTATTGGACGTGATGACCGACCTGGCCGCCGAAGGCATGACGATGATGGTGGTGACCCATGAAATGGGGTTTGCCCGCCGCGTCGCCGACCGTGTGATTTTCATGGACGGCGGCAAGATCGTGGAGGACTGCGACAAGGAGCAGTTCTTCGGCGATGTGGAGGAGCGTGCGCCGCGCACGCGCCAGTTTCTTTCCAAAATCCTGCAGCACTGACAGCCATGACCCAGACCCATCCCGCCGCTCCCCGCGCACCCGTCGACCTGCGCAGCGACACGGTCACCCATCCCACCGCGGCCATGTACGAGCGTATGCGCACCGCACCCATTGGCGATGACGGCCTGGACGGCGACCCCACCGTGCGCGAGCTCGAGGCATACGTGGCCATGCAATTGGGCAAGGAAGCCGGGCTGTTCGTGCCCAGCTGCACCATGGCCAACCTGCTGGCGGTGCTGGCGCAGACACAGCGCAATGAACAGGTCGTGCTGGAATCAGCCGCCCATATGTACACGTCCGAGCGCGGCGCGGCTACGTTCACCGGCTCGTTCTACCTGGGCGTGCCCGGTTCTGATGGCGCCATGGACCTGAACCGGCTGGAGGAGGCCTTGCAGTCCGGCGGCCACAGGCTGAAGACGGCGCTGGTGACCATGGAAACCTCGCACAACAACGCCGCTGGCGCGGTGCTGCCGCTGGATCACATGCAGGCGGTACACGGCATGGCGCGGGCGGCGGGCGCGCCGGTGCATCTGGATGGCGCGCGCCTGTACAACGCCGCCGTGGCGTTGG
>NZ_DATCUY010000474.1:0-23726 GCF_036567245.1 Achromobacter sp. | reverse complement strand
GGGCTCGTCCGCCCCCACGACCAGCAGCCGGTACTGCGGCGGCAGCTGCGCCAGGGCATCCAACAGCGCCGGCAATCCCTTGCGCAAGGGATTGCGGGCGACCAGCAGACAGCCTACGGTGCCTGCGTCCCAGCCCAGGCTGGCGCGGGTGGCCTCGCGGCCTTCCATTTGCGCCGCGGTCGGCAGCTTGACCCCGGGCGCGATGATGTCCACCGGCAGCTGCGGGCCGTAGCTGCGGTGCAATTGATCCATGATGAGGCCCGACACCGCCACCACGCGCCTTGCCGGCGCCCAGCGCACGCGCAGTTTTTCCAGCAGCAAATAGGTGGCCAGGCGCGGACTGAGCCAGGCGGTCAGGCGCTGCATGGGCTTGACGCGAGTCAGTCGGTTGTAGCGCACCGGCGTCACGTGCATGACCTGGATTTCGCCGGCCCAGCCATTCATGTGCGAATGCACGATGTCATAGCGGCCCCGCGTCAGGCAGTCGGCGCGCCAGGCGAAATAGAGCACCCGCATCCAGCTGGGCAGCCAGCTCGGAAAGCGTATGGGCAGAAACGGAAACGGCAGGTCGCTGTCGAAGTCGCGCGCCACGACGGATACGTCATGGCGCTGGCTGAGCACCCGCATCAGTTCCACGCCGTAGGCTTCCGCGCCCCCGAAACGATTGCCGAAGCGGTCAACCAGCAGCGCGATGCGCAGCCGCCGCTCAAGCGCGCCGGCGGGAGTCTTCATACCGGGTCAGGCACTTCTGCAGGAAACGGATGATGTTGGTGGAACGCGACACGGTGACCCGGGGCAGCCCGTAGGGGTCGTCCGAGGCCGCCGCCAGGCCACGCTGGGTGAGCGTGGCGTTGTCGTAGCCAGCCTCGCGCGCCATGGCCCGGTGTTCCGGGCCGTGGTCGCCGTAGGGATAGCAGAAGGCGGTGACCGGCGCGCCCAGCGCCTGTTCCAGTTCGTCCTTGGACTGGACGATCTGGCGCCGGGCCTCGTCGGGCGACATTTCAGGCAGGTGCACGTGGTCCAGCGTGTGCGAGCCGACTTCGTTGCCGGCCTGAGCCCATTCCCGCATTTCGTTCACGGTCATCAGCGCCGAAAACGGAATACCCTTTTCCAGATCCCACACGTTGCCGCCATCGAACTGGTGCGCCACGAAATAATTGGTGGCGGTGAAGCCCAGTTCGCTCAGCACCGGCATGGCGTTGTGGTGCACGTTGCGGTAACCGTCGTCGAACGTAAGGCCGAATACCTTGCCCTGGCGTTCGCCGCGCACATAAGGCATGACGTTGCGCATGGACAGGCCGCGATAGCCCAGCCTGCGCATCCAGCGCATCTGCCGGGCAAAGCTGTCGGGGTGCACCGTCAGGCCGCGGAACGGCGTGCCCTTGGGGTTGGGCTCGCCGATCTGGTGGTACATGAGTATGGGAATAGACATAGGGACAGATTATAAAGCCCGGCCTTATCCCAGCGTGCGTCGGTATACGTCCAGTGTGGCGGCGGCGAAACGTTCCAGATTGAAATCCCGCAGGCTGGTTTCCCGCGCGCGGGCCCCCATGGCGCGCACGGCGTCGGGATGGTCCAGCATGAAGCGCAGCCTGGCGGTGATCGCGGGCACGTCGCGCGCGGGCACGATCCAGCCGTCGACGCCGTCGGTGACGTTCTCGGGCAGGCCGCCCGCGTCGCTGACCAGGGCGGGCAACCCCAGGCCCATGATCTCGCGGCAGGCGAACGACAGCGCTTCGCGGTAGGACAGCACGAAGCCCGCATGGCATGACGCCAGCGCCGCCCGCACGTCGTCGAGCAGTCCGGGGAAGCGGACCTGGTCGATCATGCCCAGTTCGCGCACCCGTGCGAGCTTGGCTTCGTTGGGCGGGTCTCCCGCCACCATCAGCAATACGCGTGCGCGGTCTTCCGGCGGCAAGGCGGCCGCCGCGGCCACCAGATCCAGCCAACCCTTGTCGTAATCGGTGCCACCGGCGCTGCCCAGGAGCAGCTTGCCCTGCCAATCCGGACCGAAGATGAGCGCGCGCAGCTTGTCCAGGCTTTCCGGAGGTGGCGGCGCGAAGAAATTGGTGTCGATGCCATGGCGGATGGTGGTGATGGGACGCTTGCCGTAGGGCGACTGCTGCATCAGGCCGTGGACGTAATCGCTGACCGCGATGGCGTGGTCGGTCGCCAGTGCCACCCGCAATTTGTGGCCGAAGCTCGTCAGCGGATGGTCGTTGTGCTTGGTGAAGACGATGCGCGGGCGGCGGCGCATGCCCAGCGTGGCCAGCATGACCTGCTTGTGGTCGGCCGAACCGTTGGCGTGGATGATGTCGAAACGGCCGGACTTGATCAGCCGGCGCAGCCGCGAGCGGTCCTTGAACCAGGACGAAGGCCGCGTGGTGTACTGCATGTCCTCGACCGCCACGCCCGGAATCGCCTTGGCGTAGCGGTACAGACGGCTGGTGGCCGGCGCCGCGACGGTGATCTGGTGGTCCTTGGACAGGGCCTTGGCCAGATTGATGATATAGGTGACGTGCCCCCCGCCATTGCCGGCGTGGAAGTTGGTGTAGAGGATCTTCACTTCTTCTTCTCGGCCAGGAACATCAGCTTCGAATACCGGAAGAAGCTGCCGGCCGAGGCGACCACAGCCAGCACCAGGCCGTGCTTGCCGTCCAGGAAGCCGCGCCGGATCAGATAGATCCGCACAAAGGTCCAGAAGCCATGGCCCAACGCGCCGAAGACCGAGGTGCGCCGCCCCTTGGCGTACATCATGGCGGCGGCGTCTGACGAATAGCGGTTGACCTTGGTGATCAGCGCATCCAGGTTGTCGTAGGGATAGTGGTGGAAGTAGCCGCGCATCTGCAGCGGCTTGCCATTGGCCGGCACCACCCGCTCATGCACGGCGACGTCGTTGAAGCGCGCCGTGCCCCGCTTGAACAGGCGCAGCACGTAATCGGGCCACCAGCCGCTATGGCGGATATCGCGGCCGCAGAAATTGGACAGGCGCGCGATCTCGTAGGCGTCGGCGCGCGGCGCGCGCAGCACGTCCTGGATTTCCTGGGCCAGTTCCGGCGTGACGCGTTCATCGGCGTCGATCGACAGCACCCAGTCGCCCGTGGCCAGGTCCAGCGCACGGTTCTTCTGCGGTCCAAAGCCGGGCCAGTCCGGAGCCACTTCCACCCGCGCGCCCAGCGCGCGCGCGACTTCGACGGTGCCGTCGGTGCTGCCCGAATCCACGACGATGAACTCATCGGCGAACGCCACGGACTTGAGGCAGGCGGCGATGTTCGCCGCCTCGTTCTTGGTAATGATGATGACAGATAGCTTCATCCGCGATTCCTGAGACGCTTTTTCCAGGCCTTCCAGGCATGAAAGCGCGGGCCCCAGAAGGGATCGCGCGACAGCCAGATGCGCCGGTTCAGCCAGGAGCCGCCCTGGTTGCGCACCGCGAAACGATAAATGTGTTCGGGATCCGCGCCGGGGGTGTTCTGGCCGAAGGGGTCGGTAGTGTACAAGTGCCGGAACCCGGCGGCCCGCGCCGCGGCCACGTAGTCCGCGTCGAAATAGCCTTGCGGCCAGCAGAGATGGTCGCTGGCGGATCCGAGGCGGCGCGCCAGGGTGTCGCGGGAATCCCGCAATTCCTGGGCGATATGGGCACGCTTGGCGTCGGCATCGGCGCCGCAGACCTTGTCCCAGCGCGTATGGGTATGGGTGTGGGAATGGAACTCGAAGGTGCCGGCCGCCTGCATGGCCTCGATCTCGCTCCAGCGCAGCATGGCCTCGTCGGCGCGGCCTGCCGCCACCAGCTGCTTGCAGGCGTCGTGGTCGGGCGTGGCCGGCAAGGGGCCGCCCTGGCCGGCGTGCGGGCGGACCGGCCCGTCGCCGATCCAGCCGGTGATCGTGAACAGCACGGCGCGCATGCCGTGACGCGCCAGCACCGGGTGCGCATGCACCCAGTTGTTCAAGTAGCCATCGTCGAAGGTGATCAGCACCGAGCGCTCGGGCGCGGCGCCGCCGGCCAGGTAGGCCGCGAACTGGTCGGCGGACAAGGACTGGTAGCCGGCGCGGGCCAGGCGCGAGATCTGCGCATCGAACACCTCGGGCGTCGCGGCGATCATGCCGCCGGCCGGCGTGACGTGGTGATACATCAGCACCGGGACGTTGGGCGCATTCATCCCGCGCGCTCCGCCAGCCATTTGGTGTAGACGGCCTCGGTGGTTTCCGCCAGACGGGCGGGCGAGAACACGCCCTCGTCCCAGACCATCTTGCGGCCGGCTTCGCCCATGCGCCGCCGCAGATCGGCGTCGTCGATCAGGCGCACCAGCGCGGCAGTCAGGGCTTCGGGGTTCTTGGGCGGAACCAGGATGCCGGTTTCGCCGTCGCGGAACATTTCCGACACGCCGCCCACGTCCGTGCCGACCACGGGCAGGCCGCTGGCCTGCGCCTCGACGTAGACGGTGCCGGACGCTTCCTGCTGCGTCGCCAGGGCGAAGAGGTCGAAGCCCGCCAGCAGATTCGGCACGTCGCGCCGCATGCCCATCAGGTGGATGCGGTCTTGCAGCCCCAGTTCGGCCACATAGGCCTGGGTCTGCTCGAACACCGGCGAACCGCCGCCGACGAACACCAGGTGCAGCTTGGGCCGGCTGGCCATCAGCGGCGCGATCGCGTCGATCAGGTCCTTGTGGCCCTTGGTGGCGCGCATGACGGCCACGCAGCCGACGACGATATCGTCGTCGGCCAGGCCGAGTTCCTCGCGCAGGGTGGAACGTTCCACCGGCGGCGGCAGCACGATGGGCGAATAGACGGTGGCCACCTTGCCGGCCGGCACGCCGCGGTCGATGAGGTGCTGGCGCACATGATCACTGACCGTCGTGACCCTGTGCGGCAGACAGGTGTAGGACCAGAGCGATCCCACCTTGTTGGACAGATGCCGGGTCCGCACGATGAGCGGCGTCCCCGCCAGCCGGCCAGCGGCGGCGGCGATGACCGTGTCGCGCCGGCTATGGGTATTGAGCACGTCGAAGCGCCCTTCGCGCAGGATGCCGCGGATGGTGGCGATGCCCTTCAGGTAATTGACCGCGCCATCCATTTCCAGGGTGTGCACGGGGAACCCGGCGTCCGACAGGCGTTCGGCCAACAGCGCCTTGGGCTGGCAGATCGCTTCCATGTGATGGCCGCGCGCGCGCATGGCGGTCATTTCCTTGAAGATCCTGCCTTCCTGGCCGCCAAAGCTGGTTGCGGCTTCCGAGTGAACGATACGCATAGGCATCAATAGGTGACCTCCACGCCATCCGGCTTGGTCCATTCATTCAGGTTGGCGAGCAGCGTGTCGGCCATGCGGACGCGCCACTCTTCGCCCAGCCGGACCGTGCACAGGAAATTATTCTTGGTATAGACGATATCGACCGGCACGCCGGGAATGCCGTTCTCGGGCTCGGCCCGGAACGGATTCAGCATCTGCCGCAGGCGGGCGGCGTCGGCGCTGCCGTTGAGCTTGACGCGCAGGGACTTGGCGCGGGCTTCGCGCGCCAGCTGCAGGTCATAGAGCTGTTCGGCCACGATGCGCATGCCGCCGGAGTAATCGTCATTGCTGACCTTGCCCTGGACGATGACGAGCTGGTCCTCGCGCAAGCGGTTGCGGTGCTTTTCGTAGAGCTCGTTGAAGACCGAGATTTCCACCTGCGCGGTGCCGTCGTCCAGCACGGCGAAGACCATCTTGCCGCGGCGGGTCATCATGACGCGCACGCTGGCCAGCACGCCGCACATCCATTGCAGGTCGCGCTGCGGCTCGACCCGCACCAGCTGCATCGGCACGATGCGGCGCACTTCGTCGCGCCAGGCGTCGAACAGGTGGCCGCTGTAGTAATAGCCCAGCGCGGACTTTTCCTCGGTCAGCTTCTTGTGCAGGTCCCAGGGCGCGACCTTGGCCAGTTCGCCGGCCACCACGTCGCCGCTGTCGTCGCCGAAGAGCGAGGCCTGGTTGGCGCTGCGCGCCGCCTGCTCGGCCGCTTCCATGGCGGTAGGCACCGAGGCCAGCATCGCGGCCCGGTTGGGTTCGATGGTGTCGAAGGCGCCGGCCTTGATCAGGGCTTCGATGGTGCGGCGGTTGACCGCTTGCTTGCTGACGCGGCGGCAGAAGTCGAACAGATTCAGGAAGGGACCGCCCTCCTTGCGCGCGCGCAGGATGTCCTCGACCGCGCCCTGCCCCGTGCCCTTGACCGCGCCCAGGCCGTAGCGCATGGTGCGCGGCGGTTTGCCGTTCTTGGTGTGCTTGTCGGCGACCGGCTCGAAGCGGTAGCCCGAGAAATTGACGTCCGGCGGCAGCACCTCGACGCCGTTGTCCTGGGCGTCGCGGCAGAAGATCTGGACCTTGTCGGTGTCGTCCATGTCCGAGGACATGGTGGCGGCCAGGAACTCGGTCGGATGATAGGCCTTGAGCCAGGCCGTCTGGTACGAGATCAGCGCGTACGCGGCCGAGTGCGACTTGTTGAAGCCGTAGCCCGCGAACTTCTCCATCAGGTCGAACAGCTTGACCGCCAGGTCCGGGTCGTGGCCCTTTTCCTTGGCGCCCTGCTCGAACAGCTCGCGGTGCTTGGCCATTTCCTCGGGCTTTTTCTTGCCCATGGCGCGGCGCAGCAGGTCGGCGCCGCCCAGCGAGTAGCCGCCGATGATCTGCGAGATCAGCATCACCTGTTCTTGGTAGACGATGACCCCGTAGGTGCTCTTGAGCGTGCTTTCCAGGTCGTTGTGGAAGTAATCCACCGCGGCGCGGCCGTGCTTGCGGTTGACGAAGTCGTCCACCATGCCCGACTCCAGCGGCCCCGGTCGATACAGGGCCAGCATGGCGATGATGTCTTCGAAGGTGTTGGGCCGCAGCTTCTTCAGCAACTCCTTCATGCCGCGCGATTCCAGCTGGAATACCGCGGTCGTATTGGCGTCGCACAGGATCTTGTAGGCGGCCGCATCGTCCAGCGCCAGGGCCATGACGTCGAAGTCGCGCTTGTCCTCGTTGAACTGGCGCACGTAGCGCACGGCCCAATCCAGGATGGTCAGGTTGCGCAGGCCCAGGAAGTCGAACTTCACCAGGCCAGCGGCCTCGACGTCATCCTTGTCGAACTGAGAAACCGCGCTGTTTTCCTGGCCCGGCTGGCAATACAGCGGGCAGAAGTCGGTCAGCTTGCCCGGCGCGATGAGCACGCCGCCGGCGTGCATGCCGATGTTGCGGGTCAGGCCTTCGAGCGGCTTGGCCAGGTCCACCAGCGCGCGCACTTCCTCTTCCTGCTCGTAGCGGTCCTTGAAGGCGGGTTCGTCCTTCAGGGTCCGTTCGAGGGTCCAGGGATCCATCGGGTTGAACGGGATCAGCTTGGACAGGCCGTCGCAGAACATGTAGGGCATGTCCAGCACCCGGCCGGCGTCGCGCACCACGGCCTTGGCGCCCAGCGTGCCGAAGGTGGCGATCTGGCTCACGGCGGCGCGGCCGTACTTTTCCTTGACGTAGTCGATGACCCGTTCGCGGTTGTCCTGGCAGAAGTCGATATCGAAGTCGGGCATGGAGACCCGCTCGGGATTCAGGAAGCGCTCGAACAGCAAGTCGTAGCGGATCGGATCCAGGTCGGTAATCCCCAGGGCGTAGGCCACCAGCGAGCCCGCGCCGGAGCCCCGCCCCGGCCCCACCGGCACGCCGTTGTTCTTGCCCCAGTTGATGAAGTCCTGCACGATCAGGAAGTAGCCGGGGAAGCCCATCTGGATGATGGTCTTGCATTCCCAGCGCAGACGCTCGTAGTACTGTTCGCGCTTGGACTCGCGTTCGGCGGCGTCCGGGAACAGGAACTCCATGCGCTTTTCCAGGCCCTCTTCCGACAGCTGGACCAGGTAGTCGTCCAGGCCCACGCCTTCCGGCGTGGGGAAGTTGGGCAGGCGCGGCTTGCCCAGCACCAGGCTGAGGTTGCAGCGCTTGGCGATTTCCACCGTGTTGGCCAGCGCCGAGGGCACGTCGGCAAAACGGCGCGCCATTTCCTCGGAGCTGAGCAGGTGCTGTTCCTTGCTGAACCGGCGCACGCGGCGCGGGTTGGCCAGGATTTCGCCTTCGGCGATGCAGACGCGGGCCTCATGCGCCTGGAACTCGAATTCGTCCAGGAACTGCACCGGATGCGTCGCCACCACCGGCAGGCCGGCCTCGCCCGCCAGGCGCATGGCGGCCTGGGTATAGGCTTCGTCGCCATCCATGCCGGCGCGCTGCAACTCGATGTAGTAGCTGCCCGGGAACAGGTGCGCCCACTGGCGCGCCAACGCCAGCGCCGACACGGCGTTGCCCGCTTCCAACGCCTGGCCCACGTCGCCGCCGCGTCCGCCGGACAGGGCGATCAGTCCCTCCTGCCCCTGCAGCCATTCGCGGCGGATCTCCGCGCGGCCCTTGCCCTGGTTCGTCAGGAAGGCCTTGGACAGCAATTCGCAGAGATTGAGATAGCCTTGATGGTTGCGCACCAGCAGCAACAGGCGGAAAGGCTTGGTGGGCTCGTCATCGTTGGACAGCCAGACATCGCAGCCGGCGATCGGCTTGATGCCGGCGCCGCGCGCCCCCTTGTAGAACTTGATCAGGCCGAACAGGTTCGACAGATCCGTCAGGGCGACTGCGGGCTGGCCCAGCTTGGCCACGCGCTTGATGAGATCGGGGATGCGCACGAGGCCGTCCACGACCGAAAATTCGGAGTGAACGCGCAGATGGACAAATGGGGACGGGGTTGTTACGGCTTCTTCGGACATAAAGGGAATTGTACCTAGTCAACGCGGTCCAAGCCGAGGCCTGTGCGCTTGCACAAAGGACACCGCAGGCGCCTGTGTAACAATACACGTTGCACGTCATCCTTCATTGTTGACATGAGATTTACGCACGAGATTCATCTATGAAATGGCTAATTCCCGGGATCTGGCTGAGCGCCATCCTGTTTGCGCACTTCCGCGGCCGCGTCAAGCTGCCGCTGGGCCGGCAAATGCTGGACCATTCCGTGCTGCTTGCCCCGATCAACGCCTTCATGGTGCTGGCGTCGCGGGTGCCGCCCACGCCCTACCTGACCACGAGCGAAATCGCCGAACTGAAGGTGCTGGACGACAACTGGGAAACGATCCGCGAGGAAGCCGTGCAGATGGCCGAGCTGCGCCGCATCAAGGCCGCCGACACCCATAACGACATCGGCTTCAATTCCTTCTTCAAGTACGGCTGGAAGCGCTTCTACCTGAAGTGGTACGACGCCCGCCACCCGTCCGCCGAGGAACTCTGCCCCAAGACCGTCGCCATCCTGAAGACCCTGCCCAAGGTCAAGGCCGCGATGTTCGCCGAATTGCCGCCCGGCGGCCAATTGAACCCGCACCGCGACCCGTTCGCCGGCTCCTTGCGCTACCACCTGGGCCTGGTCACCCCGAACGATGACGGTTGCCACATCATCGTCGACGGCGAGCGCTACAGCTGGCGCGACGGCGAAAGCGTGGTGTTCGACGAAACCTACGTGCACGAAGCCTACAACCACACCGACCAGAACCGCATCATCCTGTTCTGCGACGTGGAGCGTCCGCTGAAGTGGCGCTGGGCCGAAGCCTTCAACCGCTGGTTCGGCCGCGTCGTCATGTCCGCCGCCAGCTCGCCCAACGACGGCGGCGACCAGACCGGCGCCATCAACAAGCTGACCCACGCCCACTGGGTCATCGACCAGAAGCGCAAGGCCTTCAAGGCCTGGAACCGCAAGGTCTACAAGGCCACCAAGTACGGCCTGATCGCCCTGGTCATCGTGGGCTTCCTGGCCCTGTAAGAAAAGGCGCCCGGAAAATCCGGGCGCCGTTCCGCTTCCTTCCAGCTTCTCCGCCCAGCCCTGCCACATCGCGCGAGCGTCCACAGCCACGACGCAAGACACCGCGTATGCCATTTTCGGCCGCCCGGGCGGCCAAAAATGGCGGGCCCCGCAAACCTCTCCCCCACGCACGGCTTCAACACCGCGACGACCCAAGACGCACGTAGCCCTTCGGCGCGGGCGGCGTGGCGGCTCGCAACCTCGATGCGCCCGAGGGAATCGGAAGGAACCGCCGCAGGCGGTGACGACGATGACGAAGGGGCAGTCCGGAGCGAACGCTCCGGACCGCAATCGTGGGCGCGAGCCGCCACGCCGCCCGCGCCGAAGGGCGACCTACGAAGCACCCGCCCGACAACAAATCACAATAGAAATATAGAAAATCACAAAAGCAATCAACGCTTCAGCGACTCCCAACTCTTCATCAACCGTTTGACAGAAACCGGCATAGGCGTCCTCAACTCCTGAGCAAACAAGGCCACCCGCAGTTCTTCCAGCAGCCACCGGAATTCATCCAGCCGCGGATCCGGCGCCCCCTTCAGCGCTGAGCGCGCCCGTTGATACTGGGTCAGCAACGGCGCCATCTCCGCCACCAGCTTGGCATCCCTGGCCGGATCCGCCCGCAGCTTGTCGATGCGCGCCAGGACCGCCTTCAGATACCGCGGAAAATGCGCAAGCTGCGCATACGGCGTATCGCGGATGAACCACTTGGGCATCAGCGCCCCCAACTGCGCCTGCAAATCGGCGTAGGCCGCCGCATGCGGCTTGGCCTGCGGCAGCTTGCGCTGCACCGCCGCCCACTCCGTCAACACCGCCCCCGCCAGCCGCGCCACTTCCTGCGCCAGGAGGCCCAGCCGGCCTTTACCCTCGGCCCGCCGGGCCTCGAACTGCTGCTCGTTCACCGGCCAGGGTTCGGCCAGGCAAGCCTGCCCCAGCGCGCAATCGATGATCTGGTCGCGCAGCTCTTCCTGCGTACCCAGCGTCATGTAAAGCATGCTGATCTTGGTCAGGTCGGTCAGGTTCTTTTCCAGGAACTTCACCTGCTCGCGCAAGCCCAGGCGGAACAGCTTGAGCAGGCCCGCACGGTGGTGCTTGCGGGCCTCGTCCGGATCATCGAACACGTCCAGATCGCAATGCGCGCCGCGGTCCACCAGCGCCGGATAGCCGATCACCGACTGCCCGCGCCGCTTGATCTCCATGATCTCCGGCAAGGGGCCGAAGGACCACGAGGTCAGGTTCTCATGCGCCAGTGCCTGGGCGACCTGGGTGTCGCTGGCCGCCAACTGCTGGAACGTAGCCTGCGCCTGCTTGCCGAACTCGGCGCGCAGTTGCGCCAGGTTGCGTCCGGCCGCCAGCATGCGGCCATGCTCGTCCACCACACGGAAATTCATGAACAGGTGGGCCGGCAAAGTCTCCAGCTTGAAATCGCCCGCCGCCGGGCGGACCTGCACCTGGTCCCACATGTCGGCGATGATCGCCTCCACCAGCCCCTGCTGGGGATCCGCCTGGCGCTCGAACCAGCGGTCGTAGAAGCCTGCCGCGTAATCCGGCAGCGGCACGCAATGGCGGCGCAGCTTCTGCGGCAAGGACTTCAAGAGCAGATGCACCTTTTCCTTGAGCATGCCGGGCACCAGCCATTCGCAGCGCGCCGGATCGATCTGGTTGAGCGCGAACAACGGCACCGACAGGGTCACGCCGTCGCGCGGCGAGCCCGGTTCGAAGTGGTAGTCCAGCGCCATGGACACGCCCTGCCATTCCACCTTTTTGGGGAAGACATCGGTCGTGACGCCGGCGGCCTCGTGCCGCATCAGCTCGTCGCGCGTCAGCATGAGCTTGGCGGCGGCGGCCTTGTCCAGCCCAGACACCCACTTTTCCAGCGTCGCCGTCTGCGAGATGTCCGCCGGCAGTTGCCGGTCGTAGAAGGCGTGGATCAGCTCGTCGTCGACCAGGATGTCGGGGCGTCGGGCCTGGTGCTCCAGCTTCTCGATGCCGGCGATCAGCTTGCGGTTGTGCGCCACGAACGCCAGCCGCGTGTCGATCTCGCCAGGCACCAGGGCCTGGCGGATGAACAGTTCGCGCGCCTGCGTGGGATTGACGCGGCCGTACTGGATGCGCCTGCCGGTGTAGATGGTCAGCCCATAGAGCGTGGCCCGCTCGTTGGCCACCACCTGCCCGGCCTTCTTTTCCCAGCGCGGGTCGGACCAATTCTTGCGGATCAGGTGCGCGCCGACTTTTTCCAGCCACACCGGATCGATCCGCGCCACGCAGCGCGCGTACAGGCGCGTGGTCTCGACCAGTTCGGCCGCGACGATCCAGCGCCCTGCCTTCTTCACCAGCCGCGAACCGGGATGGATATGGAAGCGGATCTCGCGCGCGCCCTGGTAGTGGCCGCCTTCGTCGCTCTTGAAGCCGATATTGCCCAACAGGCCCGACAGCAGCGCCATGTGCAACTGCTCGTAGGTGGCCTCGGTCTGGTTCAGCCGCCAGCCCTGTTCGCCCACCAGGGCGGCCAGCTGCGTATGCACGTCATGCCATTCGCGCAGCCGGATCGGCGACAGGAAGTTCTGGCGCAGCAGGGCCACCAGCTTGCGCTGCGAGGCCTTGTGCTGCACCTGTTCGCCATACCAGCGCCACAGCTTCAGGAAGGAAATGAACTCGGACTTGTCGTCGGCGAACTTGGCATGCGCCGCCTCGGCCGCCTCGCGTTCCTGCATGGGCCGGTCGCGCGCGTCCTGCACCGACAGGGCCGAGGCGATGATCAGCATTTCGGACAGGCACTGATGTTCGCGCGCCGCCAGGATCATGCGGCCGATGCGCGGGTCCACCGGCAGCTTGGCCAGCTCGTGGCCGGTCTGGGTCAGCACGAAGGACGCGCCGGTGCGGGAGGCGTCGGCATCGTCTTCCACAGCGGACGCCAGTTCGATCGCGCCCAGCTCCTGCAGCAGATGGTAGCCATCGGCCACCGCGCGGCCCGGCGGCGCTTCGACGAAGGGGAACTGCTCGATATCGTCCAGCTTCAGCGACTTCATCCGCAGGATGACCGAGGCCAGCGACGAGCGCAGCACTTCCGGGTCGGTGAACGGCGCCCGGTTGTTGAAGTCCAGCTCGTCATAGAGCCGGATGCAGACGCCCGGACCGATCCGGCCGCAGCGGCCGGCGCGCTGGTTGGCCGAGGCGCGGCTGATCGGCTCGATGCGCAACTGCTCGACCTTGTTGCGCCAGGAATAACGCTTGATGCGCGCCAGCCCGCTGTCGACCACGAAGCGGATGCCGGGCACGGTCAGCGAGGTTTCCGCCACGTTGGTGGCCAGCACGATGCGCCGCGCATTGGTGCGCGGATGGAAAATCTGTTCCTGCTCGGCCTGCGACAGGCGCGCGTACAGCGGCAAGACTTCGGTGCCGGCCGGATGGCGCTTGCGCAGCGCTTCGGCGGATTCGCGGATCTCGCGCTCGCCAGGCAGGAACACCAGCACATCGCCCGGGCCGTGGCGCGCGCATTCGTCCACGGCGTCCACGATGGCGTCGATCAGGTCGCGCTCTTCGTCGCCCGACATGCGCTCGCGGTCGCGGCCGGGCTTGGCCGGGGCAGCCTCGTCTTCCGCCAATTCCTCGCGCACGGGGCGGTAGCGGACTTCGACCGGGTACAGCCGGCCGGACACCTCGATGACGGGCGCCAGCTGGTCCTCGGATGCGGCGAAGTGCCGCGCGAAGCGCTCGGCGTCGATAGTCGCCGAGGTAATGATGATCTTCAGGTCCGGGCGCCGCGGCAGCAGCTGCTTCAGGTAACCCAGCAGGAAATCGATGTTCAGGCTGCGCTCGTGCGCCTCGTCGATGATGATGGTGTCGTAGCGGCGCAGGAGCGGATCGCGCTGCGACTCGGCCAGCAGAATGCCGTCCGTCATCAGCTTGATGGACGCGTTGGGGCCGGTGCGGTCGTTGAAGCGCACCTGGTAGCCCACCACCTCGCCCATGGGGGTATTCAGTTCTTCGGCGATGCGCTTGGCCACCGAGGTCGCGGCCAGGCGGCGCGGCTGGGTGTGGCCGATCATCTTCTGGCGGCCGCGGCCCAGCTCCAGGCAGATCTTGGGCAGCTGGGTGGTCTTGCCCGACCCGGTCTCGCCGCTGACGATCACCACCTGATGCTTGGCAATGGCGCGCGCGATCTCCTGGCGCCGCGCGCTGACGGGCAGGTCTTCGGGGTAGGTCACCACGGGGATGGGCCGCTCGGGACGCGGCGCTCGGCGCGCATTGCGCGCGTCCGCGGCCGCTGCCGGGGCCGCCGCGTCCGCGCTCTTGGGCGCACGCGGGCTGGAGGATTCAGGCATGTACGATTTGTCCGGTTAGCCCGGCATTATAAATTTCCGCGGACGCCCTGCCGGCGCGCCGGGGCCAAACCGGAAAATCCGGCACCAAATTGGCACTCTTTTCCTCCTGCGCCGGGGCGCGACGGTCATATAATTTCGCCACGCCGTCGCCTGACGGCGCCATGGCGCGGCACTGCGCCGCGTTTTGACCGACTCTCAGGAATCCTTCCGCCCATCATGCCCGACCTGGAACCAGACACCGTCTCCGCCCTCGAAGCCCCAGAATTCGCACCCGCCCAGTTCGTCCGATGGTTCCGAGAGGTGGCGCCCTATGTGCATGCGTTCCGAGGCAAGACATTCGTGGTGGCATTCGGCGGCGAACTGGTGCAGGCCGGCGCGCTGAACACGCTGGTGCAGGATCTGTCGCTGCTGTCCTCGCTGGGCATCCGCCTGGTGCTGGTGCACGGCTCCCGCCCGCAGGTCAATGAACAACTGCGCCTGAAGGGCTTTACCCAGCAGTTCGACCGCGGCCTGTCGCCCACCGACGCCGCCGCGCTGGAATGCGCCAAGGAAGCCGCCGGCGAGATCCGCCTGGACATCGAGGCTGCCTTCAGCCAGGGGCTGCCGAACACGCCCATGTCGCACGCCCATATCCGTGTGATCTCCGGCAATTTCGTCACCGCCCGCCCCACCGGCGTACTGGACGGCGTGGACTACAAGCACACCGGCCAGGTGCGCAAGATCGACGTCGACGCGCTCAAGTTCGCCATCGAAAAGGGCTCGTCCGTGGTGCTGCTGTCGCCGCTGGGCTTCTCCCCCACCGGCGACGCCTTCAACCTGGCCATGGAAGACCTGGCCACCAGCGTCGCCGTGGCGCTGCGCGCCGAAAAGCTGATCTTCCTGTCCAGCTCGCAGGGCGTGCTGAACGACGACGGCACGCTGGACACCGAGCTGGCCAGGGTCGACGCCGACGCGCTGCTGGCCGGCGGCGAACTCGACGAGGAAACCCATTCCTTCCTGCAATATGCCTCGCTGGCGGTCAAGCGCGGCGTGGCCCGCGCCCACCTGCTGCCGTTCGCCCTGGACGGCAGCGTGTTGCTGGAAATCTTCACCCACGACGGCGTGGGCACCATGGTGGTGGAAGACACGCTGGACGACCTGCGCGCCGCCACCATCGACGACGTGGGCGCCATCCTCAGCCTGATCGAGCCCCTGGAAGCGGACGGCACCCTGGTGCCGCGCCCGCGCAGCGTGGTCGAGCGCGACGTGGAAAACTTCACCGTGCTGGAGCACGACGGCGTCATCTACGGCTGCGCCGCGCTGCATACCTTCGCCGAAGAGCAGATGGCCGAAATGGCCTGCCTGATCGTGCATCCGGAATGGCAGGGCTCGGGCGAAGGCGAAATCCTGCTGCGCCACATGGAATCGCGCGCGCGCGCCAGCGGCGCCAAGCGCCTGTTCGTGCTGACCACGCGGACCTCGCACTGGTTCATGAAGCGCGGTTTCGTGCAGGGCGGCATCGCCGATCTGCCGCGCGAAAAGCAGCACAACTACAACCGCTCGCGCAACAGCCTGGTCTTCATCAAGAAGCTGTAACACCCGGGCTACCCGCAGGGTCCGCAGGGGCTTGGCGCCATCAGGTCGCCAAGCCCGTTAAAATGCAGGATTACTCATTTCTTCCGGCAGCGAACCATGGCCCGTATCGTCAACTGTGTGAAATTGAAGCGTGAAGCCGAAGGGCTGGATTTTCCGCCCTACCCCGGCGAACTCGGCACCAAGATCTGGCAGAGCATTTCCAAGGAAGCTTGGGAAGAATGGAAGGGCATCCAGACGCGCCTGGTCAACGAAAACCGCCTGAACCTGGCGGACGCCCGCGCCCGCAAGTATCTGAAAGAGCAGATGGAGCGCTTCCTGTTCGAAGACGGCACCGTCGAAGCCCAAGGCTACGTCCCGCCTTCGGCCTGACCCGTGAACGGCCGCGCCCGCGGCCCTACGCTGGCGCCTGCAAGCCGCACCATTGCGCGATGAATAGCGCAATCGTCTTGGTAATCAGGCGCAGCGATTCCAAATGGACGCGCTCGTCAAAGCCGTGGATATCCAGCGACTTGGGTCCATAAACGAGCGTCGGCATGTCACCATAGATCACGAACACGCGCGCATCCAGGTAGCCCGGCGTCGTGAAGCTCTGCAACTCGCTCTGGAACGCCTGCCGATGGCAATCGCGCAGCGTGTTCTCCGCGTCTGATCCCTCCTCCAGCACATAGCCTTCGGCATAGAAACCCGTGTAGGTTACCTGCGGCGGCGTGCCTCCGAGGCGCGGATCCGACACAGCCTCGCGCAGGCAGGCGTCGATTTCGGCCCGCGCTTCGTCGGCTGTGGTGCCCGGATAGATGGCGGCGCGCACATCGAACTCGCACCAGGGCGGGACCGTGGAGGGCCAGTCGCCGCCAACGATCTTGCCTATGTTGAAATTGATCGGATGATCCAGGTGC
Organism: Achromobacter sp.; assembly: GCF_036567245.1. Taxonomy (GTDB): domain Bacteria; phylum Pseudomonadota; class Gammaproteobacteria; order Burkholderiales; family Burkholderiaceae_B; genus Achromobacter. The sequence continues at coordinate 7,106 of NZ_DATCUY010000474.1, read as the reverse complement.
TCGAAGTGCCTGTGGCAGTGGTGCTGTCCGTTCCACTTCGTCTCCACCCGACGCAGCGCCTCGATGGCGGCGTAGGCGGCGTCAATGGCGTTGAAGCCGTTGGCCATTTCTCGCGTGTGCGTGGGATGTCCCTGCACGCGGACCTTGAACCACAACACGCCCACGTTGGCGCGCACCAACATGTTCTCTTCCGGCTCCGGAATGATCACGGCGTCCGCCTTGTAGCCGCGCAGCAAGGCTGCCAGTGCGCCGTTACCCGTACATTCTTCCTCAACCACCGACTGGAAGTAGATGGGAGCTCCGGGTGCATACCCCGCCGTCCGCAATGCATCGTAAGCGTATAGGTTCGCCGCCAGGCCCGCCTTCATGTCGGCAGCGCCGCGGCCATACATCCAGCCGTCGATGATGGCGGGATCCCAGGGCGACCGGCTCCACATTTCCTGGGGGCCGGTGGGAACCACGTCAATATGCCCATTGAGGATCAAGGAACGGCCCGTCTGGACGTCGGGCCGGTAGGTTCCGACCACGTTGTAGGCATTTTCGTATGACACCGTGACAGGACCGAAGCCCGGATGGGAACGGATGTCCTCGACATCGATCCTCCAGCGGTCCATCGCGAACCCGCGCTGGCGCATCGCCTCGTACAAGAAATCCTGCGCCGTATGCTCCTGCTCGCGCAGCGAGGGAAAGCGCACCAGATCCTGCGTGAAGGCGAGCTGCGCGTCGAAACGTTCATCGACAGCCTGCAGAATGCGGCTGATTTGTTCGGGAGTCAGCGCCGGGGGCGCCGTCAGGTTGTCCATGCAATCTCCTTGAATGAAAGGGAAACGGGCGTCAGATGATCAGGCCGGGCGGGCGGCGTTCGCCGGGGAGCCGGCCATCCGCTGCTTGTGCGCTGCCAGGCCCCAGATGGAAATCAGGGTGAGAAGCGAAAGGCCCGAATAGAACAGCGCCAGCGGCATCCACTGGCCCGCGTATCGATGTGAAAGCCAGGTGCCTATCAGGGGCGTGAAACCGCCGGCTATCGCCCCACACAACTGATACGAAAGCGAAATCCCCGAATAGCGCACGTGGGTATCGAAGGCCGAACTGATGAAGCCCGCCATGGCCGAATAGATCGTCGCCATGAACACCAGCACAATCGCAATGCCCGCCACGATGCTCAACGGCGTGGCGTGGCTGACCAGCATGAACATCGGGTAGGGCGCCAGCACCGAGCAGGCCGCCGCGACGGTCAGCACACGCGCCGTGCCCAACGATTCGGCGAGCCAGGCGGCCAGTGGCTGCACGAAGAATTGGATGACGGCAACCGCGAACAGACAGTCCAGGATCATCGCCCGGTCCAGGCCCAACGTCTGCGTGGTGTAGGCCAGCATGAAAGTATTGGTGAAATAGATGCCGCCGATGGCGACGGTACACACCCCCATGCACAGCAGCACCGTGCGCCAGGCAGTCCGTATGACTTCACGGGCCGGTATCTCCAGCGTCTCCCGACTTGCCAGCACCTTCGCGAAATCAGGCGATTCGCTCACCCCAATCCGGATGAAATAGCCGACCACCAGCAGAACCGCGCTTACCAGAAAGGGGATGCGCCAACCCCAGGCCACGAAATCGGCCTCGTCCAGCGTAGTGATCAGGCGAAAGGCCACCAAGGAGAGGATCAGGCCCGCAGGACTTCCCAGCTGTGCGAACGATGCCGCGAAGGTGCGACGGCCCGGCGATGCGTGCTCCCCCGCCATCAGCACGGCTCCGCCCCACTCGCCTCCCACCGCCAAGCCTTGCGCCAGGCGGAGCAGCAAAAGCAACGCGGGCGCCAGCAGTCCGGCCTGTTCGTATCCAGGAAGCAGCCCGATGCCTACCGTGGCAACGCCCATGATGACCAGGGTCGTCATCAAGGCGTTCTTGCGTCCGATCCTGTCGCCAAGGTGGCCGAACACCAGCCCTCCCAGCGGCCTGGCCAGGAACCCGGCGGCGAAGGTGCCGAAGGACGCCATCGTGCTGACGAACGGATCCGCCGCCGGGAAGAACACTTTGCCGAACACCAGCGCAGCTGCAGTGGCGTAGATGTAGAAGTCGTACCACTCGATGGTGGTTCCGATGAACGCAGCCGCGGCAGCGCGCACTGGCTGTTTCGCAGCGGTCGGGTGAGCGGGACTTGCCATATTTCCTCCTCGGGATGTCTTGTTTTGATGGCCGCTTTATCGCCCGCCGATCGATATACGGTCAATTTCTGTTTTCTAATCTTCAAGTTAAATTAAATTAATATCTCGACAGTAGCCTCGCCTGCCCGTTGCAACAGGACTATGCCGCGACATATTTCTTAACTATCAAAGCGTTATGAAAGAAACTCTGCTCTCTCCGACCACGACCGCCCGCAAGACGGATCGCCTGGATTGGAACCTGCTGCGCACCTTCCTGGTGATAGTTCAAGAGCGCAGCATTAGCGGCGCTGCTATCAAACTGCACATCACCCAGTCAGCGGTCAGCCAGGCCCTGCGGCGCCTGGAACAGCAACTCGACCGCAGGTTGATCGAGCGGCATCACGCGCGATTCGCGGTCACCCGGGCCGGCGAGGAAGTACGCCAGGCCGCCGAGGCCATACACGGAAACGTGTCTCAACTGGTCAGCGACGTGGCGCAAGCTGAAGAACAGACGGCGGGACGAATTCACGTGCTGGTCGCGAGTCGCATCCATTCCGCGGTTTACGACGACTTCTGGGCCAGTTTTCACCGCGCCCATCCGCGCATTGAGGTACAGCTGGACGTGTTGCCCAGCAGCGAGATCGTCAACGTAGTACAGCAACGGGGCGCCACGGCGGGCATCGCACTGTGCAGGCAGATCCCGAAACGCCTCGACCACAAGCTGTTCCTGCAGCAACGGTATGCTTTGTTTTGCGGCAGGAACCATGCATTGTTCGGGCGTCCCGATATTCGTATGGAAGATTTGCTCGGAGAGGACTTCGTGTCTTTCGCCAGCGATGCGCTTGGAGACAGCCTGTCGCCGTTGACTATCTTCCGGGACCAGCGCGGCTTCTCTGGCCGCATCGTCGCCACCTCGTCGCAGCATGACGAAGTCAAACGGCTGCTGGTGGCAGGTTTCGGCATAGGCTGCCTGCCGGAACATAGCGTGCAGGCGGATCTCGCTGAGGGCAGATTGTGGCGCCTGCCGCCCGGTGAAGGCGTGTGCGCCGCCGACCTCCATCTCCTATGGCACGGCGATGCCCATCACAGTGCCGCCGAGGCAATGTTCGTTGCGTCGTTTCGCAAGCACATCGACAACTACTCCTTGCCGCAGCGTTTGCTGGCTACCCTGCCCCGGTAAGGCCTTAAGATTCGCCTGTCGCCGGCCGCATCGGGCTGGCCAACCATAACGCCGTCATGACAAAAGAATCGCGCCCGCCCCTCGCGGCCAAACTGCCGGATGCCATCGCACGCGCCCTGTCCGTTCCCCCCTGCAGCCCGACCGGCACGCTGCAGGATGTGCGGCACGTGGTCATCCTGATGCAGGAAAACCGCTCCTTCGACCACTATTTCGGCACCTTGCCCGGCGTGCGCGGCTTTGCGGACCCGCATCCCGCCCCCACCTTGGCAGGCGACGTGCTGACGCAAGCCGACGGCGCGGCTCAAGTCCGCCCCTATGCCCTGCAGGCGGAATACGCCAGCGATACGCAGGTGGGCTACATCACGCCGCATACCTGGGACGACGCACAACGCGCCTGGAACGACGGCCGCATGGACCAATGGCTGCCCGCCAAGAGCCGACTCGGCATGGGCGCCTACCGCGGCGCGGAGGTGCCGTTCCAGACCGCGCTGGCCAACGCCTTCACCCTTTGCGACGCCTATCACTGCTCGATCCATGCCGGCACCAATCCCAATCGCCTGTTCCTCTGGACCGGCACCAATGATCCCCAGGGCCTGGCCGGCGGCCCGGCTCTGGTCAACACCTTCGACCGCCTGGGTCCCGTCGGCGAAGGCTACGCCTGGACCACCTATCCCGAACGCCTGCAGGACGCCGGCGTGGATTGGCGCATCTATCAGGACATGGCGGACAACTACCACGACAACCCGCTGGCCGGCTTCCAGCAGTACCGCCGCCAGCATGCGGGCGCGGCCGGCGACGCCCCCTTGCTCGATCGCGGCCTGTCCACTTGCACGCTGGACCAGTTGGCGCGCGACGTCGCCAACGGCACGCTGCCGCAGGTGTCCTGGATCATTGCGCCCACGGCCGATTCCGAACACCCCGAGGTCTCGTCGCCGGCCCGGGGCGGTGCCTACACGGAGCGCGTGCTGGACATCCTGACGCGCAATCCCGAGGTCTGGAGCCGCTGCGTGTTCTTCGTCACCTATGACGAGAACGATTGCTTCTTCGACCACATGCCGCCACCCGCGCCGCCGGCCCGCGCGGCCGACGGACTATCTGGCGGCCTGTCCACGGTCGAGCTGGACGGCGAATACCACGACGCGCGCCACGGGCCCAGCGCCGCTACGCCAGACGACCCGACCGGCCTGCACGGCCGTGGATTCGGTCTGGGACCGCGCGTGCCGATGCTGGTGGTCTCGCCTTGGAGCCGCGGCGGCTGGGTCAATTCCCAGGTGTTCGACCACACGTCGGTGGTCCGCTTCCTGGAGGCGCGCTTCGGCGTGCTGGAACCCAATATCAGCGCCTGGCGCCGCGAGATCGCCGGCGACCTGACTTCGGCCTTCGACTTCGCCACCGATCGCAGCGTGGACCCCGCAGCCCCACGCCGGGCCTGCGCGCTGCCCTATGCGCTGGAGGTGCAGGGCAAGATGGCCGCCGACGGCGGACATTACCGGCTGACCCTGCGCAACCCCGGCGCCGCGGGCGCGGTGCTGCATGTCTACGACCGCCTCGCGCTGGAACATGCCCCCCGTCGCTACACCGTGGGAGCCGGCGCGCGGCTGGACGATGGCTGGCGCCTGCACGATGGCGGCGCCTATGACCTGTGGTTGCTGGGGCCCGACGGCCTGCACCGGCAGTTCCGCGGCGATGCGCGCGATGCCGGAACACTGGAGGCGCAAGTCACGCCGACGACGACTGGCCTGAGCCTGCGTCTCATCAATCGCGGTGAAGCGCCGCAGCCGGTGAAAGTGGAGTCGCGCATGGGCGACGGCTGGTGCGCCATGGCGCACGTGCAGGCGGACGGTTCGCTGGAACTTGCCTATGGCGGTTGCCAGGGCTGGTACGACCTGGAGATCAGCGCGCCCGCACTGCCGGCCTTCGGCCGCAGGCTGGCGGGCCGCATCGACGCCGGCAAACCCGGCCTGCCGGACCCGCGCCTGCAAGCTAGGGCGACGCTGCCGCTGGACTGACGCCAGGCGTCTGGCTACGCCGCGACGCGGTCTTCGACGCCAGACGCCCGGCGAGGCCGCCGGGCGTCCGACAGCGATGATTACTCTTCCGTGCCTTCTTCTTCTTCGCCGCGCGCCAGGCGCTCGGTGTTCTTCACGCCGGTGTGGCGCACGTCGGCGCCCTTGACCATGTAGATCACGCGCTCGGACATGTTCTTGGCATGGTCGCCGATGCGTTCCAGTGCGCGCGCGATGAAGATCATATCGATGGCGCGCGAAATGGTGCGCGGATCTTCGATCATGTACGTGATCAGGTGGCGCAGCGCGCCCTTCCATTCCTTGTCCACTTCCTTGTCGCTGCGCACGACGGCCGCGGCCTGGATGGGATCCAGGCGGGCGAACGCGTCCAATGCCTGATGCAGCATGGTGCGGACAGCGGCGGCCATGTGGCGCAGTTCGATCACCGGAATATGGCGCAGCTCGGCCTCGTGGATGCGGCGCGCGACAGTGGCGACCTTCTCGGCTTCATCGCCGGAACGCTCCATGTCGGTCAGCATCTTGGACACGGCCATCAGCATGCGCAGGTCGATGGCGGTGGGCTGGTGGCGCGCCAGAATGCGGCTGATGCTCTCGTCGATTTCGACTTCGTGGCGGTTGACTTCCTTTTCCCGCTCACGGACTTTCTCCACCAGCGACATGTCGCCGCTGGCGAGCGCGTCGATGGCCTCCTGGATCATGGCTTCCACCAAGCCGCCCATTTGCAGGAACTGCGAACGGACGCTTTCCAGGTCCGCATCGAACTGCTTGTTTGTATGCTCCGACATCCGGGCTCCCTGCGTGGTTGGTCTCATTGCACTGCCCTGAAAAGAGGAAATTACGAGGTGGGCCTGCACAACCCGCAAGGTTATGACCCAAGTGTGACAGGATTATGAATGCGGGCCCCGGCGCCTGCAAGGCAGGGCACCGGGGCTGGACCAAGGGGCCGCGGCAGGACTCAGGCGCGGCGATCCAGGCGGCGGATGCCGTTCTGCGTGGCCAGCAGCGCCACGTCGGCGCCGGCGATCGCGAACAGTCCGCAAGTCACCACGCCCGCCAGGTTGTTGACCCGGGCTTCGAGGCCCGGCGCATCGGTGATGGACAGGCCGGACACGTCCAGGATGATGTTGCCGTTATCGGTGACGAATCCCTCGCGCAGCTTGGGCTGGCCGCCCAGCGCCGCCAGGGCGCGCGCCACCGACTCGCGGGCCATGGGGATGACTTCAACCGGCAGCGGGAACTTGCCCATGGTCTGCACCAGCTTGGATTCGTCGGCGATGCAGATGAAGCGTTCGGCCACCGAGGCCACGATCTTCTCGCGCGTCAGCGCGCCGCCGCCGCCTTTGATCATATGCAGGTTGGCGTCGATCTCGTCGGCGCCGTCGACGTAGATCGGCATCGTGGTGATGTCGTTCAGGTCTAGCACCTTCAGTCCATGCCCGGCCAGCCGGGCAGCGCTACGCTCGGAGCTGGCTACCGTGCCGCCGATCCGGCCCTTGAAACGGGCCAGGCCATCGATGAAGAGATCGGCCGTGGACCCCGTGCCCACGCCGATGATGGCGTCCGGGCCGGCGACCTGTTCAACGAATTCCAGGGCCGCGTCGGCGGCTTGCTGCTTGAGTTCTTGCTGGGAAAGCATGGCGAAAAATGCGGGAGGGTTGCTCGAGCCAGGAAATTTAGCATGCGGCGGCGGGCCACGCCCGCGCCAGGATGGCCTGCGCGTCGGTGCCGGCCGCCAGTTCGCCGAACACCCCGCCGCCC
>NZ_DATCUY010000473.1:0-7100 GCF_036567245.1 Achromobacter sp. | reverse complement strand
TCGCGCGCCACGCTGCGTTCGACGGCGGGCAGCTCGGGCGCCGCCTCGGCCGGCGCACTCAGATCGATGCCATGATGCATTGCTCGAATCCCCTGGCGATGTAGCGGTGAACGGTGCGTAGCGATACGTTGAGGCGGGTGGCGATCTCGCCATGGCTCAGGCCTTCCAACTGCGCCATCAGGAATGCCTGGCGGGCCGGCAGGGAAAGGCCCGCCAGCATCTCGTCGATTTCCTGCAGCGTTTCCAGGATGATCAGGCGCTGCTCGGCCGAAGGCGCCAGGGCCTCTGGCATCAGCGCCAGCGCTTCCAGGTAGGCCTGCTCCACCGAGCGCCGCCGGTGGTGGTTGAGCAGCAGGCGCTTGGCGATGGTGGTCAGATAGGCGCGCGGCTCGCGCAAGGCGTCCAATTCGTGGCGGTGGCGCAGCACTCGCACAAAAGTGTCCTGCGCCAGATCGGCCGCATCGAAGCTGTTACCCAGCTTGGCGCGCAGCCAGCCATGCAGCCATCCATGGTGAGCGCGGTACAACAGATGGACGTTGTCGCCGGCGGCGACCGCGGGATTCGGCACGGAGGGCTCCCTGAACTTTCAACTACAAATAGAAATCAATCTCATTCTAAATGCAAAACCATGATTCCGGTCAAGTCCGTGCGCCGCGCTTGACGGGGATATGATGGGGACGGATTTCTCCCTACAGGCCTGCCCCATGCTCTACGCCGCGCTCAAATTCATCCACCTGATGGCCGTGATCCTATGGGTCGGGGGCATGCTGTTCGCGCACTGTTTCCTGCGGCCGGCGGCCGCGCAGTTGGAACCACCGGTCCGGCTGCGGCTGATGGCGTCGGTGCTGGGTCCATTCCTGAATGCCGTGCTGGCGGCCATCCTGCTGATCCTGGCGACCGGCGCGGTGATGATCGGCCAGGAAGCCAGCCAGGCGGCGCAGACGGGCGGCGCCTTCTTCATGCCGCGCAGCTGGACCATCATGGCTTCGGGCGGCCTGGTCATGACGGCCATCTATGCCTACATCCGCTTCGTGCTCTATCCGCAGCTGCGAGCGGCGGTCGCCGCGTCCGAGTGGCCCCAGGGCGGGCAGGCCATGGGCGGCATACGCCGCTGGGTCGGCATCAACCTGCTGCTGGGCATCGCCATCGTGGCCATCGTCTTTCTGGGGTAGGCGGATATCAGCCGGCGCCCGCCAGCTATCGGGCATGCGCAGGCTGGTATCGGAATTCTTTTGCTTGGTGCAATACGTAGTACATCCGCGCTGGCCACACTGCGGATGACTCTCGCGGGCCTACACAAACAAAAGGAATCTCCATGATCAAGCGTGTCTTCCAACTGGCCGCCCTCGGCCTGTTCGCCTCCGCCTCGGCCGCGCATGCCGCGGCCCCCATCGACAACAGCGCCCTGGACAAGCCGGAGTTCCGCGAACACAAGGCCACCTACGGCGTGGTCTACCGCCTGCCCCAGGACGTCAACGCCATCCTGGACGCCAAGATCAACGCCACGCTGAAGGCCGACCTGCTCAAGCTGGGCCTGAAGACCGAGGCCGAAACGCCCAACATGCCGCACGTGACGGTGGTGCACATCCACAGCGCCGACCCCGAAACGCCCGCCCGCATGTTGAAGGCCCTGCCCAAGCCGCCGGCTCCGCTGCAGGTCACGCTGAAGAACTTCTATCCGACCGAAGCCGCCAAGGGCGCGGGCCACCCGTGGTGGCTGGACCTGGGCGTGGTCAAGAGCGGCCAAGGCTTCGAGGACATGATGCGCTACAACACCGTCGCCACCGCCGCCCTGGCGCCCCTGCGCGATGGTCCGCTGCCGCGCGTCACCGGCCCCGTCTACGCCAAGATGGGCGATGCCGGAAAGGATCTGGTCAAGACCCTGGGCGTGAGCGGCGTGAACATCATGCAGGACGGCAAGGAAGTGCGCGCGCACAACCCGCACACCACGTTGGTCTACAGCATGGCCCTGTACGACGCGCGCCTGCAGGACGCCATGAAGCAGGAATCCGATAAGTTCAACGCCGTACTGCCCGACGGCATCAACACCACCTTCAAGGACGTGTCCATCGTCGAAATCGGCTTCGCCGGCAACGTGGTGCGCGAGATCTACCGCGTCAGCCTGGAAGACGGCTCGGCCATCGACGTGGCCACGGGCAAGAAGGCCGGTTCCTAAGCAGCCCCAGTTGCGGGAACGGCCTCCCCGGTTCGCCGTTCCCGCAATAAATTTCCTACCTGCCAACGGGCGGCGGGCTGTCTGAAAACACGATCCGCTGATCGCTGCGGCCCCTGATGCTGTCATTTCATGGCAGCATTACGGATCCGCCCTCCCCGCCCGTCCTCATGTCCCGCACCGAACGCCTCCTGGGCCTGATGCAGACCTTGCGCTGCCATCGCCGCCCCGTCAGCGGCCGCCAGCTGGCCGCCGACCTCGGCGTCAGCATACGCACGCTGTACCGCGACATCGCCACCCTGCAAGCGCAGGGCGCCGAGATCGAGGGCGAGCCGGGCGTGGGCTACGTGCTGCGGCCCGGCTTCATGTTGCCGCCGCTGATGTTCAGCACCGAAGAGATCGAAGCGCTGGTGCTGGGCACCCGCTGGGTGGCGGACCGCGCCGACCCGCGCCTGGCGCAAGCCGCGAGCAATGCGCTGGCCAAGATCGGCGCGGTGCTGCCGGCGGAGCTGCGCGACGGGCTGGATGCGATACCGCTGCTGGTCGGCCCCAGCTCGATGCGGGTGATAGACCGGGTGGACCTGGCGCTGATCCGTCACGCGATACGCTGCGAACAGAAAATCGACATCACCTACCGCGACGACAAGGGCGCCGATTCCGCGCGGGTGATCTGGCCGTTTGCGCTGGGATTCTTCGACAGCGTGCGCATCGTCATGGCCTGGTGCGAACTGCGCCAGGATTTCCGCCATTTCCGTACCGACCGCATCGCCACGCTGACGCCCGGCCCGCGCTATCCCAAGCGTCGGCATGCCCTGCTCAAGGAGTGGCGCGCGATCGAACATACGCCCAAGAAATGCTGATACAGGCTACTGCCAAAAACTGACAGTACCCCTGTCTAAGATGAGCGCGTCTACCACCCGGAGCGCATCATGTCAGACACCAATTTCGTCATTTTCTACGTCGAAAAGCCCGCCGCCAGCGCCGCCTTCTACAGCGCCCTGCTGCAGCGCCCGCCCGTCGAAAGCTCCCCCACCTTCGCGCTGTTCAGGCTGGATTCCGGCCTGATGCTGGGCCTGTGGTCGCGCTACACCGTGGAGCCGGCCGCCGCCGGCCGCGGCGGCGCGACCGAGCTGGCGTTCACCGTCCCCGACGCGCAGGCGCTGGACCGCCGCCACGTGGACTGGAGCCTGCGCGGCCTGCCTATCCTGCAGGCGCCCACCGACATGGACTTCGGCCGCACCTTCGTGGCGCTGGACCCCGACGGCCACCGGCTGCGCGTGTTCGCCCCCGCGCCGCAGGAGCAGGCTGCGGAGCAGCACGCGCCGGCCATGGCCAGTGCCTGAAGCGCGCATATGAAACGGGGGCCTGAGACTCCCGCCTCGGCCCCCAATTCAGGCTTGCGCCCGAACCCGGCGCGGCAACATCAGGAACGCTGATCGCGCGGGGTCAGCGCCACGGCTTCGCCGCGCCGGCGGAACAGCAGCTGATACAGCACGGCCAGCACCAGCAGGAACGGCACGCCGAACACCAGCGTCATCTTGAAGACGCTGGTGAAGTAGGTGGTGGCCAGAATGGCCAGCATCGCGCCCGCGCCCAGCAGGGTCAGCACCGGAAAGCCCGGCATGCGGAACGACAGCTTGCCGCCGCCTTCGCGCGCCCAGCGGCGGCGAAAGCAGTAGTGGGTCACGAAGATCATCATCCAGGTGAACAGCGCCCCGAACATCGAAATCGCCATCATCAGCGTGAACGAGGTCTCGGGATACAGCACGTTCAGCACCGCGGCGATGGCAATGCCGCTGGTCGACAGCAGCAACGCGTTCAGCGGCGTGCCGTTGCGGCTCAGCCGGCCGAAGGCGGACGGCGCATGGCCGGCGCGCGACAGGCTGAACATCATGCGGGTGGTGATGTACAGCTGGCTGTTCATCGCCGACAGCGCCGCCACCAGCACGATGAAGTTGATGACGCCCGCCGCCCCCGGAATCTCCAGCGCCTGCATCACCTTGACGAAGGGACTGCCGCCCTTGCCGGCCTCGTCCCAGGGCACGATGGCCAGGATCAGCGCCAGCGTCAGCAGGTAGAACACCACCAACCGGACGATGGTGGCGCGGAAGGCCTGCTTGACCGCGCGCTCGGGATCCTCGGCCTCGCCCGCCGCCACCGCAATCATCTCCACACTGAGGTAGCTGAAGATCGAGATGACCACGGCGATCCACATGCCCCAGACGCCGTTCGGGAAGAAGCCGCCGTGCGAGGTGTACAGCGCCGTGCCGTATTGCGGATTGCCCCAGACCACGTAGGCGCCCAGGATGATGAAGGCCACGATGGCGGTGATCTTGATGGTCGAGAACCAGTACTCGACCGTGCCGAAGGTCTTGACGCTCATGGCGTTGATGAAGATCAGCACCGCCGAGAACAGGCAGACCCACTGCCAGCCCGGCACGTCCGGGAACCAGAACTTCATGTACTCCGCCACGGCGGTGACTTCCGTGCCCACCGCCAGCACCACGCAGGACCAGTACGCATAGCGCACCAGAAAGCCCGCCAGCGGGCCGACGTAGTGCTCGGCGTAGGCGCCGAACGAGCCCGAGGTGGAATGCGCCACCGTCATTTCCGCCAGGCAGCCCATCAGCAGCAGCGTGATCAGGCCGCCGATGGCGTAGCTGATGATCACGCTGGGCCCGGCGAAGCCGATGGCGAACTTGCTGCCCAGGAACAGGCCGGTGCCTATGGCGCCGCCGATGGCAATCATGCTCATCTGTCCCGAGGTCAGGCGACGCTTCAGGCCCTGCTCGCGTTCGGCGATCTGGCCGAATCCTTTCTGTTGTTGCATTGTCTCCTCCAGGTCCTGCGCTCTCTTTGTGGATGTAGGGCCGGTCCGGCCCGCGCAATACGGCTGCGTCGCGGCGCTCAGGTCACGGCGGCGCGATGCTTGAATTCCGGCTTGTCCCAGGAACGCGTATCCAGCACGTCCTTCAGGATGTCGACGGCGTCCCACACGTCGGCGTAGCCGAAGTACAGCGGCGTCAGGCCGAAGCGCAGCACCTCGGGCTCGCGGTAGTCGCCAATCACGCCGCGCGCGATCAGCGCCTGCATCACCTCGAAGCCGTTGGGATGGCGGAAGCTGACGTGGCTGCCGCGGTCGGCGTGCTTGCGCGGCGTCACCAGCGTAAGGGGGTGGTCGGCGCAGCGCTCTTCCACCAGCGCGATGAACAGGTCGCCCAGCGCCAGCGACTTCTTGCGCACCTCGGCCATGTCGGCGGCGTGCGCCACGTCCAGGCCGCATTCCACCAGCGACAGCGACACGATGGGCTGGGTGCCGCACAGGTAGCGGCGCACGCCGCCCGCCGGCTCGTAGGCCACGGCCATGTCGAACGGCCGCGTGTGGCCCCACCAGCCGGACAGCGGCTGCCAGAAATCCTTGGTGTGGCGCGGCGCCACCCAGATGAAGGCGGGCGAGCCCGGGCCGCCGTTCAGGTACTTATAGGTGCAGCCCACGGCGAAGTCGGCGTTGGCGCCGTTCAGGTCCACCGGCACCGCGCCCGCGGCGTGCGCCAGATCCCAGATGGCCAGCGCGCCGCGTTCGTGCGCCAGCGCCGTCACGGCGGCCATGTCGTGCATCTGGCCGCTGCGGTAGTTCACGTGCGACAGCAGCATCACGGCCACGGACTCGTCCAGCGCCTTTTCCAGCGGCAGGTCGTCGTCGATCAGGCGCATTTCGTAGCCCTGCTGCAGCAGGTCGATCATGCCCTGGATCATGTAGAGATCGGTGGGGAAGTTGTCGCGCTCGGACAGGATGACGCGGCGCTGCGGGTGCTGGTGCTGCTGGATGCGCAGGGCGGCGGCCAGCGCCTTGAAGATGTTCAGCGAGGTCGTGTCGGTCACGACCAGCTCGCCGTCGCGCGCGCCGAGCAGGCGGCCCAGCTTGTCGCCCAAGCGGGCGGGCAGTTCGAACCAGCCCGCGGTGTTCCAGCTGCGGATCAGGCCCGTGCCCCATTCCTGGCCGATCACGGCGGCAGCGCGGGCGGCGGCGTCCTTGGGCAGCACGCCCAGGGAGTTGCCGTCCATGTAGAGCACGCCGGGCGGCAGGTCGAAACGGTCTTTGAGGGGCGCCAGGGGGTCCTGGCGGTCGGCGTCAACGCAGGCGTCGCGGGTGTTCATCTTCTGCTCCAAGAGGCTATATTCTGGATACATACTATCAGCGCGATCGGGCTGATAAATTGCAAATTCAGGCGCGGAATACCCTAGGTTTCCGCATTGGATTGCACATAATCCATATTTTTGGAATTTGATTGCACCATGCAAATCGACGCGACAGACCAGCGCATTCTGTACCGGCTGCAGGAAAACGGCCATCTCAGCAACCAGGACCTGGCCGAACAGGTGGCGCTGTCGCCCTCGGCCTGCCTGCGGCGGGTGCGCGCCCTGGAGGAAAGCGGGCTGATCCGCAACTATCGCGCCGTGCTGGATGCCGAAAAGCTGGGTTTCGAGCTGGAGGCCATCGTCCACGTATCGCTGGACCAGTCGCGCCCGGGCTGGCACGAGGAGTTCCTGGCCGGCATCGCGCTGCATGACGAGATCACCGAGGCCAGCATCGTGACCGGCGCGTCCAACTACATCCTGACGGTATGCACGCGCAATCTGAAGGCGTTCTCACAGTTCGTCGAAGACAAGCTCAGCAAGATCCCGGGGGTACGGAACCTGTCCTCGCATATCGTCATGCGCAAAGTGAAGAACCGCGGCGGCATGCTGCCGCTGGCAAGCTGGCGCTAGGGCCCGCTCAGGCCGGGCTCAGCCGCAGGAAGCCGAACACGGTCACGAAATGGCAGGCCGTGCCGCCCATGACGAACAGGTGCCAGATGCCGTGCGCGTGCGGCCAGCGCTGGTCGTTGACGTAGAACAGCGTGCCGGCGGTATAGACCGCCGCGCC
>NZ_DATCUY010000472.1:0-4899 GCF_036567245.1 Achromobacter sp. | reverse complement strand
GGGCAGGCGGCCGGGGCAGGCGTGCCCGAAAGCGCCGAAAGTCCAGTGTGCCTCGGGCTGCACCGTGGCTGCCGCCGCCAGCACCAGCAGCACAGTCTGGCCGGCCGCGATGCGCTGGCCGCCGATGTCGATGTCGGCGGCGAGAAACCGGCGCGTGTTATGCAGCGGCGGGTCATTGCGTTCGACTTCATCCATCAGCGCCAGCGCGGCATCGTCCGTAAGATCGTCCGGCGTGCCGCGTCGCCCGGCCAGGATGATCGCGTTTCCCAGCAAACCCGCGCCCGCTTCACAGGACTGGAACAGCAGGCCGGCCAGGTTGGCGGCCAGCAGCGCGGGCGCGATGCCCGCCCGCACGCCGTCCTCACGCAGCCTGCGCAAGGCAAGGGCGGCGTCGGGGGCCTGCAGATGAGATTCGAGGCGGGTTTGCAAGCGTTGCGCGGCGGCGTGTCCAGCCTCGATGCGATCCGCGGTGGCGGTGGCGGGCAGCGCCGACAGAAACGCCGCGATGTCCGCCGCGCAATCGGCGTACAGGTCTGGCGGCAAACCCAGGAAAGCGGCTTGCGCATGGACCGGCGCGGTACTCAGGTAGCGGTCGACGGCCATGGCGTTCAACGGCCCCGGATCCGGCCAGGCAGGCGTACAGGCCTGGGCGCCTTGCTCGCGGATGAAAGCGCTCAGCAAGGTCTTCACTTGCAGGTGCGCTGCGCTGTCGTTCATGCGTACGAAGCGGCCGAACAGCTCGCCCGCCGGACCGGGGCCCAATCCCCTGGGTACCGGCTCCGCCACGGGGCGCACGCGCGCGGCAGGGTGCTGCATGATGGCCGCTATCGTGTCCGGGTGGCTGGCGATCCACAGGTCCAGCGTCGCTTCGCGATACAGCGGCCGCTCTCGTGCCAGCGCGGCATAGTAGGGGTAGGGGTCAGGGTGTGTGACTGCCTGCAGGGGATGGGCGGGATGCATGGCCTTGGCCGGTGGTGAATCCGACCGCCAGTATCGTCCAGCCTGGACGACCACGATTCGATGAGCAGCGAACTATGCCTGCTGCGCTCCAGTGCCGTCGGTTACGGCCAGCAGCGCGGCATAGCCCAGCCGCGAGTCAGGCCATTGCAGCGTGAAGCCGCTGGCGCGCAGCCGGACGTTGCTGAGCTTCTTGCTGCCGACGTTGGCAGGCGCGGGCGCCTCGCGTGGCGCAGGGGCGCCGATCAGTCTGGCCAGGTCGGCGTATAGCTCATGCAGGGGCAGGGGGGTGTCGTCGCAGCCTATGTAGGCCGGCGCCGCTTCGGGCAGGAGCGCGAGGTGCACTACGGCCGCGGCGGCGTCATCGATGTGGATCCGGTTGGCCCAGTGTGCGGGAGAACTCGGCGCACCCGCCGCGCCCTGGCGCAGGCGCTCGATCAATTGCAGGCGTCCCGGGCCATAAAGTCCCGCCAGCCGCAACGCGGTGGACGGCAGGCCGTAAGTCGCGAGCGCGGCTTCGGCTTCTAGCAGCACCTGTCCATTGACGCCCAGCGGCGCGGGCGGCGTGTCTTCGTCGACCCAGCCGCCTTCATGTTCGCCATAGACCGCGCTGGACGAGACGAACACGATACGCTTGAGCTGCGTAGTGTCCAGCGCGTCCAGCACGTGTTTCAGGCCGTCGATGAACACCGCACGGTACGCGGCCGCTACGCGGGCGCCAGGCGCGGGCAGGTGGATGAGCCGCGTGACGCCTGGGGGCAGGGCGGGCAGCGCGTCAGCGCGGGAAATATCGCCCTGCAGCCAGCGTATTCCGTCCGCATCTCCGGCCGGCGGATGGCGGCGCAGCGCGTAGACTTCGTCGCCGCGCGCCAGGAAGCGCCGGGCCGCCCGCTGGCCCAGGTCGCCGCAGCCGATGAGGAGTATGCGTTCGGTCATGGAATAGTCCTTCTGGTCGAAAAAAAGGCGCCCCGTGGGACGCCTTCGGTGGCCGGGCGCTGGCGTCCGGTCGCTTTACATGCCGCTGTAGACGGGGCCTTCACCGCCTTGCGGGGCAACCCATACGATGTTCTGGGTCGGGTCTTTGATGTCGCAGGTCTTGCAGTGCACGCAGTTCTGCGCGTTGATCTGCAGGCGATCCTCGCCGTGGTCGTCCTTGACGAACTCGTACACGCCCGCCGGGCAGTAGCGCGATTCCGGGCCGCCATATTTGGCCAGGTTGACCTGTACCGGTATCGACGCATCCTTCAGCGTCAGGTGGACGGGTTCGTTCTCGTCATGGTTGGTGTTCGAGATGAACACCGAGCTGAGCTTGTCGAAGGTGAGCTTGCCGTCGGGCTTGGGATAATCGATGCGCGCGCACTGCGATGCGGGTTGCAGACAGGCATGGTCGGGCTTGTTGTGGCGCAGGCTCCAGGGCATCTTGCCCTTGAGCAGCAGCTGTTCGACGCCAGTCATCAAGGTGGCGACGGTACGGCCCTTCTTGAACCATTGCTTGAAGTTGCGCGCCTTGTTCAGCTCCGCATGCAGCCAGGATGCCTCGAAGGCGGCGGGATAGGCGGCCAGCTCGTCCTGGCGGCGATCGGCGACCAGCGCGTCGAAGGCGGCTTCGGCGGCCAGCTTGCCGGACTTGATGGCGGCGTGGCTGCCCTTGATGCGGGAGGCGTTGAGGAAGCCGGCCTCGCAGCCGACCAGCACGCCGCCCGGGAAGGTCAGCTTGGGCAGGGCCAGCAGGCCGCCCGCGGTGATGGCGCGCGCGCCGTAGGCGATGCGCTTGCCGCCTTCGAAGGTGCCGCGGATGGCGGGGTGCGTCTTGTAGCGCTGGAATTCGTCGAACGGCGACAGCCAGGGGTTGGCGTAGTCCAGGCCCACGATCATGCCCACCGCCACCAGGTTGTTGTCCAGGTGGTAGAGGAACGAGCCGCCGTAGGTGTCGGAGTCCAGCGGCCAGCCGGCGGTGTGGATGACCAGGCCCGGCTTGGACTGGGCCGGATCGACCTCCCACATTTCCTTGATGCCGATGCCGTAGGACTGCGGATTGCGGCCGTCGTCCAGCTTGTAGCGTTCGATCAGCTGGCGGCCCAATTGGCCACGCGCGCCTTCGGCGAACACGGTGTAGCGGGCATGCAGTTCCATGCCCGGCTGGTAGTGATCGGTGTGCGAGCCGTCGCGGGCCACGCCCATGTCGCCGGTGGCCACGCCGCGGACGGCGCCGTTTTCGTCGTACAGCAGTTCCACGGCCGCAAAACCGGGGAAGATGTCCACGCCCAGCGCCTCGGCCTGTTCGCCCATCCACTTCACGACGTCGCCCAGGCGGACGATGTAGTTGCCTTCGTTGTGGAAACAGGGCGGCAGCAGCCAGTTGGGCGTGGTGCGCGCGCCGGTTTCGGACAGGAACATGAACTTGTCATGCGTGACGGGCACGTTCAGCGGCGCGCCTTTTTCCTTCCAGTCGGGGATGAGCTCGGTCAGCGCCAGCGGGTCCATGACGGCGCCGGACAGGATGTGCGCACCCAACTCCGCGCCCTTTTCCAGTACGCAGACGCCGATTTCCTGATTCTTTTCAGCGGCCAGCTGCTTAAGACGGATTGCAGTGGCCAGGCCGGCGGGTCCACCGCCAACCACGACCACGTCATATTCCATCGACTCGCGTTCAGACATTGCAAAGCTCCCCGTATGTATTCCATATATGGCTGGAAGTATTATCGGCGATTGTATTGCAGGCGGAGGTGATGTATGCCTTCGTATTTCTTTTACCCATATGGAGCAATTGGTGAACGCGGACAAAACCTCAGCGCGGATACTGGCCGTGGGAGATATCCATCAAGTCGAACTGCCCTTGCGGTGGGGCGATTCGGACGCTCTGAACCATCTGAACAACGCAATGTATTTCCGCCTCATGGAAGAGGCCCGGATACAGATACTCTATGGCGCGGGCTTTGCGCTGCCGTCGGATCAGGGGTTGATCCTGGCGCATGCGTCCTGCGATTTCCTGCGTCCCTTGACCTATCCGGCCACGGTGCTCGTGACGCACAAGCTCACGCGCATCGGCCGCTCCAGCGCGGAATTCGAATTGCTGTTGGAGAAGGTAGGCGACGAAGGCGGTCCGTATGCCCGCGCACGCAACGTGCTAGTCTGGATGGACTATACGGTCAATGCGTCCGCCCCGTGGCCGCAAGAGGTGCTGTCCAAACTGGGCGCCATGTTCAAGCCTGCGGCTTGACGCGGCGCTTCGGGCGGAC
The DNA here is from genome assembly GCF_036567245.1 of Achromobacter sp. Lineage (GTDB taxonomy): Bacteria > Pseudomonadota > Gammaproteobacteria > Burkholderiales > Burkholderiaceae_B > Achromobacter. The sequence continues at coordinate 703 of NZ_DATCUY010000472.1, read as the reverse complement.
CGGCCAAAATAGCGCGTGCTTTGACCGGGCATGCCGGTAAAATCTAGCGCAAAATCAAAAAAAGCAATAAGGGCGCGCCACCCTCGGCGCCAGCCGCCACAGGACACCGCACGGTGTTGCTGGGACCGGCGCCGGCAGCCGCGCCCTCTTCGGTTAGACCTTAACTAGGAGTTGGAGCGATGGACAAGGTTTTTGCAAGCGCCCAGGAGGCGCTGGCAGGCATCGTCAAGGACGGCCAGATGATCGCCGTGGGCGGTTTCGGCCTTTGCGGCATTCCCGAAGCCCTGATCGCCGCATTGCGCGATTCGGGCGTCAAGGACCTCACTTGCATCAGCAACAATGCCGGCGTCGACGGCTTCGGCCTCGGCCAGTTGCTCAATACGCGCCAGGTCCGCAAGATGATCGCGTCCTACGTGGGCGAGAACAAGGAATTTGAACGCCAGTTCCTGTCCGGCGAACTCGAACTCGAGTTCACGCCCCAGGGCACGCTGGCCGAGAAGCTGCGCGCCGGCGGCGCCGGCATTCCGGCCTTCTTCACCCGCACCGGCGTGGGCACCATCGTGGCCGACGGCAAGGAACTCCGCGAATTCGATGGCCATCAGTACGTGATGGAGCGTTCGCTGGCGCCTGACGTTTCGCTGGTCAAGGCGCATATCGCCGACCGCAGCGGCAACCTGGTGTTCCGCAAGACCGCCCGCAACTT
>NZ_DATCUY010000471.1:0-3559 GCF_036567245.1 Achromobacter sp. | reverse complement strand
GAGAACGCCGCCGAGGCCCTGGCCGACGCGCGCCCGCCCAAGAATCCCCCCGCCACCGTCGTCAAGGTGCCGGAACGCACGGTGGACACCACGCTCAGCGCCGAGCGCCTGCTGGCCCGGGTGCTGACGCCTGAACGCATGTCCATCGCCACGCTGCTGGACTATGTGGATTATTTGCGCAACAACCAGCTGCAATATGGTCGACAGGTCGTCGCCTTGTGGCGCAAACTGGCGTATCCGTTCACCCTGTTGGTCATGATCACCATTGCCGCTCCCATCGGCTTGATGCAGACGCGCCGCGGCGGCGTGGGCGCCAAGGTGTTCATCGGCATCCTGCTGGGCGTGGGCTTCTTCATGCTGAACCAGCTGGCACTGAACGTGGGCATGCTGGGCAAATGGCCAGCCTGGCTGACGGCCCTGGGTCCGAACATCGGAGCCATGGCCGTGGCGCTGGGCGCCATGAGCTACATGGAATACCGGCACGCCATTACGCGGATCGCGCAACAACGTTGGCCTTGGAGCAAAAGCCCCGCATGAACGGCAGTATCTGGATGATCGGCGACGTGCAGGGCTGCTGCTCGCCGCTGGATCGCTTGCTGTCCCACCCCGAACTGGTCGGCGATCCCCAATCGCGCCTCTGGTTCGCCGGAGACCTGGTCAACCGCGGCCCCCAGTCGCTGGAAACCCTGCGCCGCATCATCGACCTGGGCGACCGCGCGACCACGGTGCTGGGCAACCATGACCTGCACCTGCTGGCCACGGCCGCAGGGGTGCGCAAGCCTTCCAAATCGGACACGCTCGAGGACATCCTGCGCGCGCCGGACGCGGCCGACCTGATCAACTGGCTGCGCTTTCGCCCGCTGGCCCATTTCGAACAGAATCATCTGCTGGTCCACGCCGGCACGCTGGCCAAATGGGACGTCGCCAAGACGCTGGCCCTGGCCGGCGAAGTCCAGGACGCCCTGCGCGGGCCGAACTGGCAGAAGGCGTTGCAGAAGATGTACGGCAACGAACCCGCCACGTGGAAGGAAGACCACAAGGGCGGCAAGCGCATGCGGGTCATCATCAACGCGCTGACGCGCATCCGCCTGTGCACGCCCAACGGCCACATGGAGTTCGCCACCAAGGTGACGCCGGGCGCCTGGCCGGCGGGCCTGGTGCCCTGGTTCGACGTCCCCAACCGCGCCACGCGGAATGTCACGACGGTGTTCGGGCATTGGTCGACGCTGGGGCTGCTGCAGCGGCCGGACGTGATCTGCCTGGATACCGGGTGCGTGTGGGGCGGGTCGCTGACGGCTTTGCGGTTGCAGGATCGGAGGCTGGTGCAGGTGAAGTGTTCGCAGTTTCAGGATCCGTTGTCTGAATAGCGGTTTCGCGGGGCCCGGACTTTTTTCTGGCTCGGTTTGATTGCTTCGTCCGTGGGCTTCGTAGGCCGCACGTCGGCGCGGACGCCTGGGTGGCGAGCGCCCACGATTGCGGTCCGGAGCCTTCGCTCCGGACTTCCCCTTCGTCATCTTCGTCCAGGCCTTCGGCCTTCCCTTCAGATTCCCTCGGGCGCATCGAGGTTGCTCGCCGCCCAGGCGTCCGCGCCGACGTGCTACCTGAGTCTTGGTCTGTCGCGCTGCTGGAGCCGTGGTCTGGGACGAGTCGTTGCCTGCCCGCCATTCTCGGCCGCGCGGGCGGCCGAGAATTACATCCGTGATTTATTAAATTTCAATTGTGTTCGCTTGCGCGAATGCGGTCAGCCGTTAGCTAATGGCCGCCAGCTCACGGGGATGGGCGGTGATGGGTGGCGCGCGATGGCGAGCCGCTTACGCATGCTGACCGCCGCGCGCGCCACCCATCCGGCACCGGCGTTGAAATGGCGATTGTTGGTCCACCGACACGCTTCAGCGCCCTGCATACCTAAATTCACCAACCACCAGCGCGCAGCGTCATCACGCGACGCAAGACACCTCGTAAGCCCCAAAAGGCCGCCCGCGCGGCCGGCCTGGGGCGGGCCCCGCAAGACACGCCACCAACCACCGCTCTAGCGGCGCAACAAGCCAAGATGCACGTAGTCCGTCGTCGCGGGCGGCGTGGCGGCGAGCAACCTCGATGCGCCCGACGGAATCCGAAGGAGTCGCCGAAGGCGAGGACGAGGATGAGGACGGGGCAGTCCGGAGCGAAGGCTCCGGACCGCAATCGTGGGCGCTCGCCGCCACGCCGCCCGCGACGACGGACGACCTACGAAGCGCTTTAGCCATAGCTACAACAGCAGCTACAGCACGCTCAAAATCGCATCTCGCGCCTGATGAGACAACTCCAGCCGCGTAGGCAGACTCCCATCCGGATGCCGCGCCGCCAGCGGCGGCAAGAACACCACTTCGACGGCCAACCCCGTCACGCCCAGCACCCGCCAAAGATTCGCCACCAAGGACTCCTCTCCCACGAACGCCGCATAGCCGCTGCGCTTGCCATGCTGCAGGAATCGCAAGGCCACGGGCTGGATCTCGATGGCGGCCGAACGCGCCGGTTCGAACAGGCTGGCATGGAAAGGCAGCAACTCGAAACCTTCGGTCGTCGTGCCTTCCGGGAACAGCCCCACCGCATCGCCCTGCTTGAAGCGGGCCTGCATGGATTCGCCCATCGCATGCACCGCGTGGCGCTGGCCGCGTTCGATGAAGAGCGTGCCGGCGCCGGCCACCAGCCAGCCGATGACCGGCCAGCTGCGGATCTCGCTCTTGGCGACGAAAGACGTGGCGCGCGCCGAGTTCAGCACGAAGATGTCGATCCAGGATACGTGGTTGGCCACCAGCAGCACCGGACCGGTCAGGCGCGGCTCGCCCTTGAGAACGACCCGCAGGCCGCAGAAGGCCATCAGGCAGCGCGACCAGTGGCGGTTCAGCCAGGCGCGCGACCTGGAGCCGATCAAGGGATACACCAGGCCCACGCACAAGAGGCCTAAGAGAATCCAGGGCACCACGAGGAACAGCCTAAGGACAAAGCGCAGCAGCTTCAAACCGGGGTCTCCCAGGCCAGGCTGCCACCTACCACGGTGGCGCGTACACGGCCGGGCAGCATCATACCCGCGAACGGGGTGTGACCGCTGCGGCTTTGCAGGGCGCCGGGCATTACCAGCCATTCGGCTTCCAGGTCGGCCAGGCAGAGGTCAGCTGGCGCTCCCACGCCCAGCTGGCCGGCCAATGCGACCTGCGGCGACATCCTGCCCAGCACCGCGGCAGGGCCGCAAGTGACACGCGCCAGCGCGTCGGCCAGCGGCCGGCGGCAATCGCGCGACCACTTCAAGGCCAGGGACAACAGCAGTTCCAGCCCCGTCGCGCCGGGCGCGGCCGCCGGGAACGGCACGGTCTTGGCGGCGTCATCGACAAGGGTGTGATCGGAGCACAGCGCATCGACCGTGCCATCCGCCAGTGCGGCCTGGATCGCGTCGCGGTCGCGCTGACCGCGCAGCGGCGGGTTCAGGCGGAAGTCCGTGTTGAAGAAGCCGATGTCCACGTCGGTCAGGTGCAGGCTGTGCGCGGACACGTCGGCCGTCACCGGCAGGCCCTCGCGCCTG
>NZ_DATCUY010000470.1:0-1507 GCF_036567245.1 Achromobacter sp. | reverse complement strand
ATCCACGCGTGCGGGGCTCGGCCGCATTCGCCGCGCTGGAGGCCCGCGTGCTGCGCGCCGCGCTGCGGCAGCAGGACACGCCAGACGCCGATCGGCCCCTGGCGCCCGTCATCCAGATCCGGCATCTGCGGCTGGCGGTCTGAGGCCGCGCCCCGTGATTCACGCACGGGCGGCATGGCGCCGCCCAATACACCAGGAGCAAGACCATGAGCATTCAATCCATCAACGCCCGCAACCAGTTCCGCGGCAAGATCAAGGAAATCATCCTGGGCCCGGTGGTGTCCGAAGTGGACGTGGACACGCCGGCCGGCATCGTGACCTCGGTAATCACGACCCGTTCGGTCAAGGAGCTGGACTTGCAGGTCGGCACCGAGGTGCTGGCCTTCGTCAAGGCGACCGAGGTTTCCGTCGCCAAGTTGTGAACCGAAACAGATCCGCGCCGGCGCTTCCCCTGCGCCGGCGTTAGGCATATATTGTCTGCGCGATATCCGGCAGTTTCCTCCTGGCTTGTGGCTTCATGCTTTGCGATTCACGGAGAACGGAAAATGCGTCGACTGCAACAGTGGTTCATCGGCTGGTTATGCCTGGGGTTGGTTGCCTGCTTCCCCGCCACGGCGCAGACCAAGCTGGACAACGCGCAACTGGATCAACTGATGGCGCCCGTGGCGCTGTATCCGGATTCGCTGCTCTCGCAAATCCTCATGGGGGCGACCTACCCCGACGATGTCGCGGCGGCCGCCAAGTGGTCGGCCGCGCATACCTCGGAATCCGGCGACCAGGCGGTCAAGGCGGTCGAGGGCGAGACCTGGGATCCCAGCGTCAAATCCCTGGTGGCGTTTCCCTCGGTCATGGACATGATGGGCCGCCAGCCGGACTGGGTGAAATCCGTGGGCGACGCCTTCCTGGCGCAGCCCGACGCCGTCATGGACTCGGTCCAGCGGCTGCGCGTCCAGGCGCAGAAGGCTGGCAATCTGAAGAGCACGCCACAGCAGAAGGTCACCTCCAGCACCACCAACGACAAGACGGTGGTGGTCATCCAGCCGGCCGATCCGCAGGTGGTGTACGTGCCCAGCTACAACCCGACGGTGGTCTACGGCGCCTGGGCCTATCCTTCCTATCCCCCTTACTACTATCCGCCGCCTCCGGGCTCGGTATTCGCCACTTCGCTGGTGGCCGGCATAGGCTTCGGCCTGGGCGTGGCCGCGGTCAATTCCATGTGGGGCGGGTTCGATTGGGGACATAACGACGTCGATATAGACGTCAACCGCTACAACAACATCAACGTCAACCAGCGTATCGATCGGACCAACATCAGTAACAACAAGACCAACTGGCAGCACAACCCCGCCAACCGCGGCAATACGCCTTATGCGGACCAGGCCAGCCGCCAGCGTTTCGACAGTCAGCGCCAGGCCGGCGTGCAGAACCGGGCGCAGGGCCAGGGTGGTCGCACGCCGGGCGCGGCGCCGGCTCCGAACTCCCGCGATGCCGCCCGTGACCGCGCGGC
>NZ_DATCUY010000469.1:0-1605 GCF_036567245.1 Achromobacter sp. | reverse complement strand
CTGACCAAGGCAATGTTGCGCCGCCCGGACCGCCAGGCGATCCAGGACACCATGGATTACGAGGCCCAGCAGTTCCGCATCCGCCTGCAATCCGAAGAGGCGCAGGCGGCCTTCGCGAAGTTCTTCAAGAAGTAGGGAAGCCGGATGGCGCGCCCTGCCCCGGCGCGCCATCCGCTGCCTCAGAACGGCGAATCCGGCCGGAAGTTCGGCGCGCGGCGTTCGCGCAGGGACTGGATCCCTTCGCGCACGTCGGGCCCGCCGAAACCCATGAATTCCAGCGCCAGCGAAGTATCGAAGCTCGGCCCCGCCATGCGCAGCCAGTTGTTGAGCGAGTACTTGGTCCAGCGGATGGCGGTCTGGGAGCCCGCGGCCAGCTTGTTGGCGACTTCGAAGGCGCGGCCGATGAGTTCGGCCTCGTCCACGCACAACGACACCAGGCCGATGCGCTCGGCTTCCTCTCCGGTCACGGTTTCGCAAAGCATCAGGTAGTACTTGGCGCGCGCCATGCCGCAAAGCAGCGGCCAGACGATGGCGGCATGGTCGCCGGCCGTCACGCCCAGGCGCGTATGGCCGTCGATGATGCGTGCGTCGCGTGCGGCGATGGAGATGTCGGCCAGCAAGCCCGCCACCAGGCCCGCGCCCACCGCCGCGCCATGCATGGCGGACACGATGGGCTTGTTGCAGTTGATGATGTTGTAGACGAGGTCGCGGGCTTCGCGCCAGACGCGGGTGCGCACGTCGAAGTCGTCCGCCATCTGCTGCACCAGGTCCAGATCGCCGCCGCCAGAAAAGCCTTTGCCCTCGCCGCGGATCACCACCACCCGGGTGTCGGGGTCGGTATCGATGTCGCGCCAGATGTCGGCCAGTTCGCGGTGCATGCGGTCATCGGCGGTGGACAGCTTGCCCGGCTTGCCGCCCTTGGCGCCCATGATCACTTCCAACACCCCGCCGGGGTGCCGGCGCAGCTTCAGGGACTCATAGGCGGAATAGTGTTCCAGCGTGATGTCGCTCATGTTTGTCTCCACGTCGTCTTGTCTTGGGGCCGGGCCGGATGCCGGCCGGTTTGGGCGCACTATAGTAGATACGCACCATCGCGCCACGCCGATTGCCCCAGGAGCCTCAGCCCATGAACACTACCGCCCCGTCCGCCGGCGGCGCCATAGACCGCGCCGCCCTGCCCGCCCTGTTCGCACCGCGCGGCCAGGACACCCACAAGGGCAGTTTCGGTACGGTGGGCGTGGTGGGCGGCGGCCCCGGCATGACGGGTGCGGCGCTGCTGGCCGCGCGCGCCGCCCTGAAGATAGGGGCCGGCAAGGTGCTGGTCGGCTTCGCCCAGGACGCCGCGCCCCTGGCCTGCGACCCGCTGCAGCCCGAATTGATGCTGCGCGATGCCCGCTCGCTGCTGGAGGAAGACTGGGGCATCACCGCCTGGGTGGCGGGATGCGGCATAGGCACGGGCGCCCTGGCGGCCAACGCGCTGTCCGAATTGTTCGTGCTGCGTCGCGGTTCGCCGCTGGTGCTGGACGCGGATGGACTGAATCTGCTGGCGCGCGGCGACATCCAGCCCAACTGGGGCGAGGGCCCCGTGGTGCTGACGCCGCACCC
>NZ_DATCUY010000468.1:0-2456 GCF_036567245.1 Achromobacter sp. | reverse complement strand
CGCATGGCGCGCTTCGGCCTGTTCGGCCGCGCGCCGCGCACGGCGCTGGCCACCGATACGCGCCAGTCCCGCCCGGGAGATGCGCCATGAGCCAGGCTCCCTTGCTCGACGTGCACGGCCTGTACGTGGACATCGCCAGCGAAAGCGGCATGACGCATGCGGTCAAGCGCCTGCAGCTGGCGATCTCCAGGCGGCAGACCTTTGCGCTGGTCGGCGAATCCGGGTGCGGCAAGAGCATGACGGCGCTGGCGCTCCTGCGCCTGCTGCCGGACGCCGGACGCATCGTGGGCGGGCAGATCGACCTGGACGGGGAAGACCTCAACCGCCTGCCGGAAAGCGCCATGCGCGGCGTGCGCGGCGGGCGCATCGGCATCATCTTCCAGGAACCGTCCACCAGCCTGAATCCGGTCATGCGGGTGGGCGACCAGATCATCGAGACCCTGATCGCCCATACGCCCCTGCGCGGCGCTGCGGCGCGCGCGCGGGCCATGGATTGGCTGCGGCGGGTGGGCATCCCCGAACCCGAGCGGCGCATCGACGACTATCCCTTCCAGTTCTCGGGCGGGCAGAAGCAGCGCGTCATGATCGCCATTGCGCTGGCGGCCGAACCCGTGCTGCTCATCGCGGACGAACCCACCACGGCGCTGGACGTCACGGTGCAGGCGCAGGTGCTGGACCTGTTGGCCGACATCCAGCGGGAAATGGGCATGGCGGTGCTGCTGATCACCCACGATCTCGCGGTGGTGAAGAACGTGGCCCACCACGTGGCGCTGATGCGCGGCGGCGAGATCGTCGAAAGCGCCGACGCCGAGGAGTTCTTCCGCGCGCCCAAGCATCCCTATGCGCGGCAACTGTTCGAAGCGATCCCCACATTTGAAAAGCGCGGCACGCCGCTGACGGAAAGCGGTCGCGAGGCCATGGCGCGCGAAGCGACCCGGTCGGCTGCCGATGCCAAGCCGCGCGAAGCCGGGGTGGTGCTGGACGTGCAGGACCTGAAGGTCCACTACCCCGTGCGCAAGGGGCCGCTGCGCCGCATCGTGTCCTGGGTCAAGGCCGTGGACGGCGTGACCTTTACCCTGAAGGCGGGCGAAACGCTGGCCCTGCTGGGCGAGTCCGGCTGCGGCAAGACCACCACGGGCAAGGCGCTGCTGCGCCTGATCGATGGCGCGCGCGTGTCCGGCCGCGCGATGCTGCAGGGGCAGGACTTATTGTCCGCCGACCGGCGCACGCTGCAGCGCCTGAGGCAGGACATCCAGATCATCTTCCAGGACCCGTATGCCTCGCTCGACCCCCGCATGCGGGTGGGTGACATCCTGGACGAAGGATTGGCATCCCTGCGTGCCGGTATGGACAAGGAGGCGCGCCGCGCCCACGCCGCGCGGCTGATCGAGCGCGTGGGCCTGCCGGCCAATACCCTGGCGCGCTATCCGCACGAATTCTCTGGTGGTCAGCGCCAGCGGATCGCGATCGCGCGGGCGCTGGCGGTCGAACCGAAAGTGCTGATCTGCGATGAACCCACGTCGGCGCTGGACGTTTCCGTACAGGCGCAGATCCTGGACCTGCTGCGCGAGCTGCAGCACGAGCTCGGCATCGCCTACCTGTTCATCACGCACAATTTCGGCGTGGTCGAGTATCTGGCGGACCGCATTGCCGTCATGGATGCAGGTCGCATTATCGAATTGGGACCGGCCGACGCAGTGCTGCACCAGCCGCGCCAGGACATGACGCGCAGGCTGCTGGCGGCCGTGCCGCGCCTGCACTTCGGGCCGCCCGAGGCGGCTTGATCCGGTTGAAGCGGCGGCGGGGGCGGTGCCCCCGCCGCCTTTCTACCCGGCCTGATGCGCGCTGCCTGCTTCCAGCCAGGCCAGGGTGTCGCGCTTCACCCCGCGGCCACAGCGCGTCAGGAAGGCATGCACCGTTTCCAGTTCCGCGGTGTCATAGCCGCGCGCGGTCGTGGCGATGGCCTCGGCGATCCACTGCCGTTCCTGGACCAGCGCCTGGCATTGCTCCTCGACCGGCCGGATCACGATCATCCGACGGTCCAGCGGGTGGCGGCCGCGCTGGACGTAACCGGCGGCTTCCAGCCGGTTGATCAAGGCGGTCGCGCCGCCGGAGCTGATGCCCAGCAACTGGGCCAGATGTCCGGTGGGCAGGGCATCGAACTCCATGACCAGCTCCAGCGCCTTCAGGTCCGCCGGGGGCATTCCCAGCTTTTCCGCCAGGGCCGACTGGCATGCCGCGTTGTAGGCGGCGAACTGCCGGCCCAGCAGCAGGACGATCTCGTCCAGCATGCCGGACCGCCGGTTGCTTCCCGCTGATTCAGCCATGCCGGTCACATGCTCGTGGTGAAAGTAGGTCTGTTGTTGCAGCATGATGTGGATTCCTGGCGGTTGAGGTGGATCACTTCTTGCCCGACAGTCCGCCGAGCAGGCCGCCCAGCAGGCCGCCGTTGGCGG
>NZ_DATCUY010000467.1:0-3919 GCF_036567245.1 Achromobacter sp. | reverse complement strand
GGACGCCCTGCGGGCCGCGCTGGAAAGCGGCGAGGCCGTGCTGTTCGACGTGGATGCGCGGATCGCCTATGAACGCGGCCACGTGCCGGGCTCCCGCTACGCCGCCCCCGACCGCCTGGCCGAGTTCCTGCCGGAGGATCGGCAGCGGCCCATCGTGCTGACGTCTGCCGACGGCGTGCTGGCCAGTATCGTGGCGGCCGAACTGGCGTGGCGCAGCCAGCGGCCGGTGCGCTATCTGGTGGGCGGTACGCGCGGCTGGAAGTCCCAGGGCCTGGAACTGGCCCGTGGCGCCGACGGCGTGCTGACCGGGGACGATGACCAGAGCATCAGCCCCTATCTGTTCGCTGACCTGGCTGCCCGCGATCAGGGCTTCCGGGAGTACCTGGATTGGGAGCTGGGGCTGGCGGCGCAGCTGGAGCGCGAGGGTAGCGGGGATTTCCGGCTGATCGGGCAGGAATGAGTTGGCGGGCCTGCGGGCGGCGCTGTCCTCCCGCAGGCCTTGGCGTCAGGGCGTAGCGCTGTCGATCGCGGCCATCAGGTCATCCGGGTGCACCATCAGTTCGCGAGCCTGGCACAGGGTCGGATACTGCTGCAGCACGCCGGTCCATTGCGCCGATTCCAGCAGCAGGCGCCAGACGGGGTCCAGGGTTTCCAGGGCCGCGTCCAGGCCCTGCGCCAGGCGGTCGGCGTACTCCAGGCTGGGCTGCGCGGACAGCAGCTGCATGCGGCTGGCGGCACTGAGCAGGCGGGGAATGGCATCGGCCGGACCGTCGCAGAAATACAGCACGCGGGTGTCCAGTTGCGGACCGTCGGCGGGCAGCGCACGCAGCGACGCGCCGCGCAGGGGAAAGCGGCCCTGGCGCGTGTTGAAGGCGTAGTCGGTCTGAGGGTCGGCGTGCGCCAGCAGGCGCAGGCCGCGCAACAGGCGCGGGAAGTCAGTGGCGGCGGCGTCGGCCGAGGCCTTGGCCTCGAGCAGCAGGCACAGATCCCAAGCGGGCGGCGCATCAGCCCCCTCTGCCTTGCGCAGCAGGGCGGCGTCCCATTCGCTCTTGGCGCGTTCGGCATTGACAGGCAGCGATGGCGGCACGTGCATGGAGGACACGGCCTGGTAGGCCTCCCGCCCGTCCGCATCGTTGAGACGGCGGGCCAGGGCCTCCAGCGCCTGCAAGGCCTGCGCTTCGACGGCGTCGCCGCGCAGCCGCGACGCGTTGCCTTCAGCGAGGGCAGTGGCGCTGCCGGGACGCGGGCCTTGTCGTTCCCACAGGGCGCGGTAGCGGCGCACGTCGGCGTCGGCGGCCAGGACGTCCAGTCGTTGCAGATGCTCCAGCGCCGGACTGGCGAGCAGGCGGTCCAGCACTGCGGAGGTTGCGGCTGGCTGCGAGTCGACGGGCAGGTTCAGAAGACGGCGCGCGGCTTGCGGCAAGGTCGTCCATGATTCGGACGCTGCTGCCGCTTGCAGGGCGGCCATGGCCTCGCGCGCCGCGCCGGCCGGCGTGCGCTCGACCTTGGCCGGATGGGCGATGGCGTTGGCGGCGGCGATGATCTCGCGGCGGTCCTGGGCGGCGCGGGCGGCCAGGGAGGCGTACTCGCGCACGGGAGCAAGGCGGTGCCGCAGCAGCATGGCCTGGAACACGGGATCGCCGTCGGACTCGCGCATGGCGTCGCGGATCAGGCGCGCCAGGGCATCGAGAAAGGCCTGTTTGATGGCGGGCGGCGCGGCGCCGGATTCAAGCGACAGGCGGGCCTGTTCGATGGCGACGGCCAGCGCGGTGGCGGGCGGGACGCCCTCGGCAGGGATCTTGGAAATGGGCGGCACGCGATAGCGCCGGGCGGTGCGGCGCAGCGTGGCGTCGAGCAGCGATAGGGAGGGGGGCTGGGGCATGGCGCCCCAAGCCTACCGCGATGCCGCCGGCGCGGCAAACACGCCGCGCGCCGTCTGGCCGCGGCTTACTTGAACAGCGCGGCGTTCTCTTGCAGGGCGGTGTCGGCGCATTGCGCGTCCAGGTTGCCGCCGGGGGCGCCGGCCACGCCGATGGCGCCAATCACGGCGGAGCCGGCCTTGACGGGCACGCCGCCGCCCAGCACCAGGAAGCCCGGGATGTCGATCAGGGTGGCCGCGGCTGGGTTCTTCTGCACGTTTTCCAGCATCGTCAGCGTCGGGGTCTTGGCCGAAGCGGCGGTGAACGCCTTGGCGCGGCTGGCTTCGATGGTGTGCGGACCGGCGTTGTCCGAACGCGCGAAAGCCTTGAGCAGGCCGGCGCGGTCCACCACCGAGGCGCTGACGTTGTAGCCCTTGGCCTGGCAGGCGGCGACGGTGGCCGTCGCCAGCTTCTGCGCGTCGGCCATGGACAGGTTGCTTTCGTTGAGCACGGCGGCATTGGCGGCGCCGGCGCAGGCGAACAGGGTGGCGAAGGCGATGAGTTTGGGCGACATGTCTGTGTCCTTTGTGGGTCGGTGACAGGAACAGACAGCTTAAGGATGACGGCCGATCCGCGGTATTCGGTCGGCTACGCTGGGGGCTCCGTAGGGCTACGGAGGCGGACTGCGCAAGGCGGCTTGCAGCGTGGGCGGGCCTAGCCCAGCAGTCCCGCGTATTCGCGGATCAACCCGGCCAGGTTTTCCGCTTCCAGCTTGGTGAAGACGTTGGCGCGGTAGGTCTCGACGGTGCGCGGAGACAGGTCGAATTCGCGCGCGATTTCCTTGTTGCTCAGACCCTGGACGATGCGCTCCAGCACGTCGCGCTCGCGCCCGGACAACTTGTCCAGCCGTTCCTGCGCGGCCTGGGTCACCGCGAGCTTTTCGCGGCTGGCGATGTGGGTGCGCACGGCGGCCTGCACGGCGTCGAGGAAGACGTCGTCGTCCACCGGCTTTTGCAGGAACTCCATGGCGCCGCCCTTGAAGGCCCGGCGGCACAGGTCGACGTTGGCGTGGCCGGTCAGCATGACCACCGGCAGATCCGATTGTTCGGCCAGCCGGCTCAGCACGTCCAGGCCGCTGATGCCGGGCATGCGGATGTCCAGGACTACGCAGCCGATGGACTGCGGCGGCAATTGGGCCAGGAAGGCCAGCGGGTCGCCGAAGCCCGCGCTGCGCAGGCCGACGCTGCGCAGGAGCAGGGCCAGACCGTCGCGCACGGCATCGTCGTCGTCGACCAGATAGACCAGCGGAGATTGTTCGAGCATGGGAGTGTCCTGCGTAGTCATGCGGCGGCGCCGGAGCGCGGCAGGCTTACCGTGAAGCAGGCGCCTGCCGGGATGAGATTGCGCGCGGCGATGCGGCCGTCCATGGAGCCGGCCAGCGTTTCGCACAGCGCCAGTCCCAGGCCCATGCCTTGCGGCCGCGTGGTGTAGAAAGGCGCGAACAGGCGCGGCAGCGCGTCGGCGGCGATGCCCGGGCCGGTGTCGCTGACGCTGAACAGGTAGTCGTCGCCTTCGGCGCGGCCTTCCAGCGAAATCTGGCGCGGGCCCGGGACGTCGGCCAGGGCGTCGGCGGCGTTCTGCACCAGATTGTGCAGGATCTGCTCCAGAGCCACGCGGTCGCCCAGCGGCTGGACGGCGGGGCTGGCGTTGTGCCAGCTCAGCCGTATGCCTTGCCGGGCCAGTTCGGGTTCGCGCAGGAAGCGCAGCGATGCCACCAGCGCGTCGGGATCCAGCGCTTCGCGCCGGGCGGGCGAACTGGGCTGCACCAGGGCGCGCATGCGGCTGATGATGTCGGCGGCGCGCTTGGCCTGTTGGGCGCTGGCCAGCAGCGCGTGGCGCACGGCGGGCCGCTCTTCTTCGTCGTCCAGCAGGCGTTCGGCGGCGCGGGTCTGGGCCAGGATGGCGGTCAGCGGCTGGTTCAGTTCGTGGGCGATGCCGGCAGCCATTTCGCCCAGCGTGCTCAGGCGCGCCATGGCGCCCAGGCGCAGCTGCTCCTGCTG
>NZ_DATCUY010000466.1:0-7439 GCF_036567245.1 Achromobacter sp. | reverse complement strand
GACGCGGCCCGGCCTGACGCGGCCCGGCTACTTGCCGGCCAGCGGCAGCGCCATCAGCGCTTCATCGTAGAGTTCGCCGTTCACGCACAGCGCCTCGTGTTCGCGACCGTACTCGGTGAAGCCCAGACTCAGGTACAGGGTGGTCGCCGCCAGATTGTTGGCGGTCACGCTCAACTGCACCTGGCGGATGCCGCGCATGCCGGCCGCGTGGGCGATCGCCGCCTGCATCAACTGCCGGGCCAGGCCTTGGCCGCGCTGCAACGGCGTCACGTACATGCTCCAGATGTGCGCCTTGTGACGCATCTTCAGCTTGCGCTGCCGACCCACGCCGATGATGCCCGCCAGGGCCTCGCCGCAGAACGCGCCGAACATCGCGCTGTCGTCCGAAGGCAGGATCCAGCCGCGGATATCCTCCAATGTCAGCGTGTGTTCCTCTTCGTAACTCGATCCGAACGATTCGGGGGTTTCCACCAGGGCGTCCAGGCGCAATTGGCGCAACGGCGCGGCATCGGCGGGAACAAGGCGTCGGACGATGGCAGGGGGCATGGGCGGCAAGTGTTGGGAATAGGGAACGTTTGGCTGCGGTTTGGGCAGTATAGGGGGGCGCGCTGCCTATAATGGTCCTAACGCCGCTTGCGGTTTTCACAAAGGAGCCAATGATGTTCGGTTTCCTCAAGATAAACCAGGACGCCAAGCGCGACGAAGTCCAGGAAGAGTTCGTGGCGCGTGTGGCGGATGCCGCGCAGGAATTTGTCCAGGCAGCCGGTTCTACCGGCGCCGTGCTGGATTACACGCCGTCCAGCGTCCATGCGCTGGACGAAGCACTGGAGGCCGCCCACGTCGGGACCCTGCCTCTCACCCCCATGCAGACTGTCGGCGCCGCCGCCTACCTCTACGAGGTGGGACGCCGCGCGCATGGCGGCCTGTACGAAGTGTGCGACGACGAGGATCCGGTGGTGCTGGTCTGCGGCGAACCCGGAACCGAGGTCTGCTTCGGCGCCATCGCCAAGGTCGAACGGCGTATCCGCTATGGGTCCGCCGAGGCCATCCCGCCCTATTTCGAACAGTTCCTGACGGCCTTGCAGGCAGGCGAGGCGAGCACCATCCGTTAGCGTCCTGCAGCCCTGCGGGCGCCGGTGTGCTCTCCCGCACGGCGCGGGTTTCTGTGCTGAAAGCGTCCGCTTTTGGCGCGATGACAACGGCGGTCCGGGCCTTTCCGGGATTTCCCTTAGGACTGTAAGAAAAACAGCCCTACAATTCGGCCATTCCCGCCGCCCTGGCGGGTGCTCGCGCCGTCTGTCATCAGGCGGATTTTTACTAGAAGTACACTCGCGCCGCGTTACGCGTCCGAACCCGCCTTGCCCCCAGGAGCGCCTGCATGAAATTCCGCTTCCCCATTTTCATCATCGACGAAGACTACCGTTCCGAGAACGCGTCCGGTCTGGGTATCCGCGCCCTGTCCGCGGCGATCGAGGCCGAGGGCGTCGAGGTGATCGGGGTGACCAGTTACGGCGACCTGAGTTCGTTCGCCCAGCAGCAGAGCCGGGCCAGCGCCTTCATCCTGTCGATCGACGACGAAGAGTTCGACGTGGATTCGCCCGAGGACGTGGCCAGCGCCATCAAGAACCTGCGCGCCTTCATCGGCGAGCTGCGTTTCCGCAACGCCGACATCCCCATCTATCTGTATGGCGAGACGCGTACGTCCGAGCACATCCCGAACGACATCCTGCGCGAGCTGCACGGCTTCATCCACATGTTCGAGGACACCCCCGAATTCGTGGCGCGCCACATCATCCGCGAAGCCCGCAGCTACGTCGACAGCCTGCCGCCGCCGTTCTTCCGCGAACTGGTCAAGTACGCGCAGGATGGCTCGTATTCCTGGCACTGTCCCGGGCACTCGGGCGGCGTGGCGTTCCTGAAGAGCCCGGTGGGACGGATGTTCCACCAGTTCTTTGGCGAGAACATGCTGCGCGCCGACGTCTGCAACGCCGTGGACGAACTGGGCCAGTTGCTGGACCATACCGGCCCGGTGGCGGAATCGGAACTGAACGCCGCGCGCATCTTCCACGCCGACCACTGCTTCTTCGTCACCAACGGCACCTCCACCTCCAACAAGGTGGTGTGGCATGCCAACGTGGCTGCGGGCGACGTGGTGGTGGTGGACCGCAACTGCCACAAGTCGATCCTGCACGCGATCACGATGACGGGCGCGATCCCGGTGTTCCTGCGCCCCACGCGCAATCACCTGGGCATCATCGGCCCGATCCCGCTGGAAGAGTTCCACCCGGACAATATCCGCAAGAAGATCGAGGCCAACCCCTTCGCCCGCGAGGCGGTGAACAAGAACCCGCGCATCCTGACGCTGACGCAAAGCACGTATGACGGCGTCATCTACAACGTGGAAATGATCAAGCAGCAGCTGGGCAGCTATGTCGACACGCTGCACTTCGACGAAGCCTGGCTGCCGCATGCGTCGTTCCACGAGTACTACCAGGACATGCACGCCATTGGCGTGGACCGCCCGCGCAGCCAGGACGCGATGGTGTTCGCCACGCACTCCACGCACAAGCTGCTGGCCGGCATTTCGCAGGCCTCGCAGATCATCGTGCAGGAGTCCGAGACCCGCAAGCTGGACCGCAACGTCTTCAACGAAGCCTACCTGATGCACACGTCCACCTCGCCCCAGTACGCGATCATCGCGTCCTGCGACGTGGCCGCCGCCATGATGGAGCCGCCGGGAGGCACCGCGCTGGTCGAGGAAAGCATCCGCGAAGCCCTGGACTTCCGCCGCGCCATGCGCAAGGTGGAATCCGAGTTCGGCAAGAACGACTGGTGGTTCAAGGTCTGGGGCCCGAACCGCCTGGTGTCCGAAGGCATCGGCAACCGCGACGAATGGATACTCGAATCCAACGACCACTGGCACGGCTTCGGCGAAATGGCCGAAGGCTTCAACATGCTGGACCCGATCAAGGCCACGGTCATCACCCCGGGCCTGGACATGTCGGGCAGCTTCGGCGAAACCGGCATCCCGGCCGCTCTGGTGTCCAAGTACTTGACGGAACACGGCGTGGTGGTCGAGAAGACCGGCCTGTATTCGTTCTTCATCCTGTTCACCATCGGCATCACCAAGGGCCGCTGGAACACGCTGCTGACCGCCTTGCAGCAGTTCAAGGACGACTACGACCGCAACCAGCCGCTGTGGCGCATCCTGCCGGAATTCTGCCGTGACCATCGCCGCTACGAGCGCATGGGCCTGCGCGATCTGTGCCAGGAGATCCACAAGGCCTACCGCGAGCGCGACGTGGCCCGCCTGACCACCGAGATGTACCTGAGCGACATGGTGCCGGCGCTGAAGCCGTCGGATGCGTTTGCCCGCATGGCGCACCGCGAGGTCGAGCGCGTCGACATCGACAAGCTGGAAGGCCGCGTCACCGGCGTGCTGCTGACGCCGTACCCTCCGGGCATCCCGCTGCTGATCCCGGGCGAACGCTTCAACCGCACCATCGTCCAGTACCTGCAGTTCGCGCGCGAGTTCAACCAGCGCTTCCCGGGCTTCGAAACCTACATCCACGGCCTGGCCGACGAAGTGGGGCCGGACGGCGAAAAGCGTTACTACGTCGACTGCCTGATCGAAGACTGATGTTCGATGTAGCAGTACTCGGCGCCGGCGCCGCGGGCATGATGTGTGCCGCGGTTGCCGGCCAGCGCGGCTTGCGCGTGGTGCTGGTCGACCACGCCGAACGCCTGGCGG
Source organism: Achromobacter sp. (assembly GCF_036567245.1). Classification (GTDB taxonomy): domain Bacteria; phylum Pseudomonadota; class Gammaproteobacteria; order Burkholderiales; family Burkholderiaceae_B; genus Achromobacter. The sequence goes on along the minus strand of NZ_DATCUY010000466.1, from coordinate 3,688 downwards.
AGAAGATCCGCATTTCCGGTGGCGGCCGCTGCAACTTCACCAATATCGGCGCCGGCCCCGCCAACTTCCTCTCCGACAACCCGCATTTCTGCCGTTCGGCCTTGTCGGGTTATACGCCGCAAGACTTCCTGGCGCTGATGAAGCGCCACCACATCGCCTGGCACGAGAAGCATCGCGGCCAGTTGTTTTGCGACGATTCCAGCGAATCCGTCATCGAGATGCTGCGCGCCGAGTGCGATGCGGGCAGGGTGCAGTGGCGCATGGGATGCTCGGTGGCCGAGATCGGCCATGGCGAGCAGGGCTACGAGCTGCGCACCAGCCAGGGCCCGATCCGCGCCGCGAAACTGGTGGTGGCCACTGGCGGCATGGCCATTCCCCAACTGGGCGCTACCGATTTTGGCCTGAAGATCGCGCGGCAGTTCGGCCTGAAGGTGGTGGAGCCGCGGCCCGCCCTGGTGCCGCTGACCTTCGATGCCGAACAGTGGCGGTCCTTGTCTGAATTGTCCGGCGTGGCGCTGGAGGTCAATCTGAGCACGGGGCAGGGCAAAGCCCGCGGTGAATTCCTCGAGGATCTGTTGTTCACCCACCGAGGCCTGTCCGGCCCGGCCATCCTGCAGATATCCAGTTATTGGAAGCCCGGCGAGCCCATCGTGATCGACCTGGCGCCTGGCCGCGACCTGGCCGAGGAGTTGCTGGCGTCGAAGTCGGGCAACCGGCAGCAGTTGCATACCGTGCTGGCGGGCCTCTGGCCCAAGCGCCTGGCCGACCGTTGGCTGCACCTGGCGGAGCAGGGCGGCAAGCCCGGCCTGGCGGCGCTGCGCCTGGCGGACGCGCCGGACAAGACCCTGCGCGCCTTGGCGCAGGACATCCATCAATGGACCCTGGTGCCCAGCGGCACGGCCGGCTACAAGAAGGCCGAAGTGATGCGCGGCGGCGTGGACACGCGCGGCCTGGATCAGAAGTCCATGCAGGCCAAGACCACCACCGGCCTCTATTTCATCGGCGAGGCCGTGGACGTCACGGGCTGGCTGGGCGGCTACAACTTCCAGTGGGCCTGGGCTTCCGGCGTTGCCTGCGGCAAGGCGCTCTAGCTTTTCCGACGGGTATCGGCGCCGATAGTCCGGCGCTATGGCAGGAATTGCAAGCCTGCCGTTGTGATATCAAATAAAAATACTTATCATTTATGTTTCTGATACTGATCCAAACCCCGAACGGGGGCGGATCCCACGGAGACATGCATGGCCTATACCCTTCCGCCCCTGCCTTACGCCTACGACGCCCTGGAACCTCACATCGACGCGATGACGATGGAGATCCACTACAGCAAACACCATCAGACCTACGTCAACAGCCTGAACGCCGCGCTGGAGGGGGCGGGCATTGCCACTGACGAGCCGGTCGAATCCCTGGTGGCGCGGCTGGAGCAATTGCCCGACGCCGTCCGCGGCGCCGTGCGCAACCATGGCGGCGGCCATGCGAACCACAGCCTGTTCTGGGCGGTCATGTCCCCCGAGGGTGGCGGCGAACCGGACGGCGCCCTGGCGGCGGCCATTGAATCCGAGCTGGGCGGCCTGGCCGCTTTTCGCGACGCTTTCACCAAGGCCGCGCTGACCCGCTTCGGCAGCGGCTGGGCCTGGCTCTCGGTCACGCCGGCCGGCAAGCTCACGGTGGAAAGCAGCGCCAACCAGGATAGCCCCCTGATGCAGGGCAACACGCCCATCCTGGGGCTGGACGTGTGGGAGCACGCCTACTACTTGAGGTACCAGAACCGCAGGCCGGAGTACATCGGCGCCTTTTACAATGTCGTGAACTGGCCTGAAGTGGCACGCCGCTACGCGGCGGCCCAGCGCTAAGCGCATTCCTGGCAAGGAGGGCAGCGGCACATGAATACCTTCAGCCGTCATCGCGTGCGGCCTGCGGCCACCAGCATCAGCGTGTGGACCCTGGCTGTATTGGTGGCCTGCCTGGGCCTGCACCAGCTGTGGGCCTATCTGGACGTGCGCGCGCCGCACGTCGCCGATGCCCTCCTGGGCGGTCTGGTGGCCGCCGCCGCCACGGCGCTGGGCACCCTGCCCATCCTGTTTGCCCGCAGCATTCCGCAAAAAGTGCAGGACAGCATGTTCGGCTTCGGCGCCGGCGTGATGCTGGCGGCCAGCGCCTTTTCGCTAGTGGCGCCAGGCATCGCCGCGGGGCGCGACCTGGGCTACGGCCCCTGGGGCGCCGGGTTGACGGTAGGCGCCGCCCTGCTGCTGGGGGCGGCGGTGCTGCTGCTCATGGACCGTCTCCTGCCGCACGAACATTTCATCAAGGGCAGGGAAGGGATCGAGGCGCACCGCCTGCGCCGCACCTGGCTGTTCGTTTTCGCCATTACCCTGCACAACCTGCCCGAGGGCCTGGCCATCGGCGTGGGTTATGCGGGCAACGACGCCATGCGCGGTACCGCGCTGGCCACCGGCATCGCGATCCAGGATATTCCCGAAGGGCTGGTGGTGGCCGTGGCGCTGCTGGCGGCCGGTTATCAGCGCGCGTTCGCCGTCGCTCTGGGCATGCTGTCCGGCCTGGTCGAGCCGCTGGGGGCGGTGCTGGGCGCCGCCGTGGTCGGCTGGTCCGAGCCGCTGCTGCCCTGGGGCCTGGGCTTTGCCGCGGGCGCCATGCTGTTCGTGATCAGCCACGAGATCATTCCGGAATCGCACCGCAAGGGGCATGAGGTCTACGCGACCTGCGGCCTGATGCTGGGCTTCGTGCTGATGATGCTGCTGGATACGGCGCTGGCGTGAGGCCCACGCGGGCATTCCCTGACTGCGGCTTTCGTTGTATGCTTGCGCCGCTGTCACGCATGTTGCGGGAGAGAGCGGCCTATACGTCCGGCCGCCGCCGAAGGCGCAATTCGCCCGGAATCGCTCAGGTAACCCATACCGCCCATGCTTGCCCCGTCCCGGTTTTTTACCGTGTGGACCCGGCAAAACAGTACTCTGGAGAGACCTGGCGCCGCCCCTGAATCAGGGACATAGCGAGCAGCCCAGGCGCCGAAGGTGCAAACCCGCCACGCGGGGCAACTCTCAGGCAAAAGGACAGAGGGGCGGAAGATTCAGCCGCAGTGCAGGCGCAGGCCGCCATGCACCACCGGCATTCCGTAACCCTGGCAATACTGCCGTCCCGGAGTTTCCGCGCATGTCCGCAACCCTCAAACGCACCCCGCTGGCCGAAGAACACATCGCCTCTGGCGCACGCATGGTCGACTTCGGCGGCTGGGACATGCCGCTGGCCTACGGTTCGCAGCTGGAAGAACACCATGCCGTGCGCCAGGACGCCGGCATGTTCGACGTGTCGCACATGCTGAACGTCGACGTCATCGGCCCCGACGCCTTTGCCTTCCTGCAGCGCCTGGTCGCCAACGACGTGGCCAAGCTGACCGTGCCCGGCAAGGCCCTGTACAGCTGCATGCTGAATCCCCAGGGCGGCGTGATCGACGACCTGATCATCTATTTCTTCGCCGCCGACGAGTGGCGAGTCGTCGTCAACGCCGGCACGGCCGAGAAAGACATCGCCTGGATGCAGCGGGTCAAGCAGGCCGGCAAGTTCGACGTCGCCATTACGCCGCGCCGCGACCTGGCCATGGTCGCCGTGCAGGGCCCCAACGCCCGCGCCAAGGTCTGGGCCGCGCGTCCGGCGTGGCAGGCCGCCAGCG
>NZ_DATCUY010000465.1:0-5488 GCF_036567245.1 Achromobacter sp. | reverse complement strand
GGGGTGTCGTCCCCTTCGTCTTCGTAGTTGGGCAGGGAGGATTCGTCATCCACCTTCTGGCCCAGCACCATGGCGGCACGGCGCTGCAGGTAGGCGTCGCGGACGAAGCTGTACGGATCGAGCGCCACGCGGTCGACCGTGTCGGTGGCGTCCAGCAGGCTGGCGCGCGTGTCGACGATGCGCAGGCCCCACAGCGAATTGCGCAGGGGCACGTTGTCGATCGCGTCCACGCCCATGTAGCCGTAGGTCGTGCCGGCGTAGTCGCCGATCAGGCCTGCGCCGTCGCGCACCGACGACGAGCCGAAGAACGGCAGCACCAGGTACGGGCCCTGGCTGAAGCCCCACACGCCCAGCGTCGTGCCGAAGTCGTTCGGGATGCGGCGCGCGCCGTTGGCCGAGGCAACGTCGAAACAGCCGCCCACGCCCATGGTGGTGTTGAACAGGAAGCGGCCCAGCGTGTTGACGAAGTCGTGGCCGCGGCCTTGCAGGAAGCTGTTGGTACCGGACCAGAGGTCGCCGACGTTGCTGAAGATATTGTGTACGCAGCTGCGCACCGGCTGCGGCGTGACGAAGGTATAGGCCTGCGCCACCGGCTTGAAGACGGCACGGTCGACCGTGTCGTTGAATTTGTAGACGCCCCGGTTGAAGCCTTCCCAGGGATCGCGGGGATCGGGATTCTGCGGCGCGGCGCAGCCTGCCATGAGTGCGCCTGCGGCGGCGACGGTAGCAATCCTGCAAATAGCTTTCTTGTTCATGATCAGGGCATCCCTATCAACGATTCTTATGATATTGCGTACTCTGGACGCGCTGCTGTTACCGCGTCTGTCGCATTGTCTTTAATTTGGCGTTTTCGCGGCGGGTTCCGGCGCGTTCGAGCCTTGCTTTTCCGCCGACCCATACAGGAACTGGCTGATCAGTTGTTCAAGCACAACAGCGCTTTGCGTGTAGCGGATCTTGCCGCCGTCGGCAAAGTTTTCCTCTTCGCTGCCCGCGCTCAGGCCCAGGTATTGTTCACCCAGCAGACCCGACGTCAGGATGGACGCCGAAGTGTCCTTGGGGAACTGGTAGGCCGTTTCCAGGTTGACCGAAACGACCGCCTGGAAGGTTTTGTCATCGAACGAGATGCCGGCAACCCGGCCCACGACAACTCCCGCGCTCTTGACGGGCGCGCGCACCTTGAGGCCGCCTACGTTATCGAAGTTGGCCGTCAGCGTATAGGTCGGCGCGAAGGAAAAGGTGCTCAAGTTGCCGGCGCGCAACGCCAGGAATGCCAGCGCGACCGCGCCCAGCAATACAAACAGGCCTACCCAGAAGTCGGTTTTTTCGCGAGACATGATCGATCCGTATCAATTTCCAAACATCAAGGCGGTGAGCAGGAAGTCCAGCCCAAGTACCGCCAGCGAGCCCACCACCACGGTGCGCGTGGTCGCGCGGGCAACGCCTTCAGGGGTGGGCTTGGCCTGCCAGCCCTCGTAGAGCGCGACCAGCGTCACCGTGACGCCGAAGACCAGGCTCTTGATGACGCCGTTGGCCACGTCCTTCCAGACGTCGACGCCGTTCTGCATCTGCGACCAGAACGCGCCAGCGTCCACGCCGATCATGAGCACGCCCACGACCCAGCCGCCCAGGATGCCCACCATGGAGAACACCGCTGCCAGAATGGGCATGGCGATGATGCCGCCCCACAGGCGCGGCACCAGCACGCGGCGTATCGGGTCCACGGCCATGACTTCCATGGCCGCCAGTTGTTCGCCAGCCTTCATCAGGCCGATTTCCGCGGTGAGCGAGGTGCCCGCACGGCCCGCGAAAAGCAGCGCCGTGACCACGGGCCCCAGTTCGCGCACCAGCGACAGGGCCACCAGCAGGCCCAGCGCTTCTTCCGAGCCATAGCGGTTCAGCGTGTAGTAGCCCTGCAACCCCAGCACGAAGCCCACGAACATGCCGGACACGGCGATGATCAGCAGCGAGTAGTTGCCGATGAAATGGACCTGCTGCGACACCAGGCGCGGACGCGTCAGCGCAATGCCGCTGCGCGCCAGCATGGCGCCGAAGAACCGGGTGAAGTAGCCGATGCCGGAGACGCGGTTGCGCACCCAGCCGCCCAGCGCGCCGATGGCGTTGTTGGATCCGCTCATGCGCGGCGCCCCTCCTGTTGCGAAAGCCACTTCTTGAAAGCGGGCGTCTCGGGGTATTGGAACGCGACAGGGCCGTCGGGCTCCCCTTTGAGGAACTGCTGCACGTAGGGGTCCTGCGACGCCGACAGCGTTTCGGGGGTGCCGGAGGCGGCAAGCTTGCCCTGCCCGACCAGGTACACCTGGTCCGCGATGGAAAACGATTCCTGCACGTCGTGCGTGATCAGCACCGAGGCACAGCCGAGGCGGTCGGCCAGGCTGCGGATCAGGCGGGCGGTAATGCCTAGCGAGATCGGGTCCAGCCCGGCAAAAGGCTCGTCATACAGTATGAGTTCGGGCTCCAGCACCACCGCACGGGCCAGCGCGACGCGCCGGGCCATGCCGCCGGAGATTTCCGCCACCTTCAGGTGCGCGGCCGCGCGCAGGCCTACGGCGTCGAGCTTGTCCAGCACGCGCTCAGTGACTTCCGGCTCCGACAGCTTGGTGTGCTCGCGTAGCGGAAAAGCCACATTTTCGAATACGTTCAGGTCGGTGAAGAGCGCGCCCTGCTGGAACAGCACGCCCATGCGCGTGCGCAGCGATTCCAGTTCAGCGCGGTTGACGGTGGCCATGTCCTGGCCGAAAGCCAACACCCGGCCTTGCTGCGCGGTGAGCTGGCCGGTGGCCGCCCGCAACAGCGTGGTCTTGCCCGAACCCGAGCCGCCCATGATGGCGACCACCTGGCCGGCGCGCACGTCCATGGAGATATCGCGCAAGACGGTGAAATCACCATAGCCTAGCGCCACACCTTCCAGGCGCAGGGCGAATTCCGTGGTCTTGCTTGTTTGAGCGGGCATGGGCAACGAACGGGTGTTTCGGCGGCGGAGCTTGCCCTGCTGTCCGATAGGCGCGTCCGGCAATACTCGGAGCCGGCGCGGCGAAGACAGGCGGCGTCGGGAAGCGCCCTGTTACTCATATGCCGGGGGCGAGGCAGGGCCTGGGCTCCCGGCGGCGAGGCGCCATTGTAGCCCGACGCTTTGTAATCACAACGCGGGAGCCCGCAAGTGGAACAGTGTTTTCGGCTCAGGGAACAATACCGGTCAGCGCCGCGCCTGCGCCGCCGCCGTCTCCCGAGCCAGCCGTGCTACCAGGTCGGCGGTGGTCTCGTGCCGAGCGAGCGGCGCGCCCTGGCCGGCCCACAGGGACAGAACGTCAAGGTTGCCGGCCTTGCCGCCCGCTGTGCGCATGGGACGCGTCAGTGCGTTTTGCAGGGGATACGGCAGGATGTCGGCCGCGATGGCGTCGGCCTCGCGCATGAAGGCGTTCTCGATGCCGCGGGCGGGGCGTCCGGAAAACGCCCGGGTCACCCGGGACTGTTCCGCCCGGGAGGCGGGCAGGAGCGCCTTGTAGGCCTGGTTGATGCCGGACTCCTCGGTGGTCAGGAAGGCCGTCCCCATTTGGGCCAGATCGGCGCCCAGAGCCAACGCGGCAGCGATGCCGCGGCCGTCCATGATGCCGCCGGATGCAATAACAGGGACGGATACGGCATCGGCTACCTGGGGCACCAGCGCCATGGTGCCGATCAGCGATTCCTCGAAACCGCCCAGGAAGGTGCCGCGATGGCCGCCCGCCTCGGCGCCCTGCGCCACGATGGCGTCCACGCCGTCCTGCTCGAGCGCGACCGCTTCGCTTACGGTGGTCGCGGTGCCCACGGTCAGGATGCCCAGCTCGCGGCAGCGCGCGATGGCCCCAGCCGGCATGCGGCCGAAGGTGAAGCTGAAGACGGCCGGGCGCACGCGCAGGATGGCCTCGATCTGCTCCGGCAGCGGGTCCGCCTGCGGTCCGGGCGCGGCGGGAGCCGCCAGGCCCAGTTGCTGGTGGTAGCGCGCCATCAGGGCCAGCATGCGCTTGGCGTCGCCGCGCATGGGTTCTTCCGGCACGGATGCGAACAGATTGATGGCGAACGGCAGCGGCGTGCGCGCGCGGATGTCGCGCGCCGCCGCTTCGATCTGCTCGGGGCTCATATAGGCCGCCCCGAGCGAACCCAGGACTCCCGCCTTCGATGCTTCGGAAACCAGCTCCACCGTCGTGGCGCCGCCGGCCATGGGGGCCTGGACGATGGGATGGTGGAGCTTGAGCAGATCAATCAGACGGGCAGCCATGGGAGGTCTCCTGGAGGGTTACTGGAGCTGGATGTTCCCAGCCTTGATGACGTGGGCCCACTTCTCGGTTTCGCTCTTGATGAAGGCGCCGAATTCCTCGGGCGTGCCGCCGCCGGCCTGGCTGCCGGTGTCGGCGATGGCCTTCTGCACATCCGGTTCCTTCAGGATGCGGTTGAACTCGGCATTGAGCTTGGCGATGATGGGTGCGGGCGTGCCGGCGGGGGCAACAATGCCTTGCCAGTTGTAGGACTCGAAGCCGGGCAGGCCGGATTCGGCCATGGTGGGCACGTCGGGCAGCACGGCCAGGCGCTTGGCGGAGGTGACCGCGATGGGGTGGATCTTGGCGCCCTGGATCGCAGGCAGCGCGGAATAGCCCATTTCGAACATCATCGAGATATGGCCGCCCATCAGGTCGGTCGCGGCCAGGCTGCCGCCCTTGTAGGGCACGTGGACGATGTCGATCTTGGCCTGTTCGCGGAACATTTCGCCGGACAGGTGATGCGCCCCGCCCACGCCGGACGAACCGAAGGACAGCTTGCCGGGCTGCTTCTTGGCCAGCGCGATCAGGTCCGCCAGCGTCTTCACGGGCAATTCGTTGTTCACGCTCAGCACCAGCGGGCTGTTCTCGATCAGGATGATCGGGGCCAGATCCTTCTGCGGGTTGTACGGCATGTCCTTCATCAGCGTCGGGTTGACCGCCATGGGCGCCAGGTTGCCCGTGCCAATGGTGTAGCCGTCCGGCGCGGCGCGCGCGATCAGGTTGGTGCCGACCACGCCGCCCGCGCCCGCCTTGTTCTCGACCACGATGGGCTGGCCCAGCGAGTCGCCCAGCTTGCGCGCCAGGAGGCGCACCCGGGTATCGGCGAAGCCGCCCGGCGCGTAGGGCACGATCATGGTGATGGGCTTGGCCGGCCAGTCGGCGGTCTGAGCCTGGGCGGCGCCGCTGAAGGCGGCAACGGCCGCCAGGGCGGCAATCAGGGGACGCAACGGTTTCATGCAGATGACTCCTAGTTCTGGTTATGGCGCGAGCCGCCCCGCGGGCCGCTCGCGATCGCATTATGCCCAGCGACCTTGTCATCTGTCGTGATCTTTCCCAAACGCCATGCGGACAGGGCCAGCAGCGCCGCACTGGCGGCCAGCACCTGCGGCAGGCCCGCGCCCCAGCGCGCCGCCCAGGATGCCAGCAGCGGTCCCAGGATCTGGCCCGCGGCGAAC
>NZ_DATCUY010000464.1:0-9491 GCF_036567245.1 Achromobacter sp. | reverse complement strand
GCCGCATGGGTCAGGGCTTCTTCCAGCGACGACAGTACGCCAACGCTGCCCGGCACGGTGGGCACCCCGGCCGCCTGGGCGCAGGCGCGCGCCGCGGCCTTGTCGCCCATGGTGCGGATGGTGGCGGCGTCCGGCCCGACGAAGATCAGGCCGGCATCGCTCACGGCCTGCGCGAATGCCGCGTTCTCCGACAGGAAGCCGTAGCCGGGATGCACCGCCTGGACGCCGGTGCTGCGGGCGGCGTCCAGCAGCGCTTCAGTATTGAGGTAGCTGCGCGTCGCGTGCGAAGGGCCGATGAGCACCGCTTCGTCGGCCATGTGCGTGGCCAGCGCGTCGCGGTCCGCTTCGCTGTAGACGGCCACGGTGCGCATGCCCAGTTCGCGCGCGGCGCGGATGATGCGCAGCGCGATTTCGCCGCGGTTGGCCACCAGCACCTTGTGGATGTTGCGGGGGCGGTATGGGAGATTGAGGTCGGACATGGCGCCGCTTATCCCTCGATGCGCAACAGCGGCTGTCCGGCTTCCACCGGTTCGCCGTCTTCCACCAGGATCTCAGCCACCACGCCGCCGGTGGGCGTTTCGATCTGGTTGAATTGCTTCATGACTTCGACGATGCCGATCACGGCGCCGGCGGCCACCGTGGCGCCCGGTTCCACGAAAGGCGCTTCGCTTGGGCTGGGACGGCAATAGAAGGTTCCGGGCAGAGGGCTGGGAATATCGTGCAACGGCATGGGTTTCTCCTTGGAATGTTGTTCGGGGTGGCTGGCGGATCAGGGGCCGGTCACGCTGGGAGGCGCGATCCGGATGCCGTGGCTCTCCAGCTTTTCGCGGGTGGCGCGCACCAGGGACAAGGCGCCGGGCGTGTCGCTGTGTATGCAGACGGAGTCGAAATCGATGGCGATGTCCTGGCCTTCGACCGTGCGGACGCGTCCCTCGGTGCAGGCGCGCAGCACGTTTTCGGCAACCTGGGCGGGATCCAGCGGCTGCGTGTAGCGGGTGAAGACGATCGAGCCGCTGGCGTCGTAGTCGCGGTCGGCGTAGAACTCGCGCACCACGGGCTGGTTCAGTTCCCGCGCCAGCCGGTAGGTGACAGAGCTTTCCATGCAGTACAGCGCCAGCGTGGGCTCCAGCTCCTGCAGCGTTTCGATCAGGCGCCGCGACAGGGTTTCGTCGCGGGCGGCCTGCATGTACAGCGCGCCATGCGGCTTCACGTGCTGCAGCCGCAGGCCGTGCAGGCGGGCAAACTCGCGCAGGGCGCCCAGCTGATAGACGATGTCATGCACCAGCGCTTCCGCGCTTTCGCGCATGTCCCGCCGGCCGAAACCCACCAGGTCGCGAAAGCCCGGGTGGGCGCCGATGCAGACGCCGTGCTCGCGGGCCTGCAGCACCGTGCGGTTCATGATGCGCGGATCGCCGGCATGGAAGCCCGTGGCGATGTTGGCCGAACTGATCAAGGGCATGATCGCGTCGTCCACGCCGTCCCCGATGGTCCATGGGCCGAATCCTTCGCCCATGTCCGAGTTGAGGTCGATGCTGCGCTTGCTCATTGCGGGAGGCCTCCTTCGCGTTGCTCGCCGCATGCGTAGCGGCGTGTGACGTGAACATTAGCCAAGCGCGCAGGGGATAAAAAGATCTTTTTATTGATCGGTCAGTATCGAATTTTTAGATATCCAAAGGCCAACCAAATACGCGACACTGAATCGCTTTCCTATGAAAAATAAGGGATACCCCTGATTCGATCGGAATTATTTCGAGTCGGATAAGCAGATATTCTGAGAACGAGATATCGATTTAATTGATAGGGAGCGTCATGTCGATCACCTTGCGTCAGCTCAAGTACTTCGTCGCTGCGGCCGAACTTGGCCAGATTTCGCAGGCGGCGATCCAGCTGGCGATATCGCAGTCGGCCATCACCAGCGCCATCCGCGAACTGGAGGTTACGGTGGGTACGGCCTTGTTCCTGCGCGGCGCGAACGGGGTGACGTTGACCCACAGCGGCCGCACCTTCCTGAACCATGCCTACAACATCCTGGCTTCGGTCGACGAAGCCTTGCGCATGCCCGCGGCGGCGGAGGAGGTTTCGGGCCGCCTGCTGCTGGCAGCGTCCTACACCGTGATCGGCTACTTTCTGCCGTATCACCTGCAGCGGCTGTCGCAGTTGTATCCGCGGCTGGATATCCAGCTGCACGAACTGAACCGCAGCGCGATCGAAGAAGGCCTGATCGCCAACCGCTATGACGTCGCGCTGCTGCTTTCGTCCAACGTCGCCAATCCGGATCTGGCGGTGGAGCATTTTTTTGGTTCGCCGCGGCGCCTCTGGCTGCCCGCGGGACATCCCTTGCTATCGGTGGACACCGTGACGCTGGAGGACGTTTCGCGCGAACCCTTCATCATGCTGACCGTGGACGAGGCGGCCTACACCGCCTTGCGCTACTGGAACGAAACCCCTTTCAAACCCGACGTGCGGCTGCGCACCTCATCCGTCGAGGCGGTGCGCAGCATGGTGGCCAACGGCAGTGGCGTGGCGCTGCTGTCGGACATGGTCTACCGGCCCTGGTCGCTGGAAGGCCGGCGCATTGAAACGGTCCAGCTCAAGGATCCGATACCGCCCATGAACGTGGGGCTGGCTTGGCGCCGGGGAGCGGAGGTGTCGCCCGCCATGCAGGTGGTGCGGGACTACTTCCGGCATGCCTACACCGCGCAACGGGGCGGAGCGGGCTGAGAACACGCTGGCGCTATGCGCGCTTGCCGGGATGTATGCCCATGGTTTTCGCGATGACCTCCAGCATGATCTCGTTGGCGCCGCCGCCGATGGCCGTCTGCCGCAAGTCGCGATAGGCGCGCGAGATCCAGTTCTCGTTCATGACCCCTTGGCCCCCCCAGAATTGCAGGCATTCGTTCGGGATCTTCATGGACAGCTTGCCCGCGTAGTATTTGGCCATGGAGGCGAACTGGGCGATATCCTGTCCATCCATGTATAGATCGATGGCGCGGTACAGCAGCGAGCGCAGCGCCTGAATCTCGGTCTGCATCTCGGCCAGCTTGTGGTAAACGACCTGATTGGACAGGATTGTGCCGCCAAATACCTGCCTTTGGCCCGCATATTCGATGGTTTCTTCGATGGCCCGCTCCATCGAGCGCATGCTGCGCGCCGCCACGAACATGCGTTCTTCCTGGAACTGCTCCATCTGGTAGATGAAGCCCATGTTCTCTTCGCCGATGCAGTTGCTCGCCGGCACCCGCACGTCGTCGAAGAATAATTCGGCGGTATCCGAGGCGCGCAGGACCAGCTTGTCCAGCTTGCGCGAGACGCTGACGCCCCGCGATTTCAACGGCACGATGATGAGCGATTTGTTCTTGTGCGGCCCGCCTTCTTGCGAGGTGTTGCACAGCAGGCAGATCCAGTCGCCCTGGACGCCGTTGGTGATCCACATCTTCGATCCGTTGATGATGTAGTCGTCGCCGTCGCGCCGTGCCCAGGTCTTGATCCGCGACACGTCCGATCCCGCCGATGCCTCGCTCACGCCGATGCAACCGACCAGGTCGCCCGCGATGGTCGGCGCCAGGTATTCACGTTTGAGCGCATCGCTGCCATGGTGCGCCAGGGCAGGGGTGCACATCGTGCTCTGCACGCCGATGGCCGAGGTCAGCCCGCTGGACCGGACCTCGCCCAGGGTCTCGGCGAAGACCATTTCGTAGCTGAAGTCCAGCTCCATGCCGCCGTACTCCGCGGCCTTGCCTATGCCCAGCAGGCCCGCGGAACCAAATGCCTTCATGACGCGGTGGGCGGGGAATATCTGCTCGGCCTCCCATTCGTCCAGATAGGGATCGAGGTGTTCGGCGATGATTCGACGGGTGGTCCGCTCGAGTTCGCGATGTTCGTGGGTGAAGTGCATGGCAGTTCCCGGTTGGTTCAGTTGGCGGTCTGCGTGCCGGCGCCGGCGAGCGTTACCTGGCCGGCTATCAGCGCGACGCCGTCGGCATCTTTGACCCACACGCCATAGTGTCCCGGCGCATCGGCGAGACGTTCGCCGCCGGCGGTGATGAGGCCGCCGGCGTGCAGCGGCTTGAGAAAGCGGATGTCCAGATCGAAGCGTTCCAGGGCGCCGGCGCCAAAGGTGCGCGCCAGCGATTGCCAGATCAGGTTGACCGACAGCGTGCCGTGGGCGATGGTGCCGCCCATGGGGGTGGCGGCAGCGAACGCCGGGTCTACGTGCAGCGGGTTGAAGTCGTTGGTCAGTTCGGCGTAGAGATCGATATCCGCCTGCGTGACTGTCATGGAGACTGCTTCAAGGGTAGGCGTCATGGCGTGTCCTAGGCTGCCCAGATCAGGTTCATGCGGCCGGTATATAGAGGGCGTCGCGCCGCGCCCTCGCCGGCGACTTCCAACTGGAGATAGCGGCGTTCGCCCCGCATTTCCTTGCCTATGCAGCGCACCGTGGAGCGGATGCGCTCGCCGGCTTGCGGCAGACCGAGGACGGATAGCGCCTGCCGCGCATGAATGTTGCCGGGCGGGCGCGGCGTGACCACGTTCAGGTAGGCGCGCATCATCAGCGCGACGGCCAGACCGGCCTGCCGGGCAGGCGCGTCCTGCGCGTGCGAGCCGAACAGGCGTTCCCAGAGCGCGAGCAGCCTGGCGTCCAGCGGTTCTTCCCAATCGCCCAGCATCGTGCCGGGAGTGAAGCTGTCATAGGTGTAGAGCGTGCTCATGGCATCTCCGGTTCCGCGATCGGCAGCAGGTCGTCGCCGCGGGGCTCGAATCCGATCCGCACCCTCTGGCCGATGGCGAGCGGCGGGTTGGCGCCGCCGCGCGTGTTGACCATCAGCCGGAATCCTTCGTCCAGGTCGACCAGGGCAATCACATAGGGCGTTGCGGTCTTGAATGCCGGCGTCGGGGCGCGATGCACCGTGGTGTGGCTGAGTACGGTGCCCAGGCCGGCGGACTCGTTCCAGTCCAGCCGCAGTCCATGGCAATGGGTGCAGACACTGCGCGGAATGCGCTGCACTGCGCCGCAATCGGCGCAGGTCTGGTAGCGCAGCTTGCCGCCGCGGCAGCCATCCCAGAAGGACCGGGTTTCGGCGGTGGGGCGTATCGAGGGTTTTTCCATGTCAGGCGGCTCCCAGGACAAGTGAGCAGTGGGCGGACAGGATGCCGCCGTCCCCATGCACGAAGGCCAGTCTGGCGCCATCCACCTGGCGTTCGTCGGCCTGGCCGCGCAGCTGGTGGACGGCTTCGACCGCGTGGAACATGCCTCCGGCCGCGCCGGAGTGACCATAGGACAGCAAGCCGCCGTGCGTATTGCAAGGCAACGCGCCGCCCAGGCCCAGCTCGCCTTGCAGGGCGGCGGGCCCGGCTTCGCCGCGCGCGAAGAAGCCAATGGATTCCAGTTCGACCAGCAAGGTGATGGTGAACGAGTCATAGATGAGCGCGACATCGATGTCAGCCGGTTTCAGGCCCGCCGCCGCGAACGCACGCGCCGACGAGGCCTTGCAGCCGAAGTCGACGAGGCTGGGAGCGGACACGATGTGTTCGTGCGTATGGCCCTGGCCCGCCCCAAGGATCTCGATGGCGGGGCGCAGGCCATCGCCGCAGGGGCGGCGGCTGATCACCAGCGCCGCGCCGCCGTCGGAAACCAGGCAGCAGTCGAGCATGCGCAGCGGCGTACTGATTTCGCGGGAGTTCAATACGTCGTCGATGGAGATCGGTTCACGCTTGTGCGCCTTGGGGTGCCGTCCGGCGTGGCGGCGGTGCTCCACGGCAATGGCCGCCAGATGTTCGGACGTCACGCCGTAATCATGCATGTAGCGCTGCGCGACCAGCGCATAGGAGGCGGGCACGCTGATGCCGAAGGGCCGCTCGAACTGGGGGTGGCCGACTTCGGCCAACGCTGCCACCGCGCCGTCGCGAGACAGCCCCGTCAGGCGGTTGTCGCCCGCCACGACCAAAACATGGTTGCACTGGCCGCTGGCCACCAGCGCAGCGGCCTGCATGACCATGATGCAGGCGCTGGCTCCACCTGCCTGTATGGCGGTGCAGAAATTCGGGCTCAATCCGGCGTATTCGCAGAACACGGAGCCCAGCATCAGGTGGGGTTCGGTAAACGAGTAGGCGCACAGTACGCCGTCTATATCGCCGGCCTCCAGGCCAGCATCGCGTATCGCGCCGAATGCCGCTTCCGCGTGCAGGCCCATGCAGCTGGAGCCGGACAGCTCGCCGACGCGGGTATCGCAGGCGCCGGTGATGTAGGCGTTCATGCTCATGCGGCGCCGTCCTTGCCGGGCTTGGCGGGCCAGTTGAACGCGAGGGGCTGCTTGTCCAGAAAGCGTGCCACGGCGTCGTCATGATAGGCCGTGTGCAAGGCCAACGCCTGCGCATGGGCTTCCAGTTCCGCCAGCGTATTCTGGTCGAGATTGAAGGAGCGGTTGAGGATGTTCTTGGACATGCCCAGCGCCTCGGTCGAGGCGCTATGGAAGCGGGCGGCGAGCGCCAATGCTTCGTCCAGTAAGGACGGCGCTTGGACGATACCGTACAGCATGCCGAGCGCGCGCGCTTCATCGGCATCCACTTCGCGCGCCGAGAACACCAGTTCCTTGGCGCGTTGCAGTCCGACGATGCGCGGCAGCAGGAAAAAGCCGCCCAGGTCGGGCACCAGGCCGATGCGTCCGAACACGGCGCAGAAACGCGCCGCGGGGGTACCGAGTATGAAATCGCAGGCCAGCGCCAGATTAAAACCGGCGCCGAAGGCGGGGCCGTCCACCGCCGCGATGACGGGCTTTTCCAGGTTGACCAGTTCGTGGAACCAGGTATGCAGGCGGCGTATGCGGTCCCGGTCCTTGTAGACCGGGCGCTTGGCTTCGGACAGCGATTTCAGGTCGCCGCCCGCGCAGAACACGCCTTGGGCGCCTGTTATGACCACCGCCTTCACGGCATCGTCGTCGCGCGCTTCGAGGACGGCTTCAGCCAGGCTTTGGCGCACATCGAGGTCGAAGGCATTGCGCCGTTCGGGGCGGTTAAGGGTGATGATGAGCGTGGCGCCGCGGCGCTCGCGCAGGACGAAGTCGTTCATGGCTTGAACCCCAGGCTGTTGGCGATGATGTTCTTCTGGATTTCGCTGGTGCCCTCGCCAATGATGTAGACGAGAGCGTCGCGGTGGATGCGGCCCACCGGGTATTCGCGCATGATGCCGGCGCCGCCGAATATGCGGATGGCCTGTTCGCTGACCGACACGGCGGTTTCACTGGCGACCAGCTTGACGCGCGCGGCGGTGGCGGCGTCCAGGGTTCCCTGGTCGACCCGCCAGGCGCCGTAGTAGACCAGCCAGCGCGCCGCCTCGATCTGCGCTGACATTTCGGCGAGCTTGTGGCCGATGGCCTGGTATTGGCCGATGCGCTTGCCAGCCACCAGCCGGTCGTTGGCGTAGGCGGTGGCGGCGTCGAAGGCGGCGCGCGCCATGCCCAGCGCATTGGCCGCCACGCCTACGCGGTTTTCGCTCAGCGATTCCAGGATCAGGGGATACGTGCCTTCGGTTTCGCCCAGCAGGCAGTCGTCGGGCACGAAGGCGTCGTCGATGTGGATCAACGCCGTTTCCGAGGCGCGTATCCCTTCCTTCTTGAGCTTGGAAATATCGAAGCCCGGATTGGGCAGCTCGACGATGAAGAGGCTGATCGATTCCGGGCGGAGCTCGGGGCTGGTGCGTGCGGCCACCAGCAGGAAGTCGGCGAAGGGCGCATTGGTGATGTACAGCTTGCTGCCATGCAGGCGCCAGCCGCCTTCGACGCGTTCGGCCCGGGTCTTCATGGCGCGCACGTTGGAGCCACCGTCGGGTTCGCTCAGGCCGAACCCGGCCACTTTTCGTCCCGCCAGCGCTGGCGCCAGGAAGCGGGCCTTCTGCGCGGGCGTGCCGGCCTTCCAGATGGGCCAGATGCCTAGATGGGTATGCGCCGACCAGGTCGAGGCGAACCCCTGGGACAGATAGCTCAGCTCTTCGCGCACGATGCAATCGCTGACCTTGTCCAGGCCGCTGCCGCCATCGGCTTCCGGGTAGCGCACGCCCAGCAGGCCCAGGTCGCCCCAGCGCTGGAATACGTGCTTGGGGAAGGCTTCCTGTTCTTCCGCGTCGAAGACCAGGGAGGAGAGTTCGTCCTGGCAAAGCCGCCGCACGGTGTCGCGGACGGCTTCGTGCTCGGTGGAAAAGGCAAAGCTCAAGCTCACGGATAGGCTCCTTTTGTCTCTGCGGGTGACGCCCGCTATCATCAATCTCGGACGGCTAGTTATTCGTTATAGAGAAAAATATTCTCGTTAAAAAATATAATAGCCAGCGTTCGTTGATGCGTCAATCATTTGGGTGTTCGGTTTTGTCCTTGACAAGCCAGAAGGTCAATCCTAGACTTTATTCGCTATAAAGATAAATATTCGCTATAAAGAATAAAGGAGACAACATGAAGACCGGAATACCTCTGCTTCAATCCTCATTCTCATCGCGGGTGGCCAGCGCCGCCGTGGCTGCCTTTATGGCCCTGGGCTCAGGTGCGGCGGCCTCCGAGCCTGCTTACCCGTCCAAGCCGATCGAGGTGATCGTGGCCTCTTCGGCCGGCGGCATTCTGGACACTATCGCGCGCACTGCCGCGCACGGAATCGAGCGTCTGGGCCAGCCCGCGGTGGTAAAGAACCTGCCGGGCGGCGGCGGCACCATCGGCACGCAGGCGGTGGCCCGCGCGCCGGGCGACGGCTACACCCTGGGAGCGGTGGCGACCAGCCACGCAATCAACCCCAGCATGTACGCGAAGCTGCAGTACGACACGGCGCGCGGCTTCAGCAACATTACGCAGATGGTGGAGCTGACCAACTTCCTGGTCGCCAATCCGTCGATTCCAGCGTCCAATCTGAAGGAATTCATCGCGCTGGCGAAGGCCAAGCCGAGTACCCTGACCTACGGGTCCGCAGGGGTCGGGCAATCCAACCATCTGTCCGGTGAATTGCTGCAACAGGCGGCTGGCATCAAGCTGGTGCATGTGCCCTACCGGGGCAGCGCCCAGGCACTGACGGACCTGCTCGGCGGTTCGCTGTCGGTCATGTTCGTCGACGCGCTTTCGGCCGAACCCTATGTAAAGTCGGGGAAGCTGAAGCTGATCGCCATTACCGGCCTGGAGCGGTCGCCGGCCTATCCAGACTATCCCACGCTGAATGAGTCGGGCTTGCCGGGATTCAACGGCAACACCTGGCTGGGCCTGGTTGCCCCGGCCGGCGTGCCCAAGGGTATCGTCGAAAAGCTGCAGGGAGCGGTGCGGGCGGAGTTCGAAGATCCCGTGGTGCGCAAGCGCCTGCTCGGGCAGGGCGTCATTCCGGTCGCCTCGGCGCCGCAGGCTTTCAGCGAGTTCCTGGACGGCGAGATGAAGCGCTGGGCCCAGGTCATCAAAACGGCAGGCATCGATGCGAACTGAAATGACGGATGACGTGACTATCGCCGGCGGCGGCGCCGCGACCGCCATGCC
>NZ_DATCUY010000463.1:0-3339 GCF_036567245.1 Achromobacter sp. | reverse complement strand
GGCGGGCGCGCCTGGCGCCGCCCGCCGCAAGCCTTGTTGCGGCGTTTTGCCGGCATGGGGTATGTTTGTCGCATGACGCTTCCCCAGCAGAACCCGGCAACCGCTGCCCATTCCCTGAAGGGACAAGAACCCCTTTTCATCGTCCTCAACACCGGATCGGGACGCGGCGACGCGCAGATCCTGCAGGACACGATCCGCCGCATACTCGACGAGGCCGGGCGCCGCTACGAGCTGATGCCCGTGCAGGATCCGTCGCGCCTGACCGATACGGCCGAGGCGGCGGTCAAGCGCGCACAGGAGCAGCAGGGCGTGGTTATCGCGGCGGGTGGTGACGGTACGCTCAACGCGGTTGCCGGCGTCGTGCTGGGCAAAGGGGTGCCCTTCGGCATCCTGCCCCAGGGCACGTTCAACTACTTTGGGCGCAGCTACGGCATCTCGCAAGATACGGAAGTGGCCCTGCGCGGCTTCCTGCAAGGCCAGCCCAGGCCGGTGCAGGTCGGCATGCTCAACGGTCGGCTGTTCCTGGTCAATGCCAGCCTGGGCCTGTATCCGCAATTGCTCGAAGACCGTGAAGCGTACAAGCAGAAGTACGGCCGCAGCCGGCTGGTGGCGCTATGGTCGGGTCTGGTCACGCTGCTGCGCGCGCCGCGCCAATTGAGCCTGCTGCTGGATCACGGCGGCCAGGCTCGCAACCTGCGCTCGCCCACACTGGTGGTGGGCAACAACAAGCTCCAGCTGGAGCACATCGGCATCGAGTCCGCGGAATTGGACCAGAACCGGCTGATCGCCATGGCGGCGCGGCCTGTCGGCACCGTGGCGCTCTACGGGCTGCTGCTGCGCGGCCTGTTCAGCCGGTTGGGCGAAGCCGAGCATGTGGTGAGTTTCGCATTCGACCGTCTGACCGTGGCCGTGCGCGGACGCCGGCGCGTCAAGGTGGCGATGGACGGCGAAATCTCCTGGATGGATACGCCGCTGGAATTCAAAGTGGCCGACGAACGACTGCCGCTGGTGGTGCCGGCGGACTCGCAATACCTGGACCGTTCATGACCCGTATCCTGCATTTTTCCGATACCCACTTCGGCACGGAACGCAAGCCCGTGGTCGAAGCCGCGCTGGACCTGGCCTGCAAGCTCGCGCCCGACCTGGTGGTGCTCAGCGGCGACATCACGCAACGCGCGCGGCGCGGCCAGTTCGCCGCCGCCCGCAAATTCATCGAACGCCTGTCGCTGCCGGTGCTGACCGTGCCGGGCAATCACGACATTCCGCTGTTCAACGTGTTCGCGCGCGCGCTGAATCCTTACGGCAACTACAAGCGGGCCTTGGGTCCGGTGCTGGAACCCGTGTTCGAGAATGCCGGCCTGCTAGCCATCGGCGTCAACACGACGCGTCCGCATCGGCGCAAGGATGGCGAGATTTCCGGCACGCAGATTGCCCGGGTCGCCGAGCGGCTGCGCCAGGCCAAGCCGGGGCAGTTGCGCATCGTGGTCGCGCACCACCCCGTGCGCGCCAAGGTGGAGTCGGACCTTTCCAACCTCCTTATCGGCCGGGAGCGCGCGCTTGAGGCCTGGGCGCAGGCGGGCGTCGACCTGGTCCTGGGCGGGCATATCCACCTGCCTTACGTGCTGCCCCTGACTCCCGCGGCTTCCTCCAGTGGTTGGGTTGTGCAGGCCGGAACTACCTGCTCGCGCAGGGTCCGCGGCAACGTGCCCAATTCGGTCAATGTCATTACCTGCGAAGGGCAGGGCGATTGCCAGATAGAGCGTTGGGACTACGCCGCGGGGGCGCATGCGTTTGCACCGGTAGACAAGACCCTGGTCGCGTTGTATTGAAAGGGAGCGGGAATTTCATCGTGACGGGCGCTTATTCATGACGGATGCGTATGCGGCTTGGGCCGCGGCCCATGCCTTGCAGCTATTCATCGCGCTGCCATTGCTGGCCGGCGGAGCGGCGCTGCTGTTTGCGCGCTGCGGCCTGAGCCTGCCCGGCCGCAGCCGCGCCGCTTTCTTCATGGCCGGCACTTGCGCCGCGCTTGCGCTCTTCCTGGTACTGGCGTTCGCGATAGAAAGCGAGGGGGCGGTGGTGGCCTTTGACCGCGCCCTGGCCGGTTCCCTGAGCATGTCCATGTCAACGCCGCTACTGTGGCTGCTGTCCTGGTTCACCTATCTGGGCGACCGGAAATTCCTGACCGGGATCAGCGTGCTGATGACGCTGTTCCTGCTGTGGCGTGGCGAATGGCGGCTGGCGCTGGTCTGCGCCGTCGCCACCGGCGTGGGCGGCGCGCTCAACTGGCTGCTCAAGCACGCGTTCCAGCGGGTGCGGCCGGAGCACGACCATGGCTACGCCAGCGTGGCAGGGTGGAGTTTTCCCAGCGGCCACTCCTCGGCCGCGATGGCCGTCTACGGCATGGCCTGCTATCTGTTGTGGCGTCTGGCGCCGCCTGCCTGGCGCCTGCCTGGTATCGCGCTGCTGGCGGCGCTGATCATGGCGATCGGACTCAGCCGTATCCTGCTGCAGGTCCATTTCGCCAGCGACGTGCTGGCGGGCTTCGCGGTCAGCCTGGCCTGGCTGGCGCTGTGCGTGGCGGTGGCGCAGCGCCTGCGGCCATCATGCGCCAGGGGCCAGGGCGTTCAGTAGGCGGGCCTCAGCGCTTGCGGCGTCCGCAGCCGCGTGCAGGGGCGCGCAGGTGTAACGGCCGCCTGCTGCGACGATGGCCTGGTCCAGGCTGCGCGCACGCTCGGCGCAGGGCGGCTCCAGGTCCACGATCAGCTTGCCCGCTACCGGCGCCGTCACGTAGCCGTCGCTGAAGCGCTCCAGGGTGCGGTCGATCTCGCGCTCGCGCGGCAGGGCCAGCACGATGGTGTCAGATTCTTCCAGGGCTTCGCGCGCCGACGTCGCCAGCGTGGCGCTGCCGCGGAAGTCCTCGCAACGCCCGGGCTCGATGTCGTAGAGGGTCAGCGCGATGTCCGGCTCGGCCTCCAGGAGGCGCTGCGCGGCCAGCGTGCCGGTTTTGCCCATGCCGACGATGCTGACGCGCATGCTCATGGCTTGGGCACGGACCACGTGCTCACGATATGGGCCAGGGGCTCGTCCGAGCCATCTCCGGTCAGGATGACTTCGCCGGCGGACAGTCGGCCGACTTTCAGCAGCCGGGCGTCGGCATAAATGGCGCCTGCCGGACTCTTGCGCAGGAAATTGATCGTCAGGCTGGCCGTCACGGCGTGCGCCTGGCCGGTGGCGCCCACCACCGCGGCGTACATGGTCAGGTCGGCCAGGCCCATCAGCATC
Organism: Achromobacter sp.; assembly: GCF_036567245.1. Taxonomy (GTDB): domain Bacteria; phylum Pseudomonadota; class Gammaproteobacteria; order Burkholderiales; family Burkholderiaceae_B; genus Achromobacter. The sequence goes on along the minus strand of NZ_DATCUY010000463.1, from coordinate 54 downwards.
GGACCGGCGACGATGCCGCCCAGCCGCTGGTGGGCGTCGCGCGCGGGCAGCACC
>NZ_DATCUY010000462.1:0-4663 GCF_036567245.1 Achromobacter sp. | reverse complement strand
TCGCCGATGATCACGCCCGTGTTGGGGTCGCCTTCGGCCGTGTAGGCATAGGCGTTGTCGGACAGTTTTTCGAACGAGACGACCTTGTCGTCCAGGTCGGCGTGCGAGGCGAATTGCTTGCTCATGGAGGCTCCTTCCACTTTTCTAGGAATAGGGTGTGTGGAAGGAATATAGCTCGACGTTAGTGTTTGTGCAATACGTTTGCTATAAACGAATTCCCTTGTTTTTTCAGGGATTTCCCGTGGGTTTCCGGGGTGGCGGTGGTCAATTTTTCTGGCATTTCGGGCAGTAATAGGTGGCGCGCTGCCCTTGCACGATGCGCCGTATCGGGGTGGCGCAGACCCGGCAAGGCTGGCCCTCGCGTTCGTAGACGGCGGCGTGGATCTCGAAGTAGGCGCCCGGTTCACCGGTAGCCCCGACGTAGTCGCGCAGCGTGCTGCCGCCCGAGGTCAGGGCGTCGGCCAGGGTGGCGCGCACCATGTCGGCCAGCCGTTCGCAACGGGCCGGCGACAGCTTGTTGGCCGGCGTCTTGGGATTGATGCGGGCGCGGAACAGGCTTTCCGACGCGTAGATATTGCCCACACCCACCACCGCCATGCCCGCCAGCAGCACCTGCTTGATGGCGGCGCCGTGGTTCTTGAAGTGGCGGTGCAGCCAGGCGCCGTCGAAACGCGGGTCGAAGGGCTCGATGCCCAGCTTGGCCAGCAGGGGGTGGGCATCTACGGGGCCGTCGTTGGCGGAGTGCCACAGCACCGCGCCGAAGCGCCGCGGGTCATGCAGGCGCAGCACGGCTTCCTCGAAGATCCATTCGACGTGGTCGTGTTTGCGCAGGAATTCGCCAGGGGCGACGCTGCGCAGCGAGCCGGACATGCCCAGATGCACGATCTGGGTGCCGTGTTCGAACCGCAGCAGCAGATATTTGCCTCGGCGCGCGCACTCCAGCACGGCGCGGCCGGCGATCGTGGCCGGCAGATCCGGCGGGATGGGCCAGCGCATGCGGGATTCGTGGATGACCAGCCGCGTCAGCGTCCGGCCGGTGATGACGGCGTCGATTCCTCGGCGCGTGGTTTCGACTTCAGGCAGTTCCGGCATGAGCCAGTGTAAGATCATTAATTGCGTGTACGAAGATTGTGCCATCAACCGGACGGGCCGCGTGAAGTCGTCTTTCAAACCTATAAATATCGGGATCGCCGCGCTAGCGCTTGCGCTGGCTGCAATACTGACCCCGCCGGCCCAGGCCGCCGACAGCCGGACGCGCGATGCGACCGGGCCCAGGATGGCGCCCCAGAGCCGCCACCCTGAAACCGAAGTAATCCGGCTGCGCCCCGGGCAGTTGCCCTATGTCTCGCTGACCGCCGACATCTTTTACCGCGTGCTCGCGTCCGAGATCGCCGCGCAGCGCGGCATGTACGGTTCGGCGGCCACCACCATGCTGGGCCTGGCGCGGGATACCGGCGATCCTCGCCTGGCCCGCCGCGCCCTCGAGTTCCAATTGGCCGGCGGCAACCTGCCCGGCGCCCTGGATGCCGCCCGGGTCTGGGCGCGCCTGTCCCCCAACGACGTGGAGGCCAGTTCCACCGAACTGGCGCTGGCTGCCGCCAATGGCCAGACCAAGGGCCTGTCGCAGGCCCTGCGCAACCGCATCGATGCCTCGCGTGACAAGCCGGCTGCCATCGGCCAGGCCCTGGCCGTGCTGAGCCGGCTGAATGACCGCCGCCTGGCCTTGCGCATCCTGGACGAATCCCTGAGCGACAACGTGCGCAAATTGCCGGCCGCGCACCTGGCGCTGGCGGACGTGGCTTCCGCTTCGGGCGACTACACCCGCGCCGCGCAGGAGTCGCGCGCGGCGCTGGCCGCGGATCCCAAGTCGGAAGCCGCCGCCCTGCGCGTGCTGGAGTACGGCTACAAGGTGGACCCGCAGCGCGCGCAGACCGAGGCCCGTACCTATATCGCCCGTAACCCCAGCGCCCGCAAGGTGCGCCTGATGCTGGCTGGCCAGTTGGCCGACAGCGGCGACTACAACGGTGCGCTGGCTGAATTGCAGGCGATGTCGCGCCGTTCGCCGGAAGATTTCGATTTGCTGTTCATGCAGGCGCAGCTGGCTTACAAGGCCGGCCAGCTGCCGCAGGCCAAGAGCTTGCTGCAGCAGTATCTGGACGTGCAGCAGCAGCGCCAACGCGCTACCGTGCCGGGCGCGACCGACGCCGGCGCCGCCGCCGCCGATGCCCATGTGCTGCTGGCCCGTATCGCCGAGGATCAGGGGCATTACGACGACGCCATCGCCGAACTGGGCCGCATCGACGACCCCACCCTGCGCTATTCGGTGCATATGCGCCAGGCCGCCTTGCGCGCCAAGAGCGGCCGCATCGACGACGCGCTGGCCATGATCGACGCAGCCGGCCCGCAGGACGAGGAAGAGCGCACGCTGGGCGTGCTGACCAAGGCCCAGATCCTGCGCGACGCCGACCGCGTGCAGCAGGCGGTGTCGGTGCTGGAAGCGGCCGATCAGGCGCTGCCCGACACGGTCGAGATCAAATACGAACTGGCCATGCTGTACGAGCGCCAGAACCGCCTGGCCGACCTGGAACGCATGCTGCGCCAGGTCATCGCGCTGGACCCGGATCACGCGCACGCCTACAACGCGCTGGGCTACACGCTGGCCGATCACAACCAGCGCCTGCCCGAGGCCCTGGATCTGATCACGCAAGCGCTGGAGCTGGCTCCCAACGATCCGTTCATCCTCGACAGCATGGGCTGGGTCAAGTACCGCATGGGCGATTCCGCGGCCGCTGCCGACTACCTGCGGCGCGCCTACAGCGTGCGCCCTGAAGCCGACATCGCCGCCCACCTGGCTGAAGTCCTCTGGGCCCAGGGCAAACGCGACCAGGCCACCGAGCTGCTGCGCGCTGCGGTGGCGAAGGATCCCAAGAACAAGACCGTTCAGGACGTGGCCAAGCGCCTGGGGATCGGCCTGTGACGGCAGTTGTTCAACGCATGTCCGGCGCTGCCGCGCCGCTGCGCTGGTTCCTGATGGCAATGCTGGCGGCGACGCTGGCCGCCTGCACCACGCCCAAGCCGATCGAAGGCGCCAGCGCGGACGCATTCTCGCGCATCGGCCGCTTCGCCATCACCGTCAACGAGGAAAGCGGCAAGCAGAATGCCGTACAGGGCGGCTTCTCGTGGTCGGACGACGGCCGCCACTATGTGCTGGACCTGACCAATCCCCTGGGCTCGACCGAGGCGCGCGTGGAAGGGCGGCCCGGCGCGGCCAGCCTGACCAAGGCCGACGGCACCCGCCTGGTTGCCGACAATCCCGACGCCTTGGCCGAGGAAGCGCTGGGCAGCAGCATGCCGGTGTCCGGCCTGCGCGACTGGCTGCGCGGCAAGCTCGCCGCCACGCCCGAGGCCACCGAAGTGTCCCGGGACGAACTGGGCCGCCCGGCGGCTTTCGAGCAAGGCGGCTGGCGCGCGCGGCTGTCGCGCTACGACACGTTGGGCCCGCAATTGCTGGTGCTGGAACGCCAGGAACCGGGCCGTCGGATCATGCTGCGGCTGGTGGTCAATCAGCCTTGAATGGCGGGCCGTGCCGGCTCGAAACCAGCGGTAGCCGGTAAAATCGGGCTACCGCTTTTTTTTCGCCCAGCCGTGACTCTCTACGACGTACCCGCTCCCGCCAAGCTGAATCTATTCCTGCACGTCGTGGGCCGTCGTGCCGATGGCTACCACCTGCTGCAGACCGTCTTCCGTTTCATCGATCTGTGCGACACCCTGCATTTCGACCTGCGCGCCGATGGCGTCATCAGCCGCGCCGCGGAGTTGCCGGGCGTGCCGGAAGATCAGGACTTGACCTTGCGCGCCGCGCACGCGCTGCAGCGGGCCACGGGCGTGAAGCAGGGCGTGCAGATCGGCCTGGAAAAGCGCATTCCGCAGGGGGGAGGGCTGGGTGGGGGTTCCAGCGATGCCGCCTCGGTGCTGATCGCGCTGAACAGGCTGTGGGGCACGGGACTGTCGCGGCGCGAGCTCATGGCGCTGGCGCTGCCGCTGGGCGCCGACGTGCCCGTCTTCGTCTTCGGCCAGTCCGCGTTCGCCCAGGGCGTGGGCGAAGACCTGACCGCGGTGACGCTGCCGCAGCGCGCTTATCTGGTGGCGCAACCGGACGCCAGCGTGCCCACGCCACAAATATTTGCCGCACCCGATTTGACAAGGGATTCTTCTTACATCACAATACCGGACTTTCTTGCTTCGCCTAATTTCTGCTTCGGCAGGAATGATTTGGAGCCGGTGGTCTACCGTCTTTATCCTGAAGTGCTTGGGGCATCGCGGTGGCTTGCTGAACAGGGAATCCTTCGCGGAACCCCAGTTCGCATGTCGGGATCTGGTGCGTGTTTGTTCGCCGAATTTTCCGAGCTCTCCGAAGCCGTTTTGGCAGAAGCAGAAATATCCGCTACAATGCGCGGCGCTGATAAAACATTCAGTCAAACGCATCCACGGTTTCGGTTAGTGCAGGCATGTACTGGGTTAGCTGAACATCCGTTGCGGAATTGGATTGCAAGATAGTTGGGGAGTCGCCAAGCTGGTTAAGGCACCGGATTTTGATTCCGGCATGCGAAGGTTCGAATCCTTCCTCCCCAGCCAACCGAATACATAAAAAAGCTGTTGAACA
>NZ_DATCUY010000461.1:0-2614 GCF_036567245.1 Achromobacter sp. | reverse complement strand
GTCGGTGCTGGCGGCGCTGGGCGGCCTGGGCGGCGTGGCGTTGCTGGTACTGACGCCCAAGGCCGCGCTGGATCCGGTAGGCATCGCGGCCGGACTGGTCAGCGCCGCCTCGATGGCCCTGGGCACGGTGCTCAGCCGCCGCTGGCAGCCGCCGGTGTCGGCGCTCACCTTCACGTCCTGGCAACTGACGGCGGGCGGCATCCTGCTGGTGCCGCTGGCCTTCGCCGCGGAACCCGCCCTGCCGCCGCTCACCACCCTGAACGTGGCCGGCATCGCCTACCTGGGCCTGATTGGTGCGGCGTTGACCTACGTGCTCTGGTTCCGCGGCGTGGCGCGGCTGGAGCCCGCGGTGGTGTCCTCGCTGGGTTTTCTCAGCCCGATCACGGCGGTGCTGCTGGGCTGGGGCCTCTTGGGCCAGCAGCTGAGCGCCGCGCAGATCGCCGGCATGGCGATCGTGGTCGCCAGCGTGTGGCTGAGCCAGCGCGCCCAGCGCCCGGCCATCGTCGCGCCTGCGCCGCGGCCGCTGTAACACGCCGGCACGCAAAAGCAGTAGCGGCGCCGGCGAGGCACGCGCATGATCGTTGCTCCATCCCCGGAAGGAGCCGCACCATGAGCAGCAAACCCAGCATCATTCTTGTCCACGGGTTCTGGGGCGGCGCCGCCCACTGGACCCGAGTCATTCTTGAACTGGCGCGCAAGGGTTATCAAGACCTGCATGCCGTGGAAATGCCCTTGACGTCGCTGGCCGACGACGCCGAACGCACCCGCAAGATGATCGCGCAACAAAAGGGCCCAGTGCTGCTGGTCGGCCATTCGTATGGCGGCGCGGTCATCACGGAAGCCGGCAACCAGCCCAACGTGGCCGGCCTGGTGTACATCGCCGCCTTTGCTCCGGATGCGGGCGAAAGCCCCGGCGGGATCACGCAGGAGATGCTGCCTGCGGCCGCGCCCAATCTGGCGCCCGACAGCGACGGCTACCTGTGGCTGCGCCCCGATAAGTTCCACGAGAGCTTCTGCCAGGACCTCCCCGCCGACGAGGGGCTGGTCATGGCCGTCACGCAGAAGGCACCGCTGGCCAGCGCCTTTGGCGAAACGGTGTCCGTCCCCGCGTGGCGCAGCAAACCGTCCTGGTATCAGATCTCCAGCCAGGACCGGATGATCGCCCCCGAGAACCAGACGCGCATGGCCGGACGCATGAACACCCGCAAGACCATCACCCTGGACGCGAGCCACGCGTCGCTGGCGTCCCGCGCTGGCGAGGTGGCTGGCCTGATCGACGAAGCGGCGCGCGCCTGCGCCTCGTAGCGGACTGGCGCAGATCGGGCGGGCTGCGCCTCCAAACATGCGTATCAGGGGACACACCTGCCTTTTCTGTGCTGCTTTTTTTGTAACTTCGAAAGCTGGAAAATATCTGCAGCACAGATGTTTTCTCTATGAATCAGGGATGCAGATCCAGTAAACCAAGCAAACTGATCCGCTTTTTTCTTCTTTCTCTGAATCTGTACTGATAAGGGCTGCGGCTCTAACTTCACGGTGTAGTTCAAACACCCGTCAGCGCACGCCGTCTTGTGGCGGTAGAGGCGCGCTGGCGACGAAGTCAGGAATACCGCCATGGATAGCGACGCGCTATTGCTTGCCCGAATACAGTTCGGCTTCACCATCTCGTTTCACATCATCTTCCCCGCCATCACCATCGGCCTGGCCAGCTACCTCGCGGTACTGGAAGGGCTGTGGCTGCGCACGCGCAACACCGTCTACCGCGACCTCTACCACTTCTGGACCAAGATCTTCGCCGTCAACTTCGGCATGGGCGTCGTGTCCGGCCTGGTGATGGCTTATCAGTTCGGCACCAACTGGAGCTTCTTCTCCGATTTCGCCGGCAGCGTGACCGGGCCCTTGCTGGCCTACGAAGTGCTGACCGCCTTCTTCCTGGAAGCCGGCTTCCTCGGCGTGATGCTGTTCGGCTGGTCGCGCGTGGGACCGGGCCTGCATTTCTTCTCGACCGTGATGGTGGCGCTGGGCACGCTGGTGTCCGCCACCTGGATCCTCGCCTCCAACAGCTGGATGCAGACGCCCGCCGGCTACGAGATCCTGGACGGACGCGTGGTGCCCACCGACTGGCTGGCGGTGATCTTCAACCCCTCCTTCCCCTACCGCCTGGCGCACATGGGCATCGCCGCCTTCCTCGCCACCGCCCTCATGGTGGGCGCGTCCGGCGCTTGGCACCTGCTGCGCGGCGACCGCAGCCCCGCCGTCAAGAAGATGTTCTCGATGGCGATGGGCATGCTGCTGCTGGCGGCGCCGCTGCAGGCCGTGGTGGGCGACTTCCACGGGCTCAACACGCTCAAGCACCAGCCGGCCAAGATCGCGGCCATCGAAGGCCATTGGGAAAACGAGCCCGGCGCCGGCGTGCCGCTGACGCTGTTCGGCATCCCCGACATGGAACGCGAGGAAACGCGCTACGCGCTGAACGTTCCGCGCCTGGGCAGCCTGATCCTCACGCACAGCTGGGACGGCCAGTTCCCCGGCCTCAAGTCGTATCCGCCGGAAGACCGGCCCAACGCCACGGCCGTGTTCTGGTCGTTCCGCGTCATGGCCGGGCTGGGCATGCTGA
>NZ_DATCUY010000460.1:0-9795 GCF_036567245.1 Achromobacter sp. | reverse complement strand
GGCAAGCCCTACGAGCAGTTCGCCGACGCGGCCAACCGCCGCGGCGTGTTGATTGCCTCGGGCCTGATCGTGGGCGAAAGCCTGGTCGGCGTGCTGATGGCCGGCATCATCGGCGCGGCCGGCACGGAAGCGCCGCTGGCGATCGCCGGCGCGGGCTTCGAGCACACGGCGTCCTTCCTGGGCCTGGCCGTGTTCGTGCTGGTGGCAATCCTGTTCTGGCGCCGGGTGATGAAGCTGGCGTGATGCGCCCGGCAGAACTTGCCGGGCGGCCGCCTCAGGCGGCGTTCAGCAGGTCGGCCAGCGTGCGGGCGATGACCTTGGTGGCGCGCCGCAGGTCTTCCAGGACCACGCGCTCATCGTTGCGCTTGGCGTGCGATTCCAGCACGGTGCGCGGCCCGGCGCCGTAGATCACGCCCGGGATGCCCGCTTCGGCGTACAGGCGCACATCGGTATAAAGCGGCGTGCCCATGGCGGCGATAGGCTCGCCGAACAATTCCTGCCCATGCTTCTGGATGGCCTGCACCAGTGGCTGGCTGCCCGGCAGCGGACGCATGGAGTTGGCCAGCAGCAGACGCTTGATGTCCACGCGGATGCCGGGCACGGAGTCGGCGGTTTCCTGGATGATGCGGCGGATGTCGGCTTCGACTTCGGCTGCATTCTCTTCGGGGATCATGCGGCGGTCCAGTTTGAATATCACTTTGCCGGGGACCACATTGGTGTTGGTGCCGCCTTCGATGCGGCCGACGTTCAGATAGGGGTGGCTGATGCCCGGCACCTCGGAGCGGATCTCCCGGTATCGCGCGTTCTGCGCATACAGCGTGTTTAGGATCGCAACCGCGCCTTGCAGCGCGTCCACCCCGCTGCCGGGGATGGCGGCATGCGCCATCTTGCCGTGCACCGTCACCTCCATCTGCAGGCAGCCGTTGTGGGCGGTGACGACTTCGTAGCTGAAGCCTGCGGCGATCAGCAGGTCGGGTTTGGTCAGCCCTTGCGACAGCAGCCAGCCGGGGCCGAGCAGGCCGCCGAACTCTTCGTCGTAGGTGAAGTGCAGTTCGACCGCGCCGCGGCTGGGCCTGGCGACGGCTTCCAGCGCGCGCAGGGCGTAGGTGTAGCTGGCGAAGTCGCTCTTGCTGACGGCGGCGGCGCGGCCGTACAGGCTGCCGTTGTCGATGTCGCCGCCGTAGGGGTCATGTTCCCAGCCTTCGCCCGGCGGCACTACGTCGCCGTGGGCGTTGAGCGCCACGCGCGGGCCGCCCGCGCCGTACTCGCGGCGCACGATGAGGTTGGTGATGGATTGCAGTCCGTAGTCCCGCACGGCGTCGGCGGGCACCGGGTGGGCCTCGACCTCCAGGCCGAAGCCTTGCAGCAGTTCGGCCGTGCGTTCGGCGTGCGGGGCGTTGTTGCCGGGGGGCGTGTCGGTCGGCACGCGCACCAGCTCCTGCAGGAAGCGGACTTCCTCGTCAAAGTGGGCGTCAATCCAGGCGTCGAGTCGGGCGTAGGCTGTCATGGTCGGTTATTTGGGGGCGTGGGCAAGGTCGTCGAGCAGGTGCAGGAACGCCTGCACGGCAAGCTGGATGTCGTCGCTGGAGGTGGCTTCGCGCGGGTTGTGGCTGATGCCGGCGTTCTGGCCGCGCACGAACAGCATGGCCTGGGGCATGACCTCGTGCAGCTTCATGGCATCGTGGCCGGCGCCGCTGGGCATGCGGTGGACGGGCAGTCCCAGCGCGTCGACGGCGCGTTCCCAGCGCTGCTGCCAGGCGGGGTCGCTGGGGGCGGCGGCGGCGCGCATGGTTTCTTCCAGCGTGTAGCGCAGTCCCCGGTGCTGGCAGATGGCTTCGAGCTCGGCCAGCACGTCGTCCGCCAGCGCATCGCGCTGGGCGTCGCTGGGCGCGCGCAGGTCCAGGCTGAAGCGGCATTCGCCCGGCACCACATTGATCGAACCGCCAGGCACCTCCAGCATGCCTATGGTGCCTACCGAGTCGCCGTCGCGGGCGGCGCGCTGTTCCACGTACAAGGCCAGTTCGGCGGTGGCGGTGGCCGCGTCGCGGCGGCGGTTCATGGGCGTGGTGCCGGCATGGCAGGCCAGGCCGTTGATCCGCACCTGGTAGCGCACGCAGCCGTTGATCGACGTGACCACGGCCAGCGGCAGCCCCATTTCGTAGAGCACGGGCCCTTGTTCGATATGGACTTCGACGAAGCCCAGGTAGCGCGCGGGATCGCGCTTCAGCTTGGGGATGTCCTCGCTGCGCAGGCCGGCTTGCGCCATGGCGTCACGCATGCTGATGCCGTCGGCGTCCTGCTGGTCCAGCCATTCGGGCTTGAAGTCGCCGATCAGCGCGCCCGATCCCAGGAAGGTGGCGCGGTAGCGCTGGCCTTCCTCTTCCGCGAAGCCTATGACTTCCAGGTGATAGGGCAGGCGCCTGCCCTGGCGGTGCAGTTCGCGCACGCAGGCCATCGGTACGAAGATGCCCAGGCGGCCGTCGTACTTGCCGGCGTTGCGCACTGTGTCGTAATGGCTGCCGGTCATCAGGGTGGGGGCGTCGGGGGTTGCGGCGAGGTAGCGGCCGACCACGTTGCCCACGGCGTCGAAGCCGACCTCGTCGAAGCCGCAGTCGCGCATCCACTGCGACAGCAGCCCGGCGCAGGCTCGGTGGGCTGCGGTCAGATAGGTGACGGTGAGCTGGCCCTTTTCGGCATAGCCGGGATCGCTGTGGGCGGCCAGTTGTTCGCTCCAGTCCCAGATGTCATTGCCCAGGGCGGGCTCGGCGTCGTAGCGGTCCCGCAGGCGGATCTCGGCGATGCGGTGCAGCTGCTGCTGGGCCTCTTCGAATTCGAGGTCGGGCGGGTTGTCCAGGCGGCGGGCGAATTCGTCCATCACCTGCTGGCGCGTCATGCCGGCGCCGCGCGGGCCGCGCACGGCGAGGACGAAGGGGAAGCCGAACCTGGTCTTGTAGGCGGCGTTCAATTCTTGCAGGCGCGCCATTTCGGCCGGCGTGCAGCCGGCCAGTCCAGCCAGTCCAGCCAGGTCCTGCTCGCGTGCGGAATCTGCGCCCAGGGGCGCGTCTGGCTTGGCTGCCAGTTCGGGGTGGGCGCGCAGCAGCGCTGTCCGGGCCTCGGCATCGCCTTCGCTCACGGCCTGGCGCAGGCGCTGACCCAGATCGGCCACCGAGCGAAACGGCCGGTCGGCAAGCGCGCGTTCGGCGATCCAGGGCGCGTGCCCATACAGGCCGTCGAGCATGGCGGCGGCTTCCGCGGGCGCCGCCGCATTGAGTTGGGCTAGGGATTGGGCCATGGCCGTCCTGTTCAGGCGTTGGGGGTATAAGGATGCGCTGCTTGCCAGTGGCGCGCGATGTCGAGCCGCCGGCAGACCCAGACGCGGTCGTGGCTGGCGATGTGGTCCAGGAAGCGCTGCAGCGCCGTGATGCGGCCAGGTCGGCCCAGCAGGCGGCAATGCATGCCGATGCTCATCATCTTGGGCGCCTCGTCGCCTTCGGCATAGAGCGCGTCGAAGCTGTCCTTCAGGTATTGGAAGAAGGGATCGGCGTGCGAATAGCCCTGCGGCAGCGCGAAACGCATGTCGTTGCAGTCCAGCGTATAAGGCACGATCAGCTGCGGCACGATGCTGCCATCCGTTTTCTGCACGCGCATCCAGAAGGGCAGGTCATCGCCGTAGTAATCGCTGTCGTACTCGAAGCCGCCGTAGTCGGCGACCAGGCGCCGGGTACGCGGGCTGTCGCGGCCGGTGTACCAGCCCAGCGGACGGCTGCCGGTCAACTGCGTGATGGCGTCCATGGCCAGGCGCATATGCTCGCGCTCGGTGGCTTCGTCGATGTGCTGGTAGTGAATCCAGCGCCAGCCGTGGCAGGCGATCTCGTGTCCCAGTTCAACCAAGGCCGCGCTCAGTTCGGGGTGGCGCTGCAAGGCCATGCCGACGCCGAAAACCGTCAGCGGCAGTCCGCGCTTTTCAAATTCCCGCAGGATGCGCCAGACACCCGCGCGCGAACCGTACTCGTAGATGCCTTCCATGCTGAGATGGCGCTCGGGATAGCTGGCGGGATTGAACATTTCCGACAGGAACTGCTCGGACCCGGCGTCGCCATGCAGCACGCTGTTCTCGCCGCCTTCCTCGTAATTCAGCACGAACTGCACCGCGATGCGAGCCTGGCCCGGCCATCTCGCATGCGGCGGATTGCGGCCGTAGCCGGCCAGGTCGCGGGGGTAGGGGAGCGTGGAATCGTAGGCGGTCATGAACAGGCGGGCGGAGTGCGCCGGCGCGTGGCGGCCGGGCGTGGGTTGGCGGACGACTTCCTGATGATCAGCACCATAGCTGGAAATCCTGGTTTTGTATACAAACTATGTACATGATTTTCCCGTGGCTGAAACCGAGACCGGCAAAGTGCAGGCAGGAAAAAGCCCAGCCGGCGGATACGCCGGCTGGGCTGCGCTTCCTGCATCCATCATGGGCGCGGACGGCCGGGGCTGGCAAGCCCTGCCATTCGAGGCCGGCCTGTCAGCGCAGGTCGCCGCAAGGCCAGGCGAAAGCGCCGTAGGCGCCCTTATCCGTTGCGGTAGAGAAAGCTGTAGGCGTTGATCGCCGGCACCCCTCCCAGGTGCGCATACAGAACCCGCGAGCCCGCGGGAATCTCGCCGCGGCGGACGATGTCCATCATGCCCTGCATGGATTTTCCTTCGTAGACCGGGTCGGTCATCATGCCTTCGAGCCGGGCGCAGAGGCGGATGGCTTCATTGGTCTCGGCCGATGGCAGCCCGTAGGCCGGGTAGGCGTAGCGGGTGTCCAGCACCACATCGCGCTCCTCGATAGCGGTTCCAAGTCCGACCATGTCCGCCGTGCGCCGCGCGATGCGCAGGATCTGCGCCCGGGTCTGCTCGGGCGTGCCCGAGGCGTCGATGCCGATGACGCGGTCGGCGCGTCCGTCCGCGGCAAAGCCCACCACCATGCCCGCCTGCGTGCTGCCCGTGACCGCGCATACGACGATGTAGTCGAACTTGAACCCCAGCTCTGCTTCCTGGCGCCGCACTTCCTCGGCGAAGCCGACATAGCCCAGGCCGCCCAGTTCGTGGTCCGAGGCGCCGGCCGGAATGGCATAGGGCTTGCCGCCACGCTTGCGGACGTCTTCCAGGGCCTCTTCCCAGCTGCGCCGGAAGCCGATGTCGAAACCCTGATCCACCAGGCGGACATCGGCGCCCATCAGGCGGCTCATCATGATGTTGCCGACCCGGTCGTAGACCGCGTCCGAATAGTCCACCCAGTTCTCCTGTACCAGCACGCAGGCCAGGCCCAGCTTTGCGGCTACCGCGGCCACCATGCGGGTGTGGTTGGACTGGATGCCGCCGATGGTGACCAGCGTGTCGCAGCCCTGTTCCAGCGCCTGCGGGATCAGGTACTCCAGCTTGCGCAGCTTGTTGCCGCCGAACGCAAGGCCGCTGTTGCAGTCTTCGCGCTTGGCGTAGATCTCGACCTTGCCGCCCAGGTGCGCGGACAGGCGGTCGAGCTTTTCGATGGGGGTGTCGCCGAAGGTCAGGCGATGGCGGGGAAAGCGTTGCAGATCCATGGGGGCTCCTGTGACGGCCGCGGTTGGCGCGGATGGAAAAATCATAGGAATTGCCTGGACATGGCGTCAATTGCGTATTTTTATGATTTATAGAATTTAAAACTTATCAAAATGAATGGATGGTATTTATTATTTGAGGTAAAAAACCAAGAGCGAAATTTAATTTTCAGGGACGCATTAAATGGCAGCCATTTCCAGCCTGGATCGCATTGACCGCCATATCCTGCGCGCCCTGCAGCAGGATGCACAGATCACCAACCTGGAATTGAGCGCGCGGGTCCACCTCAGCCCGGCGGCCTGCCTGCGACGCGTGGAAAAGCTGAAGAGCGAAGGGATCATCCGGAAAACCGTGGCTCTGCTGGAACCCGCCGAGGTCGACATGGCCACCCTGGTCATTGTCGGGGTGGTGCTGGATCGCTCCACGCCCGAGTCCTTCACGGATTTCGAAGCCGCGGCGCGCGGCATCAGCGGCTGCCTGGAATGCCATCTGGTGGCGGGCGAATTCGACTACTTCCTGATGCTGCGCATACGCGATCTGGAACGCTTCAACAAGCTGCATGCGGGTGAGATCATCAAGCTTCCCGGCGTACGCCAGATCCGCACCTTCTTCGTACTGAAAGAGATCATGTCCACGACGGAATTGCCGGTGTAAGCGAGGCTAATGCGCAACACTGGCATTTCTGTCAGTGAAAATGATGCGATGCGGCATTTTTGGTTGACGGAAATTGATGGCGCGTAGACGGCGCAATGGACGGAATTCGCTGGACATTCCAATGCTGCATGACGGCATTCCGAATACGCTTTTGCGTCACGCAAACGCAAGAAGACGTCCCTAAACTCAAAGAGCTATACTCTTATCCCATACGGCTTTTAAGGCTTGTACGCGCCTTCTGCCCCTGCTATCCGCTTAACGGGAAGCCCGTGTCGCGGAAGGTTTTCCTGCATCGTGTCGAGTGAAGCACTCGTAAAGGTGAAGCGATATGTCTTCGGAAATAGAATCTCTATCCACGTCTTATCTCTTTGGGGGTAACGCCCCTTATGTTGAGGAGCTTTACGAAGCCTACCTCGACAATCCCGGTTCGGTACCTGACAACTGGCGCGAATACTTCGACCAGCTGCAACACGCTCCCGCCACCGACGGCCAGGAATCCACCCGCGACCAGGCCCACGCTCCCATCGTCGAATCGTTCGCCCAGCGCGCCAAGGCCAATGCCTTCGTGCAACGCGCGGCCGAACCCGACCTGAGCGTCGCCAGCAAGCAGGTTTCGGTGCAGTCGCTGATCGCGGCCTACCGCTCGCTGGGTTCGCGCTGGGCCGATCTGGATCCGCTCAAGCGCCAGGAACGTCCCCCGATCCCCGAACTCGATCCGGCCTTCTACGGCCTGACCGAAGCCGATCTGGATCAAACCTACTCGGCTACCAACACCTACTTCACGACCGCCAGCACCATGACGCTGCGCGACATCCTGAAGGCGCTGCGCGACACGTATTGCCGCAGCATCGGTGCCGAATTCACGCACATCTCCGACCCCGCCGCCAAGCGCTGGATCCAGGAACGCCTGGAAACCACCCTGGGCGCGCCCGCCTATTCGGCCGAAGAAAAGCGCCACATCCTGCAGCAGCTGACCGAGTCCGAAGGCCTCGAGCGCTTCCTGCACACCAAGTACGTCGGCCAGAAGCGCTTCTCGCTGGAAGGCGGCGAAAGCTTCATCGCCTCGATGGACGAAGTGGTCAACCACGCCGGTGAAAACGGCGTCCAGGAAATCGTGGTCGGCATGGCCCACCGCGGTCGCCTGAACCTGCTCGTGAACATCATGGGCAAGATGCCCGGCGACCTGTTCGCCGAGTTCGAAGGCAAGCACGCCGAAGGCCTGACCGACGGCGACGTGAAGTACCACAACGGCTTCTCCAGCGACCTGTCCACCCGTGGCGGCCCGGTCCACCTGTCGCTCGCGTTCAACCCGTCCCACCTGGAAATCGTCAACCCCGTGGTCGAAGGCAGCGTGCGCGCTCGCCAGGAACGCCGCGGTGACGCCGAAGGCAAGCAAGTGCTGCCGGTGCTGGTGCACGGCGACGCGGCCTTCGCCGGCCAGGGCGTGGTCATGGAAACCCTGAACCTGGCGCAGACCCGCGGCTACGGCACGGGCGGCACGCTGCACATCGTCATCAACAACCAGATCGGCTTCACCACGTCCGACCCGCGCGACTCGCGTTCGACGCTGTATTGCACCGACGTGGTCAAGATGATCGAAGCCCCGGTGTTCCACGTCAACGGTGACGATCCCGAAGCCGTGGTGTTCGTCACCAAGTTGGCGCTGGACTACCGCCAGCAGTTCCGCCACGACATCGTCGTGGACATCGTCTGCTTCCGCAAGCTGGGCCACAACGAGCAAGACACCCCGTCGCTGACGCAGCCCCTGATGTACAAGCGCATCGGCCACCACCCCGGCACGCGCAAGCTGTACGCCGACAAGCTGACCACGCAAGGCGTGCTGGCCGAAGGCGAAGCCGATCAACTGGTGAAGGACTACCGCCAACTGATGGAAGACGGCCAGCGCACCATCGAACCGGTGCTGACCGACTACAAGAGCAAGTACGCCATCGACTGGTCGCCGTTCCTGGGCGCCAAGTGGACCGACCAGGCCGACACCGCCGTGCCGCTGGCCGAACTCAAGCGCATCGGCGAACGCATCACCACCGTGCCGGAAGGCTTCACGGTACACCCGCTGGTCGCCAAGCTGCTGAACGATCGCCGCACCATGGCCAAGGGCGAGTTGAACCTGGACTGGGGCATGGGCGAACACCTCGCCTTCGCCACCCTGGTGTCCTCGGGCTACGCCATCCGCATCACCGGCCAGGACTCGGGCCGCGGTACGTTCACGCACCGCCACGCCGTGCTGCACGACCAGAACCGCGAACGCTGGAACGACGGCACCTACATTCCGCTGCAGAACGTCTCGGAAGGCCAGGCTCCGTTCACCGTCATCGACTCCGTGCTGTCCGAAGAGGCAGTGCTGGCGTTTGAATACGGCTACTCCAGCGCCGAGCCCAACACGCTGACCATCTGGGAAGGCCAGTTCGGCGACTTCGTCAACGGTGCCCAGGTCGTGATCGACCAGTTCATCAGCTCCGGCGAAGCCAAGTGGGGCCGCCAGTCGGGCCTGACCCTGATGCTGCCGCACGGCTACGAAGGCCAGGGTCCCGAGCACTCGTCGGGCCGCATCGAGCGCTTCCTGCAGCTGTGCGCCGACAACAACATGCAAGTGGTCCAGCCGACCTCCGCGTCGCAGATCTTCCACGTGCTGCGTCGTCAGATGATCCGTCCGTTCCGCAAGCCGCTGGTGCTGTTCACGCCCAAGTCGCTGCTGCGCAACAAGGACGCCGGCTCCCCCCTGACCGATCTGGCAGGCGGCAGCTTCCGTCCGGTCATCGGCGAGGTCGACGAGGCCATCGACGCCAGCAAGGTCAAGCGCGTGCTGGCTTGCTCGGGCAAGGTCTACTACGATCTGGTCAACGCCCGCCGCGAGCGTGGCGCCGACAACGTGGCGATCGTCCGCGTCGAACAGCTGTATCCGTTCGCGCACAAGTCGTTCGAAACGGAACTGCGCAAGTACCCGAAGGCAACCGAAGTGATCTGGGTTCAGGACGAACCGCAGAACCAAGGCGCCTGGTTCTACGTTCAGCATCATGTGTACGAAAACATGGTCGAAGGCCAGAAGCTGGGCTATGCCGGCCGCGCCGCGTCGGCATCGCCGGCCGTCGGCTACCTGGCCAAGCACCAAGAGCAGCAGAAGGCCCTGATCGAAACGGCTTTCGCGCCCAAGTTCAAGGTCATGTTGACGAAGTAACGCTCGCTTGATGCACGCGCCGCGCGCGCAGGTTTCCGGAATTGGATTTCGAGGCTTGCCGCGCAGCGCGACCAGAACACAAACTTTACGGAACAAACAAAATGGCTATTACCGACGTCGTCGTCCCCCAACTCTCCGAATCCGTCTCCGAAGCGACGCTGCTGACCTGGAAGAAGCAGCCTGGCGCTGCCGTTGAAGCGGACGAAATCCTGATCGAAGTCGAAACCGACAAGGTCGTGCTGGAAGTGCCGGCACCGGCCTCGGGCGTGCTGGCTGAAATCGTCAAGGGCGACGGCAGCACCGTCACCTCGGGCGAAGTGCTGGCCCGCATCGACACCGCCGGCAAGGCCGCCGTCGCCGCGACCGCGCCCGCC
>NZ_DATCUY010000459.1:0-1581 GCF_036567245.1 Achromobacter sp. | reverse complement strand
GCATGGCCTTTGGTGCGCAGGCGCTGGGCGCGTTCGGCGCGGGCGCCGCGTCCGTGGCCCTGATGACGCTGGCCATGCGCTTCGCCAGCCGGGGGGAGCAGGCCGGCACCGACATGACCGCCGTGCAGAGCGCCCGCGACCTGGGCGAGATCCTGACCTCGTCGCTCCTGACCGGGCTGGCGGCCCAGATCGGCTACGCCGGCGGCTTCGCCAGCGGCCTGCTGGTGGCTGCCGCGACGCTGGCGTTCACGGCCAGGGCGCTGGCGCGCACGGGCTGATATGGCGATTCTGGCGGTTGCGGCTACACTTGTCCGCCGTTTTGCTTTCAGCCCCAGAATTCCCCATGATCTCCACCGCATGCGGCGTCGACTTCGGCACGTCCAACTCCACCGTGGGCTGGAGCCGCCCCGATCAGCGCGCGCTCCTCGCCCTGGAAGACGGCAAGACCACCTTGCCGTCGGCCATTTTCTTCCATGACGAAGACGCCGAGGTCAGCTATGGCCGCGCCGCCATCTCCGATTACCTGGCGGGCTACGACGGGCGCCTGATGCGCTCGATGAAGAGCCTGCTGGGCAGCTCGCTGATCGACGGCTCGACGGAAGTGCAGGGCCGTTCGATTCCGTTCCGCGTCCTGCTCACGCGCTTCATCGCCGAACTCAAGCATCGCGCCGAGACGGCGGCGGGCCGGGGCTTCACGCGCGCCGTGCTGGGCCGGCCGGTGTTCTTCGTGGACGACAACCCCGCCGCCGACCAGACCGCCCAGGACACCCTGGGCGAGATTGCGCGCAGCGTGGGCTTTACCGATATCGAATTCCAGTTCGAGCCGCTGGCCGCCGCATTCGACTATGAATCGCAGATCGACCGCGAAGAGCTGGTGCTGGTCATCGACATCGGCGGCGGCACCTCCGACTTTTCGCTGATCCGCCTGGGGCCCGGCCGCGCCGCCAAGGCCGACCGCCGCGAGGACATCCTGGCGTATGGCGGCGTGCACATCGGCGGGGTGGACTTCGACAAGCAGCTCAGCCTGGCCCACGTGATGCCGATGCTGGGGCTGGGCAGCCAGCTGCGCAGCGGCAAGGACGTGCCGTCCACGCAATACGGCAACCTGGCGTGCTGGCACACCATCAACCAGGCCTATACCCGCAAGGCCGCCGAGCACTTCGCCTACATCCGCGCCGAAGCCGGCGACCGCGAGAAGATCGATCTGCTGCTCAACCTGGTCAAGCAGCGCGCCGGGCACTGGGTGGCGGTGCAGGTCGAAGAGGCCAAGATCGCGCTGTCTGATACGCCCGCCGCGCGCATCGACCTGTCGCGCATCGCGCCGGAACTGGGCGTGGACGTGACGCGGCCCTCGTTCGACGCCTGCGTGAGCCGGTTGATCGAGAAGGTCGAGACCACGGTGGGGGCGCTACTGCGCGATGCCGGCGTGTCGACCTCGGATGTGGATACGGTGTTCTTCACCGGCGGTTCCAGCCGCGTGCCGCGCCTGCGCGAGTCCGTCTCGGCCCTGGTGCCGGGGGCTCGAAGCGTCGAAGGCGACCTGTTCGGCAGCATCGGCGCCGGCCTGGCGCTGGACGCCCG